>JBCBFY010000068.1:0-26912 GCA_038527325.1 Cyanobacteria bacterium J06614_10
TGTGGTGCCGTTTGCAGTATCCCAACTGCCTCCGCTGTTCAGTGATTTAGAAAGTCCAATCAAGATAGAGACCAGCACTGCTCCAATCTCCCCTGAAGAAATTGTCGATACCACATTGCTTTGAATGCAATCGGCAAAGTGATCGCAGACATTTTTGAGCGGCTCAGACGAAGCAATGCCTACAGGTTTATTGGCAATATTTTGAGGCGTAAACCAGCCATCTTTTTCTGCAAAGTCACCGCACTGCTTGCTTAGAGGCATTTCCCTATTCATTTCATCAAAAATAAGCGTGGCGCGATCGCCCACCACACACAGCCGCCTTTGCTTATCAGGATTGGCCCAGCAGAGATGAATCGTCGCCTGAAAGCCGCTGGGATACTGCAAACGGCACCACACCACATCGGCTAGGCCACTAGGAGAAAGCGGAGTCGTTACGTGGGGCTGTAGCCAGCTGCTGCCCTGGGCCTGCACCTGCGCCGGGCTTTCGCCCAGCCAGTGGTTAAAAATGGAGATGTCGTGAATGGCCAGGTCCCAGAGCGCATCGACATCGCGGCGGACGGGGCCGAGGTGGGTGCGGGTGGCGTAGCCGTAGCGAGGCTGACCGATGTCTGGTAGGGCCGCTTTGCCAGCGGCGACAGCGCTGTGGAAGAGGTAGGTATGGTCGATGACGAGCTGTCGCTGTTGCTGCTGGGCTAGGTTGCAGAGGGCTTGAGCGCTGGAAACCTCTAGGGTGATGGGTTTCTCAGCGAGGACATGAAGACCGGTTTTGAGGGCTGTTTCGATGAGGGGGTAGTGGGTGGCTGCGGGGGTTGCGATCGCACAAGCCTCTAGCCCTTCGAGCGACATTGCCGCCCGCCAATCGCTCATGAGTGCAATGGAGCTATCGAGTTCCTTTTCTAAGCTTGCTAGCCTGGTGGGTGACGCTTCTACCACCGCTCGCAGCTGAATCTGGGGATGAGCCAAAAAGTTTCGTAGCAGATGGGAGCCCCACCGCCCCGCTCCAAAGAGAGCTAGCTGAATGGGTCTGCCTGGACCGTTAACTGAGTCACTGAATTGTGTCATGACGGTGTTATTTCGTGCTTACCTGCTGTGGTCAGGATGCCCGCTCTGCCGTCTGCTGCTTGATCGCCTGCTGCAGCTCAGCAAAAGCGACTTTGGCTGCTGCCTGCTGGGCGATTTTACGGGATCGACCTTTGCCATCGCCCCAAGGCTTGTCTTGGAACCATACCACAGCCTGAAATCGTTCTTCGTCGCCATGTATATGGCTGATTTCGGTGACGTGGTAGGTGGGTAGGGCTTTGTAGTGGGACTGGGTGAGTTCTTGTAATGCGGCCTTGTAATTTTGGCGGGCGGGGTCTGAGCGCAATGCTTGGGTGAACTGCTGAAAGTGGGGGTCTAGCCAGGGGCGAATCAGGCTGAGATTGCCAGCGCTGAGGTATAGCGCGCCCAGCACAGCTTCGACTGTGTCGGCTAGCCGTGAGTTTTTGCCTGCTTTGTCTCCGGCAGCACTCCTAGAAAGGACGAGGTAGCGGCTGAAGTGGTACTGCTTGGCAATGATGGCTAGGACGCGATCGCTCACAATGTGCGATCGCACTGTCGCCATTTCACCCAGCGGCATGTGAGGATACGCCTCTCTCAAAAATTCTGCCGCCGCTAACCGCAGCGCCGCATCTCCTAAAAATTCAAGCTTTTCATTATTTTCTTCAGGTGAGCTAGAGATATCGACGAAAGCAAGCTGTAGCATCGCCTGATCCACCTTTGCCACATCGATACCCCATTCAGCCAACAGCGGTGCTAAGTCGGTGGAATGAGGGGCAGCTTGCGATTTGCTCATCAGCGGGGAATGTTTTTGAGAAAAGTTAGAAATAAAGGGAGTAGAGCTGGACCTAAGCCGGGTTCTGTTCTCGCTGCCTGCTGGCGAGCGAGGTGGTTATCTATCTGGGACGCCTGTTGCCAAGCGCCTCTAGCGGCACACTCAAAGCGGAGCCGGTAAAAAGCCAACCGTCGCTCCTTCGGCCTTGCACCCAACCGGGGTTTACCTGGCCAGTACCTCTCGATACTGCCGGTGCGCTCTTACCGCACCCTTGCACCCTTGCCTGTGAAAGTTTCCTTTCCATCGGCGGTATGTTTCTGTGGCACTCTCCTCACGGTCGCCCGCACTGGGCGTTACCCAGCAAGTTTGGCTTTTGGGGAGCCCGGACTTTCCTCAAGAAGCTCAGCCGACGAATCTCCTGAGCTTCCCGCAACCACTGAGCCAGCTCTATAACTATTTAGTGTATCGCTCTCTGAAGTCGTTACATCAGCCGACGCCTGCCCCAAAACCAGCTGCCTTCTGGACGATTGCGGCGGCCGGTATGTCGCAGTAGCCAGCGGAGAGGCGGCAGCGCAATCTGGTCAGGTTTGATTTCGAGGGTGAAGCTAAATGGAATCAGAAGTTTGATAATTTTGTCGTCGGAATCGGTCGTGCGTTTGAGCCCTACCATCAGGTCTAGGCCGTAGAGGGGTTGAACGTTTTTATCGTCTGTGGTGGGATCGGTCATTTTGGAAAATTCTAGCCGTTGTTTGAGGTCGACTAGGGGCTGGCCTAGGGTGATTTGGCCAGTTTCTGGATTGAGGAAATAGTTGGTTTCGATGGTGATATCTGAGGTGACTGACTGGCCAGGGTTGACCAGGCTGAAGATCTGAGGGCGGGATAGGTCTAGCGGGCGGTTGGGTGTGCTGCGAATGATGCGATGTCCCTGTTTTGACATCTCCAGTGAGCTGCGATCCCAGTTGATGTAAAGCTGCATGTCTGGGGTGTCATTTGTCGCGGTGATGGAAAGGAAGGAAATGGGCCGTAGGGGTTGCTGTCCAACGGGCGATACGCGAAGGGTCATTCGGGTTTGCAGCATGGCTGCGATCGCTGCCGCATCAAGACCCATCTTTTTTAAGTCCTGAATTTCTGGCGAGTTCATCTCAGCTGCCGATATCTTTTTGCCGAGGCTGAGGCTGAGAACAGTAAACTTTATTTTGCTTTTTTTAAGCCCGACTTCTTCGACGCTGGCTGTGATGTGCTTGGCGCTGGCCTGGCAAGAGAGCTGTGCTTGGGTTTGCTCTGCTAAAAAGTCCTTATCTAAATGGATGATGACCTTGTCTTCGAGCTTGTCTTCGAGAGACAGCGCCATCTGATATAGGACATAGAACACCACTAGAAAGTAAATCGTTAGAAGAAGTGCGTCCATAGCTGCCGCAGGAAGGTCCCTTGAATTGCCCATAAGCTTACACCCTTCTAGTCGGGAAACTGACACCGACGCGATTCAGCGGGTTTTTTGTAGCCAGTCTGCAAGCCAGCAGATGAAAACCGAAGGCTATTAGTACGGTTTTCAACCGTCTATTTGAAGCGCGCTTTATTCTAAAATTTAAACGTAAAGAGGTTGGAGAGGTAAAAGCTCTAATTAGATGGCTTTAATGTCATATTAAGCTTTTTATCTATGCTTTTTATTTGGCTGATTACTTGATTTTGACTTCTTTCGTTTTTGGGCTATATCCCTCTTGAAAGATGTTTTTGATCGGTCAAAGTACTAGTATGAAAGAGTAGCAATGAGATGAGAAATAGAAGCACATTGCTATTAGTTTTAATAGTTTTAAGGGTTGGCTAATTGAAAGGGGAGGCTACCTCTAAAAGCTATTTGTAAGCAATTCAGAGGAGGTAAGGTGAATCATGAAACTTTCAACACCACTACAAGCTCAAACTTCACAAACTCAACCCAAAAAGCGCTTCTTTGCGCCTTCGTTAGCATTAGCGGCGCTTGGGCTGTCGGCATCACTGTCTTTCGTTCCTCAGACGGCTGCTAGCGCTGCGAATGTCGCTGATGTTGCCCAGCTGAGGGAAACGGGAATCTGTCGTGCCTGTGATTTGTCCGGCGCAGATCTAACCGGTGAGCACCTGATTGGGGCTGATTTGCGAGATGCAAACCTTACTGGTACAACGCTCGCTTATGCCAACCTAGAAGGGGCGGATCTGACGGGTGCAACGCTGGTGAATACTGACCTTAGCAATGCTTTCCTCACGAACGCGGTGATAGATGATGCGATTGTTCAATCCGTCGACCTTTCAAATGCCACATTGATTTACACCAGTCTTGAAAATACAGTTGTAAATGATGTGAATCTGGTGGGCGCAGATGTTTTGAACACACCAATCAGCATTGGTGGTAGCTACGACCAATAAATTCATCCATTAATCATCCATTAGGGCATTAGGGTTTTTCAGAAGCGTCAGGCAAGCAATTTGCCTGACGCTTCTGATATGTGACTTTACTTAAGCTACGCGGTGATGAGCACTTCGGTGATTTTGCCGCGCTTGCTGGCTTTGGAGTTGATAGAGCGGGCGGCTGTAATGGTTTTGATGGTGAAGGGGGCATACAGCTCGCGAATAAAGGGGCAGTCGGAGTTGGAGGCGAGGACGGTTACCTGGCGATCGCTCAACTGCTGAATGAGATTTTTTAGCTCGATTTGCTGTTCGGCAGCGAATCGATAGCGGCTGTAGGCGGTGAATTTGCTGGTGTCGCTGAGTGGGTGATAGGGCGGGTCAAAATATACAAAGTCGCTTGGGCCAGTTGCGTAGTCTGCTACGGATACAAAAGGGCGCTCGGAGATGGTGGCTACTTGCAGAGCCGCTGATGCAGGCCTTAGTAGCTCAGGGGCACAGATTTTAGGATTTTTGTAGCGCCCAATTGGCACGTTGAATAGGCCTTTTGAGTTTTCGCGGTAGAGCCCGTTGTAGCAAGTCTTGTTTAGGTAGATGAATCGTGCTGCCCGTGAGATCGGGTTGGTTTCGAGCTGCGATCGCACCGAGTAATAGTGGGCTTCGCCATGGCGCTGCTGATGGTCGGCGAGCTTTTCTATCAGGGGTTCTACATGGTCGCGCACGCACTGATATACATTCACCAGCTCTGGGTTTAGGTCGCTGAGGTAGGCCGTTTTGCCCTGCCGCTGTAGCTGCGGCGCCAGATAGAAGAAAAGCGCCCCACCGCCCAAAAAAGGCTCGTGGTAACGGTCGTAGTCAACGGGCAAAAAAGGCTTGTACTGCTCGATGAGTCGTGATTTGCCCCCGGCCCACTTGATAAACGGGCGGGATAGGGCTGTCAGTGGGTTTGCACCGGCGGGCACGTCTGCAGAAGGGTGCAAGGAAAAGGCCATGAATTTACACTACTTAAAGATACTCTCAACGCAGCCTGTGCACGAATATTACTTGCGGTAGGATGATTGAAGGATTTTACATAAAAGCGTTATTTCCGCGTTATTACAAAGCATTTATTTCCTAGAGAATTTGCCCCAATGCAAGAGTTTTTTGACAACGTATCTCGCTATCCTCGATATCTGATTAGTTTTTCGCTCGGTATCTTTTTCAATGCGATTGAGCCTTTGCTGCCCCTGCTAAAAAAGCCGCCAACAGCGATCGCACTCATTAGCGCAGTGATTGCTGGCTTTATTGGCCTCAGCTTTACCCTTAGAGCCATGCTCGGCCTCACCTAATGCTCGCCGTCAAGGCTTCTATTAACACCCCTTCCAATTGCAATTCTCAATCCAAAACCTATGGCCACGAGTAGACGAGTCGCAAAGGTCTCAGCCTCTATCAAGCGTGAAGTCAGCCAGATGCTGCTGCACGATATTAAAGATGATCGGGTGGGCGCAGGCATGGTCAGTATTACCGATGTTGATGTAGCCGGTGACCTGCAGCACGCCAAAATATTTGTCAGCATCTATGGCACCGACGAAGCTAAAGCTGAAACGATGGCGGGGCTCAAGGCGGCTGAGAGCTACGTTCGCCGTCAGCTAGGACAGCGGATGAAGCTCCGCCGAACCCCCGAAGTGACCTTCAAAGAAGATCGCTCTTTTGACCTGGCGACCAATGTTTTGAACGTGCTAAACCAGATCAGCGCAGAAAGAGCTGCGGGTGATTCTATCGATGCTCAGGACTTGGGCGATGTAGAGATGCCGTAGTATGCTTTCTTCCCGTTTACCTAGCCCCGAAAGCCTCACTCTCGAAGAGCAAGTGGCTCAGATGATGGTCGTGCGTACGACCGGACATCTGTTTGATCACGAGCTGGAATATCCTCAGTGGGAGGCGACCAATGAATCGCTGAAGCGCTACTTGGCGCTGGGCGTAGGCGGCGTTATTTTGCTGGGAGGAAGTGCTGCGGAAGTGGGCGTGCGCACCCAGCAGCTTCAGGCCTGGGCGAAGTATCCGCTTTTTATGGCGGCAGATATCGAAGAAGGGGTCGGTCAGCGGTTTGGCGGGGCGACTTGGTTTGCGCCGCCGATGGCGCTAGGAGAAATTGCCCGGCGCGATTTGCCCCTGGCGATACAGCTCGCTGAGCAGATGGGCGCGGCCATTGCGCAGGAGGCAGCGGCTATCGGGCTGAACTGGCTGCTGGGGCCGGTGGTGGATGTGAATAATAATGCGGCTAACCCGGTGATTAACGTGCGGGCGTTTGGGGAAGATCCTGAGGTGGTGGCCCAGCTGACCAGTGCGTTTATTCAGGGGACTCGCAAGGGGGGTGGCGGTGGCACGGTGCTGACCTCGGCAAAGCATTTCCCAGGCCATGGCGATACCGATATGGACTCCCATCTGAGCCTGCCGGTGGTAAGCCACGACTTTGAACGGTTGCAGGCGGTGGAGCTAGTGCCTTTTAAGCGGGCGATCGCAGCAGGCGTAGACAGCATTATGACGGCCCATCTGCGATTGACTAAGCTCGATGCAGATTATCCCTCCACGCTTTCCAAGGTGACCTTGAGCGGTTTGCTACGCCATGACTTGGGGTTCGATGGGCTGATCGTGACCGATGCTCTAGTGATGGGAGGCATTACTCAAACCTACGGGGCTGCTGAAGCTGCTGTGCTAGCGGTAGAAGCAGGGGCCGATATCTTATTGATGCCAGCAGATGTAGAGATGGCTATCACTGCTGTGTGCGAAGCGGTGGCCTCTGGGCGGATTGCGGCTGCGGCGATTTTGCGGAGCGTGGAGCGAATTTGGCGGGCAAAGCATAAGATTGCCGATGTGATGGTGACGGATGCGCCCTCGCGGCATGCCTGGCAGCACCATGCAGTGCCGCCGGTACAGGTTGGCCAGATTGCGACGGATGCGGCGCAGTCACTGGCCGCGCGGATCTTGCAGATGGCGCAGCAGGTGAGCGATGGCCCGGCCCAGCCGTTGAGTCAGGCGATTAGTGCGCCGCTGATCCCAGGGCAAAATATTGTGCTGGTAGATGATGTCTTGCACTGTCCTTTTTTGGGGCGGACGGCTCCTGCTGTGACGATGCCCTCAGCGCAGGGCTATGCGCTAAAGCTGCTAGATAGCCGCAGCGCCGCAGCGTGTCCGGTGGATACGTCGGTAACGTCGCTGGTGCAGCTGTTCATTCGGGGCAATCCCTTTCGGCACAGTGCCGGACTGAGTGCGATCGCAGCTCAGCTAATTGAGGCGCTTGGTAGCAACGTGCAGGCGGTGGTGGTGTATGGCAGTCCCTACGTGTGGCGACAAATGCAGGCTTTGCTACCCTTAAAGACACCTTGCGTATTTACCTACGGTCAGATGAAAATGGCTCAAGCGATCGCACTGCAGCCGTTGCTAAATCCGAATCAGGCGACAGACTCAAATTCAACCACTGCTGACTCAGGTGCGTTGGATAGTGCGTTTACTGATTAGTCAAGCGCTGATGGTTTTTGGCGAATTGGGAAGACTATGGCCTAGCGCAGCACAGAAGCGTGGCCCAAAAGTCCCTTTCATTAGATTTTCAAAGAAATGACCTACCGGTCGGGTGTCCAACTTGAGTTGAGGATGCTGATTCCTTAAAAAATATGTCGCAGAACCTTCTCAACCATCCCCCATCAGACGGCTATTCAGACGACTACGTTGGGGCCGCGCCCTATGTTTTGCTCAGCAGCCGCTACAAGGTTCTCAACACGCTTAGCGACGGTGGCTTCGGCCAAACTTTCCTGGTTGAAGATACACACATGCCCTCTAGTCGGCACTGCGTTCTCAAGCAGCTCAAGCCCATTCACGACCAGTCTGAGCTGCACCAAATTATTCAAGATCGCTTTCAGCGAGAAGCCGCCATCTTAGAGAAGCTAGGCGAAGCCCACGACCAAATTCCTCGACTATTTGCCTACTTTTCAGAAGGTGACCAGTTCTACCTAGTCGAAGAATGGGTGGAAGGGCTGACGCTGACGCAAAAAGTAAATCAGGAAGGCCCTTTGCCGGAAGCGACTGTCAAGGCTATCTTGTCCTATCTGCTGCCAGTCGTGGCCTACATCCACAGTCAAAAGATCGTCCATCGCGACATCAAGCCTGACAACATCATCTTGCGGCAGCAGGATGGTAAGCCAGTGCTGATCGATTTTGGGGCGGTCAAAGAGACGATGAAGACCCTCATCCATGGGGATACGCCGCGTACACGCTCCATCATTGTGGGTACGCCGGGATACATGCCCAGTGAACAGCAAGCTGGCCGTCCGGTCTATGCCAGCGACATTTACAGCGTCGGTGTTACGGCTATCTATTTGCTTACGGGTAGGGCGCCTCAGGCGATCGCGACCGATCCGCACACCGGTTCCCTGCGCTGGCGGGAGTATGCGCCCCAGGTGAGCAGGGGCTTTGCCAACTTTTTAGACTGCGCGGCCCACATGAATCCGCACAGCCGATTTGCCTCAGTCAGAGATATGCAATCTGTGCTCAACACGCTGACGACAGGCCAGCTGAGTCACGACCCGCTGGCGGTGGGCCGCCCAGCTAATCCGGCCTCTGTGAGCCCAGCTACCGCTCAAACCGTGGCGCCTTTTTCTATGCAGCAGACGGCTGTTTCGTCATCGCCAACGGTCAATCAGCTCGCGAGTGAGTTAGATGAGCGCGTTGTTGACGAAGGAAAGGATTCATCGCCGATGCCTTGGGCTATCGCCATTGTCGCGATGATGGGTATCAGCGCGTTGGTAGGGGCGCTTGCTCTGAGCGGCAGGTTTCCAGGCCTTGTCTCGAAGGGTCTGCAAGCTCAAGACACTCCCGTAGAGGCGGTCGAGAATGCTGCTAAGGATTTGGCTTCTGAGGAAAGTTCCAGCGAAACGGCTAGGTCTGACCAAGTGGCGGCTGTGCCTGCTAGGACGCCATCGCCTGCACCGACGGCGGCACGAGCTTCATCGCCTAATGCCAATGGAACGGTGATTGGTCAAGATGGCAATAAGAATATTCGTGCGGGGGCAGGGTTAGATCATGGTGTTGTGGCTTCTGTGACGGCGGGCGATCGCATTCAAGTCATCCATCGCAGCCGCGACGCCGATGGCTACCCTTGGTACCGCGTCATCACCCCGACTGGCAAGTCTGGCTGGATTGCCGGGCAGCTCATTCAAATCGACGGAGATGCCACTCCGCCTGCCCAAAAGCCAGTTCAGGCGTCGAATCCTACGCCTGTAGTGCCGACGACACCAACGCCGACGGCCAAGCCCAAACCTGCTGAGTCGCCTGCGCCGCTGGCCACCTCTCTGACACCTGCGCCAGAAAGCGTCAAGCAGCCGAACGCGACGTCTAGTGAGACATCCAGTGAGACGTCCAGTGAGACATCCAGTGAGACGTCCGATTCAACGCCCAACGCGACAATCGCCAGCTCCGAATCTGGCAGTAAAAATATTCGTTCGGGGCCAGGTACTCACTACCCGATGCTGCATATTGCCTATCCGGGCGATCGCATCATCATTCAAGACAGCGCTAACGATGCGGGTGGCTACACCTGGTATGAGGTCTCTTTCCCTGAGTCGGGCGCGCGGGGATGGATTGCCGCTCAGCTAGTAGAACGCGACTAGGGTTATCTGACCTTCACCGCTACATTCCCATGGTGGCGTAGCCCGAATCGACGTAAATGACCTGTCCGGTGATGCCGCTTGCGAGGTCGCTACAGAGGAAGGTGGCCGTGTTGCCAACTTCTTTTTGGGTGACGGTGCGGCGTAGGGGCGCGACTTCTTCAACGTGGTGAATCATATCGAGGATGCCACCGATGGCCGAAGATGCCAATGTACGGATAGGGCCTGCCGAAATACCATTGACCCGAATGTTTTGGGGGCCTAGGTCGGCGGCCAGATAGCGAACGCTCATTTCTAGGGCTGCTTTTGCTACGCCCATCACGTTGTAGTTGGGCACAACGCGGACCCCGCCTAGGTAAGTGAGCGTGACGATGTTGCCACCTTCGGGCATCAGGTCTTTGGCCCCTTGGGCTAGGCGGGTGAGGGAGTAGGCACTCACGCTGAGGGCTAGGTCGAAGCCCTCGCGGGAGGTGTCGCTAAAGGCACCTGTGAGATCGTCGCGATTGGCAAAGGCTAGGCAGTGGATCAAAATGTCGAAGCTGCTCCACTTGTCTTTAACGGTGTTAAATAGGGCGTTTACTTGGTCGTCGTCCTGCACATTGCAGGGAAGAAATAAGCTTGGGTTGAGGGGTTCTGTAAGGTCGCGAACTTTCTTCTCTGCGCGGCCTTTGTCGTCGGGGAGGTAGGTGACGCCAATCTCTGCGCCCGCTGCGTGGAGCTGTTGAGCAATGCCCCAGGCGATTGAGCGATTGTTGGCAATGCCGGTCACGAGGGCTTTCTTTCCGGTCAGGTCTAGCATGAATTTTCTAGGTTGAGAAATGTCTGAATGCGCCCTAGGAGCATACTGAAAAACGGGGATCGTTCGATAGGGGCACGTCTGTCGTTGTCGATAGGTGTCGATAGGTTGTCGTCAGGTTGTCGCTAGGTAATCACTCGGCTGGAGTAAGAAAAGTTTGAAAATCTATTGCGGTGATAGTTTCGACTGTCGTTTGGTAGTTAATAATACAAAACCCTTCTCTACCCATGAGTTTTATTAGTATTGGGCATAGTGAGCGTCTCCTGACATTCTATGAACGGACACTCTGCTAACAGGCATGGGTGAACTACAGATTTTGATGATGTCACTGCGATCGCCACTGAATCCAACTGGCCTCTAGCCCCTTTCACGTTCAAGCTTATGATCGCAACTCCCGCTTCGCCAATTGCTGATTTGTTCCGTTCGCTGGCGGGTGGAAATTTGCCGCCTGTGGTGGAGTCCTATGAGAGAAATAAAACCATCTTCTTTCCAGGCGATCCGGCTGAGCGGGTTTATTTTTTGACGAAGGGGGCGGTGAAGCTCTCACGGGTGTACGAGGCTGGAGAAGAGATTACCGTGGCGCTGCTCAGAGAAAATAGCGTTTTTGGCGTGCTATCGCTGATTACGGGCGATCGCTCTGACCGCTTTTACCATGCCGTGGCGTTTACGCCAGTTGAGCTGCTGTCTTTGCAGGCCGACCAGATGAGCCAGGCCCTGAAGGAGCACCCTGAGCTATCTGCTGTGATGCTCAGAGGCTTGTCTTCTCGCATTTTGCAAACCGAAATGATGATCGAAACCTTAGCCCATCGGGATATGGGGTCGCGGCTGGTGAGCTTTTTGCTGATTTTATGTCGTGATTTTGGGGTGCCCGGTGGCGAGGGCATCACGGTGGATCTTAAGCTTTCTCATCAGGCGATCGCAGAGGCCATTGGCTCTACTCGGGTAACCGTTACCCGGCTGCTGGGTGACCTGCGCGAACAGAGCATGATCTCTATCCACAAGAAGAAAATTACCGTGCACGATCCGGTGACGCTGTCTCAGCAGTTTACATAGTCGTTTTTACCTATATATTTGGCTTAGCTTTCTGGAGCTGCATAAACTTCCAGAGAATTTACGCTTGCGTAGACCTGCTTCCTCAGGCAGCGCTCATCAGCGTGCAGTAACCTAATACTTATAGTGTTCACTTCTGTACGGTGCTCAGCCCTGGTTTTTTCGCTAGCAGCCCATGACCGGATTTGTATTACTCTTTGCGGTTGCCTGCCTTGGAGGTGTGATTGCGACAGTCGGCGATCGCATTGGTATGAAGGTGGGCAAGTCCCGGCTGAGCCTCTTCAACCTGCGACCCCGCCAAACGGCTACGCTAGTGAGTGTGGCCACAGGGATGGTGGCCTCGTTTTCTACGCTGATGCTGATGATCGCCTTAGATGGCCAGCTGCGCAAAGGACTTTTCCAGCTCGATGATATCCAGCAAGAACTCTCCCAAGCCCAGAGCGATTTAGAATCGACCCGGTCAGAAAAAGATGCCGTTGAAAGTAACCTAGAAGAATCTACTCTCTTACAAGAAGAAGCCCAGTCTCGGCTTAGAGAAACTAATCGCTCTTTGAGGACAGCGATCGCCCGAGAAGAAGAAACCCTCGCCAACCTCGTTGAAACCCAGTCGCAGCTGGAGACCGTATCAGACCAGGCCGGTAGCCTCCGCAACGAAATCGACGGCCTGCGCTCCGAGCGTCAGGCCCTGATCGAGCAGCAGTCAGAAGTGCGCGCCCAAATTGCCCAGCGCGACCAAGAAATCGCCCAGCGCAACGAGCAAATTACCGAGCGCGACCAGGCCCTTCAGGCCCGCAACGAAGAACTCGAAGCGCGAACAGAAGAAATTGCCCAGCGCGATCAAGACATTGCCGAACGGGAAAGCCGTCTAGAAGAGCTGCAAATTCAGCAGGCTTCCCTATCTGAAGAGATTGCGCAGCTAGAAGATGAATTTCAAGGCCTGAGGTTAGGGAATGTGGCCATTGGGCGAAATGAAACGCTTGCGGTGATTGTTGCCCGGTCGAATACGGAAGAAGCTGCCAGACGAGCCGTAGAGGCGGCCCTCGTGCGGGCCAATACCGTCGCGCTCCGCTCTATTTGGCCAGGCATTGGTGAAATTGACAACTTTGCGATTCGCATTGATCCCGCTGCGGTCGACAAGGTCGTTCAAAATACCATCGATGAAAAGAACTATGCCATCCGGGTTTATTCCGCTGCCAACTATGTCGTCGGTGAACCCTGCGTGAGTGAAATTCTCAATGGTGGCGGTGAACCTTGCCTGCTCGTTAACATAGAGGCGCCGGTCAATGAAATTCGCTTTGCGCCAGGTGATGTGGTCGCTTCGGTCCGCATCGAACGGGAAGATCTAAGCGACGATGCTCTGCTAGAGCGGTACAACACGCTGCAGGTACGTTCGGAACTCCAGGTCCGCAGAGACGGCATCATCTACTACAACCCGATTATCACCAGGGGCCTGTCTGGACCGGTTTTAGAATTTTTGCGCCAGGTGCAGCGCTTCGACGAGCCCCTAGAGATTAGAACCGTGGCCAGTCAGCCTATCTACACCATTGGACCAGTGTATCTGGGGCTAGCAGCTACCCAGGGAGACCAGGTCTTGTTTAGCACGCTCAACCAGCCGCCGCCGCTACCGCCGCCCCCTACCACCCCGGCCCCGGCAAGGCCCTAGCCAAAGCGAAAAACTTTATCTACAGAAATAAAAAAACACCTGAACTTAAGCGCCTGCTCAGTCATCGTGACGAAGTGAGACTTTTAATAATTAATTGATACTCAAATCTGACAAAGCTTTTCGGATGGTAACTAGATTCGAGAAAATTAATTAAATCTATTGTTTCCTGTCTAGAATAAATCAGCAGTTCTGGCGCACATCTTTCGATCCTCTAACGCAGTTCATCATCCACCGGCTAAAGCACTAGCGGTATCGATTTGGCGGTTTCGATTTGTTGGCGAACTGACCGGTCAGTGATTTTTCTTGCAGTGATTTTTCTTGTTGCAGGCGAGTCACAGTCTTCCGGGCCTTTAGTTCTCAACGTCAGTCATGGCCTTTCAGGCTACAAGTGCTAGCGTCACTGGCTGTTCCTTTACTCACCCGCTATCGGAGCTTCCCCTATGAAGTTTGAAGATATCTATCAGTTTTTTGAAGATCCGCCGCCGGTTTATCTCAACAAAGAACTTGCCGTTTGCTACGTTCTGTCTGTGCTGGTTCGCCATGACTCATATGGGACAGAGTTGATTCAGGCCATCGAAAAAGACTATCCCAACTATCGCCTTTCAGACACGGTGCTCTACAGCGCTCTGAAATTTTTAGAGAATCAGGTCGCTATTATGGGCTACTGGAAGAAGGTAGAAGGCCGTGGCCGTCCTCGCCGGATGTATCGGCTTCGCCCCGATTGGCAGATGAAGGCGCGCGAGCTAGCTGATCTGTGGCAGCGCTATATGGTTGGCCAGCAGCAAATCCAACACAAAATGCCTCAGCAGCACAAAATAGCCCAGCCGCAGACAGCTGCAAGACCCGTTTCCCCCGAAATAAAATACGCAGGCGGTTCCTAGCGCTGTTCGCTATCTTTTCTGTTCCGCCCTCTGCTCTCCTCAGATTTTATAAAATGGCTGCCTCCATTGTTTTCGTTGCTGTGGGGGCGGTCTTTTTTTGTCGGTTCTGTAGAAGAGCGCATAGCCAGCCTGTAGACTTGGGTTAAGACCTTTTTGAAAACTGACCGCTTGCTGTGCTTGCTAACGACCCCACTCGCGTTTCTACCCTGTTGCTGACTGGCCTGATGGTTATAGGGCTGGTGTTTTTTATTCGTGCGTCGACAAAGGACCGGATTGAGGTGGCTCAGTTTGGCTCTATGGAGGGCACAGAGCCACTACAGCAAAACGTGATGACTTATTTTCAGTCTCGGGCCTATCGCCCTATTCAGCGAGAAGCGGCAGCTACCGAGCCAGATACTGCCGAAGGCGCGCCCGCCGCAGTAACTGTGGCGGGCTTTGTGAGTCCTAGTCTCTTTATGGCTGTGTTTTTGTCGGGACTTGCCGGGGTGGGGCTCGCCTGCCTAGCGCTCATTTTGATGACGTTGTTTTCTTCGCTGGGGAGCGGCATTTTTGCGCTGGTGGCGATCGCACCCCTTGCCGGAATTTTTTACTGGCGCAAATCGAGCCGCCCAGAAGCAGTGACTTTCAGAGTAGCCCCAGCCTCAACGCCGGATAGTGACTTTGTTTCGACTTTGACCGTTCAAGGCCACAGAGATGAAATTGCCGAACTACAGAATGCGTTTGCTTCTGTATTGAAAGCTTTGTAAGCTCAAGCTCCTGTGATTAATCTGTGATTAAAAAAAGATAGGAAAGGGCAACTACAAGGCCTTTCCTATCTTTTTTCGGTTATTCGTGCGTTTCTTGCGCGTCTTTTACGAGCTTGTGAGCCGCACATCTCGCATTACGCAGTGATGTGCGGGTTAGCTAGATACAGCCATCTCTTCTTCTTCCTCGCTCATCAAAAGACGAAGGCTAGGGAATAAGAAGTGATTTTCTTCAACATACTGAGCGCCAAAGAGACCTTTTTCGGCCCAGAAGTAGCGATCAGTCGTGTGCTCGTTACGCTTGACAAGCAATAAAGCAGGCGGACAAATGCCCTGAGAATGGATGTAGTTCCGAGCAGCCGTAACGGGTTTTTCTTCCCCGCTCTCAATGCTAAATTGAGGAACAGACTCTAGAATGCGACGTCCTTCCAGGCGACGACGGCTTTTCCGCTTACGTCTTCGTGCCAAATTTCTTGCCTCCAGTACCTTGTTATCCAGATGTAGCGAGAGCTACAAAACAGCGTAGACTCTGCAAAATATATCAGGTACAACTTAGAATTTCAAGTTGATTTAAAGGTTCAACTATCATTTGTATGGCCTATCGTCCATGGTTAGGATCTATGGAGGTCAGTGATCACACTGATTTATGTCAGTTTACTTGACGGCGAAAAAGTCAAAATTTTGTAACAAACTTAACACTAAGCTCACAGTGTACTTAGCGTTAGTGGAGTGCCTGATTTCCTTCCCTCATAACCATTTGAGGGGTTTTTGAGTGGTTTGGGCGCGCGAAGCAGGCTGTGTATTTTCTGATTTGAAAAGAATTTTTGGTTACTGGGAAGGTGACCGAAATTATTTGTGGGATGGAATTGTTGTGGTTTATTAAGCTATCGAGTCTGACTATTGTGATTGCTTTTGGCTAGGCTATCTGTGGGAGTCGGCGTTTGTAGATGTTTTTGTCCATCTTTTTTTGAAGTAGATACTTTTTTGTATCTTGTAGATGGTTCGAGTGTTTTGTAAGGGTGTAGTGGCCTGTTTATGGCGGCAGTTGTCAGTCCAGAATTTGTCTCGCTGTGTCAGACACAGCTGCGGCTGCTCGTACAGCCAATCGCGGATTCTTCTGCAGCAATCTACATTGCTGAAGTCGCAGAGCAGCTGACGGAAGTTGCCTGGCGCCGACATCGCAATGAGCCTAACTTCGTGCCAGTTGTCAGCTATCCGGAGTCGGTTGATAGCTGGGTCGAAAATTTTGAACGGCGTTCAAACTGGACCGATAGTGCCGGGCCGTTGGCGTTGCCTTCGGGCGAGGAGGTACCGGTGCCGTCTGTTGACAATGTGTCAGCTGAGAATATGGCAGCGTCTGCTGATAGTGCAGCCAATGAGCGACCTGTTTCTACTTCAGCGCAGTCGTCTTGGTCTCAGATGTCTTTGCACCCTGAGCGTCAGCTGGTGATTCCGCTGGTGTATGCGGAGGTGGTGGTGGGATTGCTGGTGGCCGTTCGGCGCGATCGCGCCTGGCACAATGAAGAAAAGCTGCGGGTAGAAGGCGTCGCGCAGGCGCTGGCTGCGGGCTGTGTGCTAGAGCGTCGCAATCAGTGGCTGCAGGGTCAGCTGGCTGACAAGCGTGATCTGCAGAGCCGCCAGTCGGAAATTTTTCATAACTTGCTGCACCAGTTCCGCAATCCGCTAACTGCGGTAACGACCTTTGGACAGCTGCTAGTTCGGCGTCTAGAGAGCGAAGACCCCAACCAAAAAATTGCGAGCGGAATTGTGCGCGAAAGCAAGCGTCTGCGTGAAATGGTGACCCATTTTGATGAGACGGTCGCCATCGGGGATGCGGACCTAGAAGTGGTGAAGACGGGGCCGCCCCTGTTGCCGCCAGCGCCACGGCGGTTGCCAACGGCTACGGTGCCAGAAGAGCTGCCACCCGCAGCAGGGACGGCAGAAGCGGTTGAGATAGCGCGATCGCACCCGAACAACTCGAACAACAAGGATGCTACCCGACCCGAAAAGGCCCGGGATGACCATGCCGTCGGCCTCGGCCATCCTTTGGTCCTCTCAGCCCAGCACTTGCCAGATATCGTAGAGCCGATTTTGGCGGTGGCAAGTATCGTGGCCGATGAGAAAGGGGTGGGTCTGCAGTCTCAGGTGGCGGCTGATGTGCCGTCTGTGTGGGGCGAAGAAGAGGCCCTGTGCGAAGTGGTGAGCAATCTGGTAGACAATGCGGTGAAATATTCACCTCCTGGCGCTCAGGTCTGGGTGCAAACGGGCGTTAGTCGCATCAGTGGTTCAGCTCAGTATCAGGGCATTGTGGTGGGTGATACGGGGCCTGGCATTCCGCAGGTCGATATGGCACGCCTGTTTGAGCGCAACTTTCGGGGCGTGCAGGCGGAGGGAGACCTGCCTGGGACAGGGCTGGGGCTTGCGATCGCTCAATCTTTGATGCTTGAGATGCAGGGTTTTGTTGAAGTGATTAGCCCGGCTGCCCATACCCCTTGGATGCCGCCGAGGAGCGAATTCCCAGCGGCGACCGTGTTTGGGCCGGGGACGGTGTTTATTGTGTGGCTGCTAGAGGTGGAGCGCGGCTCAGCTTTTCGGCCGGTCTCCGGAGGCTCGGACTGAGGTCACTTTTCGCAGTAGGTCGAACCAGAAGCTCGCACCCATCGACAGTGCTAGCGCAGTGATGCCCCACCCAATTAGGCGCTTCGGAATGATGGGAACGGGCCAATTTTCTTGGGCTTCTTTTTGCTCATCTATCAGCGCTTGAGCGCGGCCCAGGGGGAGCGGATAGGCGGAGAGCGTATCTTCTAGCGCGGTGCCGACGGAGCGGAAGTTGCCCTCTAGTCGGTCGGATAGCTCGTCGATTGATAGTTCTTCTGCCAGGGCTTCTGCAGTGTCTATGTTGCGCACTTCTATCTGATCGGCGGTTTGCAGGATGCTGTTGCGAATTGCCTGGTCGGTGCTGAGCCGCTGAAACATATAGAGCGTGTCGGCGTTGATGATGAAGGCGATCGCAAAGCCGACCATCAGCCCAACGCCTTTCACATTGCGGCGGTACACGCCACTGGCTCTCTCCATGCCGTTGTTAAACCAGCTTTCGATTTCCTGCTGGAACTGCTGAATTTCGGAGCCCGCTGCCTCAACTTTGATTTCGGCCCGGCTAGCTAGGGTCCCAAGGCTGTGTCGCAGTCGAGGGGGGATCACGGCCTTCTGCAGATTATCTAGGGCGGTCCAGGCGGCGTCACCTTCCTGCTTTGCTAGGTTTACCAGCTCGGTGTAATTGGGATTGTTAGGATCGAGCAGTTTTGTGAGGTCTGAGAGGGTTGGCTGGAGTCTGGCGAGGAGGGCTGCATTGTCTTGGGCTTGGCCGCTGAGGCCTATGCGCAGGTATCGCAAACGGTTGAGAAAGGTTTGAACCATTTCGGGGCTGGCGCCTGCCTCTATCAGGGGGGCATCGGCAGCCATATTTTCAAAGGACTGAAGCTGACCCATTACCTGCTCTAGGGCCGTCGATAGGCTCAGGCGACGGGCGACTAGCTCAGTAGAGATTTGATGGGTGGCTTGGTCGAAGTGGGTCGTTTCTGCTGTGAGTAGCTCTTCGTTGTGCAGGCGGGCTCTCAGCTCATTGACGATGTTGTGCAGGGGGCGCTGTACCTCGTCTTGGAGAAAGCTACTGAAACGCGATCGCACTAGTAGTCTCTGAAAATCTTCTAGGCGTAGCCGTTCTAGGAGGCTAGTGGCAAAGGTTTCTGCGGGTATGTATGAAGGACCGCTGGTTTTATTGCCAAAGACATTGCGGCTGAAGGTCAGCGTTCTATAAACCGCACCGATGCCATGGAGTAAGCGTCTCAGGAGTCCTGTGAGTCTGCCCTTTGCTTCATAGTTGAGATCTTCGATAAGCGGGCTACTGTAAAGTTCATCGGCAAACGTTCTGGCAGCTTCTCGGTTGACTGTAGAGCGGCTACTGGAAGATTCAGGCGAAGTGCTCGATGCCGTGCCAGTTGTAGCGTCGCTGTAAGGCCCGTCTCCTTCTAACAGCTGCTCGATAGATCGTTTGAGGTGTTCTGCCCGCCACTGAAACAGCGTGCTCAAAATTTCTTGGAGTTCACTCGCGACTAGGCTGAGCGTTAGGTAGATGAAAATCAGGCCAACAGCTATCTCTAAAACAAGTGGCAAACTCATGGCGGCCTCACAGCAAAAGAGCCTAAAGCTAAATAGAACGCTTCCAGCTAGGTCTCCTGCAATATATAGGAAAGCCGCAATTTTTCGATAGGGTTTGTTTGCTAAGGTTAAGCCCGTTAAGTGCTGCTGCCCTCCGGCTAGGTCTATTGCTGCAGACAATCTGCATAGGTCGCTCGATATTTTTATGCTGCTGCTTGTAGCCAGTCTGATAGGCTTAGCTTAGCAATGCGCTCTGCTAGCGTATTAGGCTGCCAAGTTGATTCTGCTGATAAGTGCTGCTGTGATAGCGCTGCCAGAATGAATTTGCCAGAAAGAATTTACTAGAACTCGTTTGCTAGCGGTCATTGGCTAGCGGTCATTGGCTAGCGGCTGTTGGCTAGCTCTTATCTGCTTTGCTAGCTCTTATCTGCTTAAAGCGCATCTACCAGACGCTGCTCTGCCGAAGACAATTTTCACCAGATTGATTCTGCAGACCTATTCTTCACTGTCCTCTTCGTTATCTAGCTGCTTTAGCTTAATGTGCTTGCGGCCTAGAGAAATCTCAAACTCGTCGCCAGGCTGAAGGCCCATTTGCTTGGTGTAGGCAGAGCCAATCAAAAGGTTGCCATTCGACTGTACGGTGATGCGATAGCTCGCGCTTCGCCCGCCTCGCCCATTTCCTGTTTGGGTGCTATCGATTTGGATACCTTCGGCTTCGATAAGCGCGTTGAGAAACTTCATCATGTTGACACGCGTCACACCGTTTTTTGTAACGGTGTAATAACCGCAGGTTTTTGCCTTCTCTTCCCTACTCAGGTGTTCGAGTTCTTTGACCTTTTTGAGTAGTGCCTTACCCGTCAGGGCATCCGTGTTTGGATCGTTAACCATTCACTCAATTCTCTAGACTGACAGCAGATGTAAACGATGGGGGCTACGTAACAGCAGGTGCGCTACTTAAGGTGCGCTACTTCACCTTGTAAAAGTGATGCAAATCTGAACACTACACATGCAATTATACCTGCAACCGTAGTTCATATCTTTGTGATTTAGCTTATTATCAGCCTTAGTTTTTATTATGAAACCATAATCCCCAGATATAGTAAACGTCAACGATAAACTGCTATGGAAATTGACGAATAAATGGCTAGATTGCTGACATTATAAAGCGGAAAACATCTTTCAATTGTGCTAAGAGAGTGCTTATTTTTTGAGTCTCAAGAGTTACCTTGAAGGGGTAAAGCACCTCCAGGAATGCTAGGGAAAGGGTGGTTTCACAGCCTGGTTCGCAGTTGGTTTGGCTTTGGGGAGAGATAGGAATTATTCGATGAAGCTTACGACTCGGAGTCATTACAGCGTCAAAGCACTGTTGGACCTTAGTCTGCAGCCTGTTGGTACGCTGTCGTCGGTGAAGTCCATTGCGCAGCGCCAGCAGTTGCCTGCTCCCTATCTGGAGAAGCTATTGATTGAGTTGAGGCGATCGCAGTTGGTGAGGTCGGTACGGGGTGCCCATGGGGGCTATCGCTTAGCTAAGCACCCTAGCCAAATTTCCCTGGGCCAGATTTTAGAGGCGGTGGGAGAGTCTCAGGCGCCCCTGGGATTTGAGGTGCAGGCTCAAACTGACCCGGGGAATGCTGCTGAGCAGGCGGAAGACTGGGTGACCTCAATGCTGTGGCAGCGGCTAAATCAGAAGCTGAAGGAGGCTTTTTATAGCATTACACTAGAAGATCTTTACTACGATGCGCGTAGCTGGCAAGCCGCTCAAGGTGAGGGCGCTAGCTTTGTGGTTTGAATTAGAGGGCCTAGGGGGGATGCCATTAGGTTCGAGTGCGGTTTTGGCGGGGCGATCGCTGCTGGTGCTGGTCGCTGCGGCCTGTCTGGATTTTTGGATAGGGGATCCCTGGGGTTGGCTGCATCCTGTGCAGGTGATGGGCGAGGTGATAGATCGCTACCGGAAGTGGGCGATCGCCTGGTCACCGCCAGCTTGGCTGATGAGGCTCGTCGGCGTTGGTTTGACCGCCTTACTGGTGGTGGGTACGGCGCTGCTAAGTGCCGTTTTATTGGGTGTGCTGAACTTACTGTCGCCGGTTTTGAGCGCTGGGGTGGAGGTGATATTACTGGCTAGCTGCTTTGCTGGGCGCAGTCTCCGCCGGGCGGCTGATGATGTGTTGGCCGCGCTGCCGCAGGCCAGTGCGACTGATAAATTTGACGATGCAGGTAATGTAGGGGACTTTGAACCGGGCTCTTTAGTTCATGCTAGAGAGCGCCTAGCCCTGTATGTAGGTAGAGAGACGGCGCAGCTGTCGGCTGAAGAAATCCGCCGTGCGGTGATGGAAACCGTGAGTGAGAACGCCATCGACGGTGTCTTGGCGCCGCTGTTTTATGCCCTGGTGGGCAGTGCCTTTGGCGTCTTCATGTGGAGTGGACAGGCTGGCAGCGCTTTGACCGACGCCGGGCTGAGCCTAGCGGTTCCTATGGCACTGGCTTACAAAGCCGCGAGCACGCTGGATTCTATGGTGGGCTATAGAGACGTGCCCTATACCGATTTGGGCTGGTGCAGCGCTCGGTTTGAAGATGTGCTGACGTGGCTGCCTTGCCGCCTGAGTGTGCTGACGATTGCGGTGCTTTCGGGGAGGCCTTGGCAGGTGCTGGCCATCTGCTGGCGAGATGCGCGGGCAGACCCTAGCCCCAATGCTGGCTGGAGTGAATGTGTATACGCAGCGGCTCTGGGCGTCCAGCTGGGCGGGGCCAACACCTATCGGGGTAAACTTGCGGTGAAGCCAACGCTGGGTGATGCAACGCGCCCAATTACAGACGCTGTGATTGCGGCGGCGCTGTCAATCACGCGCCGCTGCTTTTTAATCGGTTTGGGTTTGGGATGTGCGCTGCTATTGGCGATGCTTTCTGTTACTACGCCCTGACGATGGTTTACCTTTTTGTGTCTATTGCACACTGGTGGGTTAGCTTCGTGTCTACTGGTTTGTATGCCGGGTTGGGCCGACTGCAAGCTGTCAGCTATGGGAGCACACTTTTGGCGGCTGCTGCCTGAATATTTGCTGCAGATTACTGCTGAATGAAGGTCTCAATAATAAAGTCTTTGTCTATCTCAAGCTATCTTACTTTTCTTACTTTTAAGAAGTGCTTTAGACTGCTACCAGATTACAATAAATGGGGTCAAAAAAGGCTGTTCGAACTAACCTTTGGATTCGTTTAATACAGGCGCTTGAAAAGCTGATGTATTGGCTAAAAGAGGCTATTGAGGTGAGGGCGGGCCTGTCTTTGTTTTTGGTTTTTGAGGATATCGCTCTAGGGAATATACAAGCATGGTCCAAAAAGTCGTTGACATCTTGTCGGCTGAAGACATTCGACGGACGCTGAATCGATTGGCGTCTGAGATCGTTGAGCGGGCGGGCGATCTCAATAAGCTGGTGCTGCTAGGAATATATACGCGGGGTGTTCCCTTGGCCCAAGCGCTGAGGGAGCAGATTGAGCGGTTAGAAAATGTGAAGGTGCCGGTGGGTGCACTGGATATTACCTTCTATCGGGATGACCTCGATACGATAGGCGTGCGCACACCGGCTAAGACTGAGCTTGGGACCGACCTTTCTGGCAAAACGGTGGTTTTGGTAGACGATGTAATCTATAGCGGGCGCACGGTGAGGGCTGCGCTCAATGCGGTACATGACTACGGGCGGCCCGATGCAATTCGGCTGGCGGTGCTGATTGACCGGGGACACCGGCAGGTGCCGATTCATCCCGATTTTGTGGGTAAGCAGCTGCCGACGGCCAGCGATGAGACGGTGAAGGTGTTTTTGCAGGTGACGGATGGCCGGGATGGGGTTGAGCTGACTCAGCCGTAGGTGTTGTGACTGCGGTGTTTTGACAGCAGTGTTTTGACAGCAGTGTTTTGACGATCACTGGATGGACGATTTTACGATATGTGCGATCGCGCCTAATTCTGCCTTGGGAACGCGGTACTTTAGGATACCTGCTGCTTGTAAGAGATTTGCTGTGATTCCTTCATCGCCTATTCCATCGCCAACAGATTTTGGTCAGCTCGGTTCGGTCGGTTCTCCCGTGGAGCCGGTCAGAGACAGTCAAGCACTAGAAACGCAATCGCGAAAGGCCGACCATCTCCGCATCTGTCTAGACGAAGATGTGCAGAGCCATCGGATCACTAACGGACTTGAGCGCTACCGGTTTACCCACTGCTGCTTGCCCGAACTCGACCGCGACGATATCGATATCAGTACGATTTTTTTAGGTAAGCGGGTGGCCACACCGCTGTTGATTTCTTCGATGACGGGGGGCACTGAGCAAGCCCGCATTATCAATCAACGATTGGCCAAGACGGCTCAGCGCTATGGACTGGCGATGGGCGTGGGGTCGCAGCGGGTCGCTGTCGAAAATCCCGAGCTGGTCAATACCTTTTCGGTGCGGCAATATGCCCCGGATGCCCTGCTGTTTGCCAACTTGGGCGCCGTACAGCTCAACTATGACTATGGCCTGTCTCAGTGCCAAAAAGCGGTGGACGCGCTAGCGGCAGATGCGCTCATTTTGCATCTGAACCCGCTGCAAGAAGCCGTGCAGACGGAAGGCGATGTCAACTTCAAGGGCCTGTTTGCCAAGATCGAACAGCTGGTGAAGGTTTTGCCAGTACCGGTCATTGCCAAAGAGGTGGGGAATGGCATTTCGGCGGCAATGGCGCAGCGACTGGTGGACATTGGCGTGGCGGCGGTCGATGTGGCCGGTGCGGGGGGGACCTCTTGGGCCCGGGTCGAGAGCGAGCGGGCCCAAGATGCTAAGCAGCGTCGCCTAGGGAATACTTTTGCTGACTGGGGAATCCCAACGGCGGAGTGCATTATGGCTATTCGCGCTTTGGAAGATGAGAAGGCTCGGTCTGTCCCGCTGATTGCCTCTGGCGGATTGCGAAATGGGCTGCATGCTGCGAAGGCGATCGCACTGGGTGCGGACTTGGCTGGACTGGCGCTGCCGTTTTTGCAGGCGGCGAGTCAGTCTGAGGCGGCCTTAGCAGAGGTCAGCGAAGCCTTAATCGCTGAGATTGAGACGGTGCTGTTTTGCACGGGCTCTGCGACGTTGGCTGATTTGCGTAGGCCCGGTGTGATTGGGTCTGTGTGATTGGAGCTGTGTGATTGGGTCTGTGTAATTGGAGCTGTGTGATTGGGTCTGCGTGGCGGGTGTCGTTGCGCTTGACAGCTGACACATAACTTGATGCACAGGGCTCAACGCACCCATTTTGTTTCGTTACTATATAGTGGCGGCGAGGTTGACAGTACGCGTGTGGCTGACTGCTGTGCGATTGTTGTATCTCGCGCAAATGGGGCAATTAACGATAGGTGCACTGCGTTCTGTTGACCTGTTAACTTGATTTTTGTTCGTATCGGCAAACTGGACCTATCTTTCAATGCGAGATTTCTTTAAAATTGCTGCTGCTAGCGCGGTGGGCACCCTAGTCGGGCTATTTAGTATTTTGTTGCTATTGGGGATTGGTGCGTTTGGCCTGGTCGGCGTGTTGCTGACCTCGAGCTCGGTTGAGCCCGAGGTAGAAATCGACGATGACTCTGTGTTGGTCTTCGACCTGTCGACGGATATTGTCGATGGCGCGGTGTCTGATTCTGGGTTGGGTGAGGCCTTTTATGGCGGGAGCCGTTCGGTTTCGCTGTACGATACGCTGCAGGCGATCGCTGCGGCTGCAGACGATGAAAAAATTTCGGGCATTTACCTGAAGGGGTCACCCCAGGAGGGGCTCTCTACGCTAAAAGAAGTGCGGGATGCTCTGAGTGACTTTAAGGAGTCGGGAAAGCCGATTTGGGCTTACAACACGGGCCTGAGCGAGCGAGACTACTACCTGACTTCTGTGGCCGACAACTTAGTGCTGGCTCCGGTTGGACTGTTGGAGATTAATGGCTTTCGCTCGGAGACGCAGTTTTTGGGCAATGCGCTGAGGAAGTATGGGGTAGGCGTGCAGGTGCTGCGCGCTGGGCGATACAAGTCGGCGGTGGAGCCCTTCACTCGCTCTGAAAGTAGCCCTGAGGAGAAGCAGCAAACCGAGGCGCTGATTGGCGATCTGTGGAATGACTTTATCCAAACGGTGTCGGGCGATCGCGAGATTACCGCGCAGCAGGTGCAGCAGCTTGCCGATGAGGTGGGCCTCATTCAGCCGGAGCAAGCGCTAGATGCTGGACTGGTGGATCGCGTAGGCTTTTACGACGAGGTGTTGACGGGGCTCAAGGAACTTTCTGGCGTTGAGATCGATGAGGATAAGCCTGATTTCTTTGCCGATGAGGAAGACTTTCCTCAGACGTCTTTGACGCAGTATGCGCAGATGGTGGCACGAGATAGCGACAAAGGCTTTGGGGCGGGAGATGATACGGTCGCTATCGTATATGCTGAGGGCAATATCGTGGTGGGCAGTGAGACGGTGCCGGGGTCGATCACCTCTCAGGGCCTAGCTTCGACGCTCCGCGAGATGCGCCAAGATGACGATGTGAAAGCGGTGGTGCTGCGAGTAAATAGTCCGGGAGGGAGTGCGGTCGCCTCGGAAGTCATTGCCGATGAAGTGAAGCGCCTGGCCGAAGAGAAGCCGCTGATTGTGTCTATGGGTGACTATGCCGCCTCGGGTGGATACATGATCGCGGCGGCTGGGCAGAAGATTTTGGCCTCGCCAACCACGATTACTGGCTCGATTGGGGTGTATAGCCTGCTGCTGAACTTTCAAGAAATCGCCAATAACAACGGCATCACCTGGGACGGGGTAAAGACTGCGCGGCTAGCCGAGATGGAAACCACCTCACGCCCTCAGACCGAAGCGGAGCTAAAGATTCAGCAGGACTATACCGACGCGCTGTATGACCGGTTTATGAGTATCGTGGCTGAAGGCCGTGATGTGACGAAGGCGCGGGTGACTCAGGTGGCACAGGGCCGAGTGTGGACCGGAGAAGATGCGATCGCAGCAGATCTTGTCGATCAGCTAGGCGGATTGGAAGATGCGATTGAACTCGCGGCAGAATCGGCTGAGCTAGAGGACTATCAGGTGGGTGAGTATCCCCGGTTGCCTTCTTTTGAAGAGCAGCTGATCAACAGCATCTTTGGGACGAGCATGGTGGCCATCAGCCAGCTGCCTTGGAATAAGGACCCGCTGACTGACGAGCTCTTGAAGCTCCGGGAAGAATTTACGCTGTTAGAGACCCTGAATGATCCCTACGATGTGTACATGAGATTGCCCTTCACCACTGAAATTGACTAGGTTTGAGTGCGATACAGCTGAGCACTCTGTAGGGGCTGACTGCACCGGCAGTGCTGTGATGCATTTTTTGTGATGCGATAAAAAGAATTGATGCGTCCGTGAAATTACGGTAAAGCCTGAATGTGAAGTATGTGTTAAAGCTTTACATGAACTAACTTTATACGTAATCGCTGGTGCTTCTTGGAAATCAGAGCTTAGGTATAAAATTTTACAAATTTGAGCGATCGCGGGTTAAGGGTGCGATCGCTCAAGAGAACGAGTTGAGCGCAGGGTGATGTCTTATCCGGTGCATGTTTGTTTCTGAAAAGCTGTTGCTTTGGTCGTTGTTGAGCAGCCATCTGCTGTTCGAGTGACTGTTGTTGAAGTTGTTCTTGTTCGGTAAGTTGTTGCTCAAGCCGACTAGGGTTAAGCCCCCTCGTACTTGTTGCTGCGATAACTAAAAAGACAATGCCAAAAGTAGATCCCCTCTAGGCGTTAAGAAAGGGCAACTCTAGTACTAAATCGTCGCGTGTTCAAGAAAAATCTGCCT
>JBCBFY010000069.1:0-26612 GCA_038527325.1 Cyanobacteria bacterium J06614_10
CAATCCGGTGGGAACTGCGCCCGGGGTTATCTGGCAGCCCAGGCCCGGTCTAACCCTGATGACATTTCCGGGTGTTCCAAGAGAAATGAAGGCGATGTGGACAGCGACTGCGGTGGCTCATTTGCAGGCCGCTGGCTGGGCCGACGGCGTTATCCATAGCCGAACGCTGAAATTTTGGGGGATTGGCGAGTCGACGCTGGCCCGGAAAGTAGAGTCTTTTCTGGGATCTGAAAATCCTACCGTCGCGCCCTACGCCTCCGATGGTGAGGTAAAGCTACGCGTGTCAGCGAAGGCCGCTTCTGTGACCGCCGCCAACGAAATTATCGACCCCGTTGCTCAGGAGATTTGCCAGATTGCAGGTGCTAACTACTACGGGCAAGACGGTGACACCCTTGCAAGTAAGGTGGCTCAGCTACTGCTGGCCCAAGGGCAAACCCTGAGCGTGGCCGAATCTTGCACCGGGGGCGGACTGGGCCAGCTTATCACCGCTGTGCCTGGTAGCTCTAGCTACTTCTGGGGCGGCGTGATTTCTTATGACAATCGTGTCAAGAAAGGGATGCTGGGGGTAGATCCTGCTGTTTTGGAGCAGCATGGCGCGGTGAGCCCAGAGGTCGCTGCGGCGATGGCGGCAGGGGTGCGCGATCACATAGGCACAGATTGGGGCGTGAGCATTACAGGGATCGCTGGTCCTGGCGGTGGCAGCGAGGCGAAGCCCGTTGGCCTGGTGTATATCGGCATCTCTTCCGCAGGGCAGACAAAAACGGAGAAGCATTTGTTTGGTGCAAACCTTGACCGGGCACAGATTCGAGAGCGGAGTGCACTGAGTGCGCTGAATTCGCTGCGGTTGAGCTTATTGGAGGGGGATGTATGAAGCCTGGGTGAGAAGAGTGTGTGCTGTTGGCTAAATATTTCTTCCTAAAGGAATAAGAGAAATTATGTAAATTCCGTAGTGAGTATTCTTGATCATTACTCACGATTGGTTATCATAATTACATAGCGAGACGCTTTCATAAGATACGTGACAGCGCTTAGTTATTCCCTGTCTGTCTGTGACGCCAGTCACCCACAGTGGGATTTAAAAGATATGAGAGGGAGTAATCTAGCTCATGGACTACATTGATAAGGCGCTTGATAAGCTCAGAGAGTGGATTGACAAGGTGATGGATGCCCTGTTTGGTCCAGAAGCTCAGCCTGAGCACGAGCCCATTCCTGTCCCAGTTGATGACCGACGCATGCAGCGTCGTCGCTAATCGGAAGGAATCTGAAAGGTGCTTCTTTGGTAGGCGACTTCTTTCATGAGCTTTCAGGAGAACTTATAAGAGGCTAGTTAACCTAGCACTCCTGTGTTTTGGCGTTAAGTATCCTAGTACTAAACGGTCCCAACCTAAATATGTTGGGCAAGCGAGAGCCTGAAGTATACGGTTCTCAGACACTGCAGAGCATATGCCTAGGGCTAGGCGAGATAGCCGACCAGCTTGGCGTGAAGCTAACTTTTTTGCAATCGAATCATGAAGGTGCCCTGGTGGACGAAGTGCAAGCTGCATTGAACGTCCATCAGGGCATTTTGATAAATCCAGGAGCGTATACCCACACGAGCGTGGCGATTCGAGATGCGATCGCTGCGGTGGCGATTCCTACTGTAGAAGTTCACCTCAGCAATATTCACAAGCGGGAAGAATTTCGCCATCATTCGTATATTGCGCCGGTCGCTATTGGGCAGATCAGCGGCTTCGGTTCAGATAGCTACCGGTTGGGCTTAGAAGGGTTGGTGAAGCACTTGCGGGCGCAGCTACAATGACGTCAGCTGTTGTATGAAGCCCACTTTTTTATGGTTGTTGCAAGTTCTGCCAAGCGAAGGGTTCCTGAGCGCTCAGCCGCTGCGCTATCCGAGCGGCCCAAGGTAAACAAAATCAAGTTTTTGAAATCGGCAACCTCTCAAGCTTGGGTTGAGATGGCGATCGCAAACTTGGACACTATTTTGCTAGATCACGCGCAGTGTGAGCGGAAAGCAGCAGGTACCGCTATTCAAATCATGTCGCGCTATCCTTCGAGTGCAGCGCTGGTGCGTGAGTTGACTGCGATCGCTCAAGAAGAACTCAGCCACTACGAGCAGGTGAACAATTGGCTTGAAAAACGGGGCATTCCCCTGCAGCCTGTTTCCCCGCCCCCCTATGGCGCCGCCCTAAAAAAGTGCGTTCGTCGCCAAGAGCCCGACCGCATGCTCGACCTATTGCTGGTGTCAGCGCTGATAGAAGCCCGAAGCCACGAGCGTTTGGGATTGCTCGGTGAGCACTGCCCAGAGCCCGCACTGGCCAAATTTTACCGGTCGCTGATGGCTTCGGAGGCGCGGCACTACGGTAGCTACTGGCTGCTGGCAACGACTTATTTTGATGTTGACCTAGTCAACGAGCGGCTGACAGCGCTGGCGGAGAAAGAGTGCGATATTTTGAGTACGCTTCATTCTGAACCTCGGGTACATAGCTGATGGAAACTACATTCAAGGATTTTTTGATTCGAGATTGGGTAGTGAGCGATCGCGATGCGGCAGCCAGCGTGGTCAAAACCGTGCTCGAAGAGTATGGCCTGGGTTGGGAAATGAGCTGCGGTGGCTGTAGTGACCGGGATGCGGTAGAAGTCGAGAAGTACTACCTGCAGACGGGCGGTGAATTTTGGGTGGTAGAGCGCCAGGGTGAACTTGTTGGAACCGGCGGATACTACCCCATTGAGCGAGGTGATAAAGCGGTTGAGATTCGCAAAATGTATTTGCTACCTGTTGTACGTGGACAGGGCCTGGGTCGATATTTGCTGAGCCAGCTGGAGCAGGCTGCGGCGCAGAAGGGCTTTGCCGAGGTCTGGGTGGAAACGGCAACTGCGCTCAAAGAAGCTGTAAGACTGTATGAGCGCAATGGCTACTTGCCGAAGTGCGGCGTAGAGACGGAGCGCTGTGATAAGGTCTACAGCAAAATGATTGGCGTCTGAAACAGCCTGAAACGCTTTGTTTGGGAGGATGCAACGTGAGCTTGATCAACGCGGCACCGACGAAAACTTTTTTCGTGGATATGCTCACGCGAGATATTGACCTCAAAGATGCCATCCTTGATTTGCTAGATAACTGCATAGACGGTATTCAGCGCGTAACTAAGAAATGAATGACAAAAGACCTGTCGTCATTGACCTTTTTGCTGGCGCTGGTGGTTTGAGCCTGGGCTTTGAGCAGGCAGGATTTGATGTGGTTGCAGCCGCTGAGATTGACCCCGTCCATGCCTGTGTACACCGGTTTAACTTTCCTGACTGCGCAGTGATGCCCAGATCGGTTGCTGAGGTAAGTGGCAGTGACTTGCGGGCGATCGCAAACCTAGACCCCAAGACCCCAATCGACGTCGTTATTGGCGGTGCCCCCTGTCAGGGCTTTTCACTTATGGGCCAGCGTGCCTTAGATGATCCGAGAAATGTGTTGGCTAAGGAGTTTATTCGGCTGGTGCGTGAACTTCGCCCATCCTATTTTTTGTTTGAAAACGTAAAGGGGCTGACGATTGGTGCCCATCTCAACCTCTTGCAAGAGGTGCTTGATTGGTTTCACCGCATTGGCTACGACGTCTTGCAGCCCTGGCAGGTGCTAAATGCGAGAGATTATGGCGTTCCGCAGTGCCGCGAACGACTGTTTTTATTGGGTGCGAAGCGAGGCTGCCCGCTACCTTCCTACCCAGCGCCCCTGCCAGAACGGGCTGTAACCTGTGCTGAAGCCTTGGCGGATCTGCCAGATGCAGAGCAGTTTGAGCAGCTGCTGTTTGGCGATGAGGTGATGGCCGACTACACCACAGGGCCTAGTGACTACTCGGCGCTAATGCGCTGCTGTCAGGATGGCGGTTGGCGATATGGGTACCGGCGGCTCTGGAATGCTCGAATGCTCACCAGTAGCCGTCGTACGGCACATACAGCAGTTTCTCGCAGGCGCTTTTCACAGACGAAGCCAGGCACCCGAGAGCCGATCTCTAGGTTTTTTCGGCTGTCGGCGGATGGCGTTTCAAATACGCTGCGCGCGGGCACAGATGCGGCTAGGGGAGCATTCACCAGCCCGCGGCCTATTCACTACCAATACGCTCGCTGCATCACAGTCCGGGAGATGGCCCGTCTGCACGGTTTTCCTGACTGGTTTCGGTTTCATGCCACCAAGTGGCACGGCGCTCGCCAAGTGGGTAATTCGGTGCCGCCGCCGCTTGCTTTTGCGATCGCCCGCGAAATCTTCAAGTGCTTGCCCTATTCGCCCACTCTCCCGCAGAGACCCGTACCTCTGGGCGACACGGCACTGCTCAATACGGATATGACTGCTGCTTCAGACTACTGGGGCGTCAAAAACCCGATTGCAAAGCGCAATCAGAAAAGCGGTCGTCGTAAGCGTAAGCAGTCTGAACTTGAAGCGTTGGCTCCTTAGGCCATGTCGTCTCTAGAATTTGGGCAGCTGTTGGGACAAGGCTGCGACTACTGGACTCATCTCGGCATTTTGTAGGTTGTCGGGTTTGCTCCAGGTGAAGGGGGCTTGCTTGGCCGCGGCCATCCAGAGTAGCCGTTTGGCCCGGGTCATGGCGACGTAGAGCAGGCGAAATTCTTCGGCTCGCTTGAGGTTGCTGGCCTGCTGCCAGGCGGTTTCGGTATCGGGGATGGGCGCTGGCTTTTGGTCTTGGGCGTAGACGGCGTGGGTGTGGGCGCGCAGCTGGGCGCGGGCGACTTCGTCGAGGGAGAAGTTGCCGAGGAACTGCATTTGCGGCGGGACCCAGGCTTCGCCAGGAATGTTGCGCTTGTGTAAAAAGGGGAGAAAGACGGCGTCCCAGTCGAGCCCTTTTGCCTTGTGCATGGTCATGATGGTGAGCTGGGCGGGGCGGGCGTATTGCGATTCGGTGTCTTCGGCTTCTACGGCGCGGAAGCGTTCGCTGCTCAGTAGCTCTTGGAGGGCGTTGAGCATGGCGGTGAGGGTGCTGTCTTCGAGGGTTTGCTGGGCGATTCGCGCGGCGAGCTTGTCGGCGGTGGCCAGTTCGCTCTGGTCGTAGCGGAGCGTCAGCCCGAGGAAGGGAATTAGGTGATAGGCGGGCAGCTCTAGCCGGGCACGGAGGAGGGCGGCGCAGTAGCGACGGGCTTGGTGAGCGGCTAGGCCTTGTGGTGGCGTGTCGAGGGGGCCAGGATATAGGAACTGCTCAGGCTTGGTGGCGAGAGGATTGAGGTCTTGGGTGGGGATGAGCTGCCGGGAAACTAAGACGCGTAGAGCTGCTTTTATGTTGTCGGGGGAGTGGGGCCGCTCGATGAACTGCAGCAGGTCGAGCATTTCCCGGGGAATGTGGCTCTTGCGATCGCGCGCGCCCACATCGTAAATTTCCAAGCCACTTGCTGCAAAGTCAAACCCCAGCTGATCGGGGTCTTCGAGCAGCTCACGAATGAATTTGCCCTGGCGAGTTTCGCGAACGAGCACGGCCATGCTGGTCTGAGGCGAGCCCTGAAAGAGTGCGATCGCCCGTTTGGCCAGCTGCTTAACGGTATCGAGGGTGGTCGCAGGCTGAGTGATTTCTACGCCACCGCCTAGCTGAGGTGGGTTTGCATTGGGTTGAGGATCGTTTGGCTCAACGGGCAGAATGTCTTGGCTGCGAAAAGGGTTGTTGGGACTGTTGCGATTTACCCAGCTCAGGGTGAAGTTCGCTGCGGTCATAATGCGATCGCAGCTCCGTCCGGCCTGCTCAATGGTGGCCAGGCGCCCCTGTTCTTGGCAGCGATCGCAAAACTGATTGAAGAAAACTGGGTCTGCCGGGGTAAATGTGGAATTGATCGCCTGATTCGGGTCGCCGACGCGCACCAGATTGAGTGGCTTGGCCGAATCGTCTGGGTCGCCAGCCAGCACCTGCAGCAGCTCAGTTTGCAGCGGCGAAGAATCTTGAGCCTCATCTTCAAAAATGGCAAAGACTCGGCGCTGCCAAAGCTGGCGAATTGCAGGCTCTTGTAGCGTCTTGAGTGCCGCCAGAATCATATCGTCGTAGTCGATCAGCCCCTGGTCAGACAGCAGCGTTTGATAGTGGCCATAGAGCCCTGCCGCAATCACCACAACGGCATAGTCAGCAGTGTTTTCCCTGACGCCCACGGTCATGTTCTGGGCAATTTCCATCAGTGCGTCCGGCAGTAGCCCCGAACTCTTTGCCTCGTGAATGACTGTGTATGCCAGGTTGGGCAGTACCTCTGTGCGCAGGACCGTTTGCCTGCGCAATCGCTCAGCCTCTTCGCCATCGAAGTCTTGACCGACAATCAGCTGCTGATACGCCAGCGGATTATCGGCAATCCATCGCTCTACGGCAGCTCGGATAAGGCGGTGACTCTGGGTCGGTGAAATGAGCGTAGTACCTTCCGAATCTATGTTTGAAAGGTTGATGCCTGAAATTTCTGGGTGGCGGGTGGCGATGTTGAGCGCTAGGCCGTGCAAGGTGTGGACGACAAAGCTGTTTTGCGGCAGGGAGAGGGCTTTGAGATGCTGACGGACTTTGGCTTTGAGGTTGGCGGCGGCAGAGCGGGTAAAGGTCACTAAGACGAGCTGCTTGCGGGCGTGGAGCTGATGATGGGCAATTGCGATCGCAGCCCCTGCAGCCATGCCGGTTGATTTGCCAGAGCCCGGCACCGCAGAGACTGCTAGTGGGCCAGTGCGCCATTTTGCCAGGGCCCTTTGTCCCGGTCGTAGGCTGTCGCCGAGCTGCTTGAGCTTGAGTGCTCTATCTGATTCAATCTCAGCGGCGGTGGGTGGTGAGGCAACCATAGGCAGTTACAGGTCGTATTGGCCGAATGGTACAAATGAACGGCTGGTTAGACATGCAAATTGTAATGGATGGCGACGGTTTGTGCGGTGAAGCTAGCCTCGGTGGTTTGCACATGGATTCTGCTCGATCGGCAGTCAATCGGTCTGTTAACTAGAGTGACAGCAGGCTCAAGTGGCTGCGTTTTACGGCGAAAGCGCCGTGAACGACGAGATTGCTAGGGCGAATATCAATTTTTACTGATTCGTTACAGGTCAAGGGTGCCTGCTGTTTTGTGCTTTGGGGGTACGCTATTCGATGAGGTTAGCCCGGGCCCCGGCTCAAACGCCCAAAGTGGGCGCGATGGCAACTGTCCCAATGACTTCGGAAGAAGTCAAGCCATCTCCCTAACCTTTAATCAGGGAGACCTTGTTTTGGAAGTGTGAAATGTTTCCTCAGCACACTGAGACAGCTGTTTGAAAAAATCCCTAGAATGGAATTTAGATACTGCAAGCGGAACAGCAAGCTGTCTTTTTCCGGTCGTAGGGAGAGAGGCAAGCGTTTTGCGAATGTCTCAGGGCTGCATTTGCGTCTACCTCGTTTGCCATGTGGCTGCCTAATGATTTAGGCCAAGTCGGAGGGCGCTCGACAGGGTGTTATCCCAATAGTTATATCCAGGGGTGAGAGCAGCTGTGATTCAGGAATTTGGAATATCTATCACTGCCGTGGGTGGCGATCAGTATCTTGTACGCACTGAAAATGTGGAAAAAGGCGTACAGCTCGCTGAAGAAAGAGTGCATTGGCCCGTCACACAGTGGCTAGAGCAAACTAAATCACTCATGCACGATCCCCTGCTTGGCCTGCTTCAAGGACAGCAGAGCCGAGCGATTCCTACCCGTGCAGGTGCTTCTCGGCGTCCACGGCCCGATAGCGACTCCGGTCTGGTTACCCTTGTGCAGCTAGGGCAAACCCTGCACAATGAGCTGTTCAAAGGTCAGCTGCACGATAGCTGGATCACTGCCCAGGGCGTTGCCCAAAACCATCAAGACCTGCTCCGTCTGCGCATCGGCATTAAAGACAACCGGCTCCAGCAGCTACCGTGGGAAGCGCTCCATGCGGGCACCCGGCCTCTGGCGACAGGCACAGACGTAATTTTTTCTCGCTACATTCTAGACCCTCGCCAAGAGCATTCAATTCCGCAGGTGAAGCCCAGTACCATCGGTCAGGTGCTGCGTATTCTCATGGTCATCGCGTCACCCGAAGACCAGGAAAGACTAGAACTCAAGCAAGAAGTGCACCACCTCCAGGCGGAGCTAGAGCCCGACGAGCTAGGTCTTGACGATTCTGTTGTAGATGTACGGCTAAAAATCTTGGAGCAGCCCGGTCGCGCTGAGCTAACGCAAGAGCTAGAGCGGGGCAACTATCAGGTGCTGCACTACGCAGGCCACAGCAATTTGGGCAATGCCGGGGGAGATCTTTACCTAGTCAGTCGGCAAACTGGCCTGACAGAGCGGCTAAGCGGTGAAGATTTAGCAGGGTTGCTTGTAAATAATGGCATCAAGCTGGCTGTGTTCAATTCTTGCCGGGGGGGATACAGCTCCAGTTCTGAAGAGGGCTGGCAGGAGCGAAATCTCGCGCAGGCGCTGGTGAATCGCGGGATGCCGGGAGTCATCGCGATGACCGAGCGGATTCCTGACCACGTGGCGATTACCTTCACCGAGCTGCTATATCGCAACTTGAAGAAAGGACAGTCTATAGACCTGAGCCTCAACCGAACTCGGCAGGGGCTGATCTCTGCCTACGGTTCCAATCAGTTTTACTGGGCGCTGCCGACGCTTTACATGCACCCTTTGTTTGACGGCTACTTGGTGAGAACCACCGGCGATCTTGAAAATACAGACGTGTTGGATTCTGCGAACGATCCCTTTGGCGATATGTTCTCGGAACCTGGGCTATCTGAAATTGATTTACCGGTTCGTCAGCGCCCACCGATTGCAACAGATTCTATGGTTATGCGTTCTAAACAGGCAGATAATGGGTCAGGACAACCTGCGTCCGGGCAGTCTGCTTCTGCCGGTAGTCAGAAAGAGGAAGGACAAACCCCTGCCAGCCCGCAGTCAGCCAGTACCTCCGACACAGCGAGTGCTACGAAGGCTGCGATCCAGAAGCTTTCAACACCACTTGCCCCGGTCGATGTAGATGGGGAACTCCAGGTCCCAGAAAATATCGAAACGCCAGAGGGCTTTTATGGAGATCTCAGTGGGGTAGCTCCTGCGATGCCTTCTCTGGAAAAAGTGGCTGTAGCAGATGCTCCGAAGCCTGTCTCGACCCCCACTGAAAAGGACAAGGCGTCGCCTGCAGAAGATGATGTTCCTGAGCTGGTCGGCGAGCGGCTAACCCGCAGTCATACGGTACATACCCGACTACTGACCGTCCCGGGAATTGCGACAATGGTGCTGGTCGCCCTGTTGGGAATTACGACGGTGGCTTGGGCACAGCGGGCACTGCGGACGCCAAGGCGTGAGCCAGTTCCTGAGACATTGGGCGAATTGGGTCTACCTGCTCAGATAGAAGTCTCGCTCAATCAGAACGATTTGGATGCGGCGGCGGTTGCAACGAAGGCATTGATTGATCAAGGGGACTACTTGCAGGCGATCGCAGCTCTAGAAACGGCAGATCGCAGACAGCAGGAAGATGTGATTGTGTCTTTCTTTAGAGGTCGCGCCCAGTGGGGATTGGCAAAGCAGGGTAGAGACAACTTCTCTGCAGACGATGCGATGCGCTCTTGGATGACGGCGCTAGACAGTGAATCTGACTGGATGGAAATCACCATGGCATTGGGCTTTGCCCACTATGCGGTAGGCCGCGAACAGCTAGCACTAGAAGCCTGGGAGCGGGCCATTGACCTTGCGCAGCGCCAGCTCGATGCCAAGGGTGCTTATTTTTCAGATCAGTCTTTTGGCGAGTATGTTCTAAACGCCCACGCGGGTGTGGCGATGTCTGCGCTTTCCCTCTCCAAAATCGAAGCGGACCCAGCGGTGCGCAATCAGCTCTTAGAGCAGGCTTCCATCGCTTACCGAAGGGTGATCAGCGAGGCTCCTAGCGAGTTTAATGCGAGCGCGCTGGGCAACAACTGGCTATGGCTAGGAGGTGCGATCGCTGATTGGGAAGAGGCGAAGGAAGAACTCAGCCAGACGGTAGAGATAGAGTGACGGCTGAGGGGTAATGCGAGATAAACCGAAGAAACGCCGCGATTCGAAAGGTGCGATCGCGGCGTTTCTCTATGAGTATCTAAGATTGGGTATTGGTGCTAGAGCTTTAGAGCGTGCGGCCTTCAGGCTGATAGCTCATGACCCAACAGCGTTCAATGTGTCGTACTTTTTTCTTGTGCCAAAATTTCCGAGGATTGAGAATCAGCTTGCGCTCATATTGGCCAATGGGCTGAGTGAGATACTGCCACAGGGGAAAGCGTGAGTGAGGGTTAGCAGACGTCATAACAATTTCAAAGGAAGGTAGGAGAAATAGAGAATCTTCAAAACTTGAAGCACATCACGACAGCACGGTGCTTACCTACCAATGATTGTCAATGTACCTGTGGTTTTCCCTCCGTAGAACCACGTCACTTGATTTAACGAAGCACGATACATCCCCCGTAATTTTTGGCGTTACTGGCGCCAGCTGTCACTGTCGTCGGCTGTAGAATGAGCTTTGTAGCCTCAGGTCAATCTGCTCATATGACTTCTTCGACTTACGCATTTCTTCAGCGACAGTCTCAATCGACAGATTGGCAAGCCTTTGCTGACAGCCTAGGCACTATCGAAACAATCTACGACCCCACGCAGGTTGCTAAGCTCTCGAAAGACTACTACTACTTCAGCCCGTTGCTGGCAGCGCAGCTCAAGGACCAAGAAGGAGACCTCGTCGTCAGGCCCAAGACAGAAGCGGAGGTGATACAGGTCGCCAAGGCCTGCGTACAGGCAAAGGTGCCTCTGACGATTCGAGGTGCAGGTACGGGCAACTACGGCCAGGCAATTCCGCTGGCTGGCGGCGTCATTCTCGACTTGAGTGCGATGCAGGCAGTGAAGTGGGTAAAGCCGGGCCGCGCCTGTGTGGAACCCGGGGCAAAGCTCGCAGCCATTGACCGGGTAGCCCGCCCGCAGGGCTGGGAAATTCGCATGGCACCCTCAACCTATCGGACGGCGACGATTGGCGGATTTGTCGGTGGGGGAAGTGGGGGAATTGGGTCTGTGATGTACGGCCAGCTGGCGGACCGGGGGAGCGTGCAAGCGGTGCGGGTTGTGACCTTGGAAGATCAGCCAAGGGCGATCGCACTGCGCGGAGATGCCGTGCAGCAGGTAAATCATGCCTACGGCACAAACGGCATTATCACGGAGCTAGAGATTCCTCTGGGACCAGCTTATCCCTGGGCGGAAGTGATTGTTGTATTTGACGAATTTATGGCGGCGGCTCGCTTTGGCCAAGCGCTAGGCGATGCAGATGGCATCATCAAGAAGCTGATTAGCATTCACGCCTGGCCGATTCCCAGCTATTTCAATGCGCTGCAGGCTGCTTTGCCAGCGGGGAAGGCGGCGGCGCTGCTGATGGTTTCGGAAGCAGACTTGGAGGCGATGAAGGCGCTGGCGGCAGAGTGGGGCGGTTTGGTGACCTATGAGAAAGCTGCAGCGTCGACTGGAAAGGGAGCTGCGATCGCAGAATTTACCTGGAATCACACTACGCTGCATGCGCGCAATGTCGATGAGTCACTGACCTACTTGCAGACCGTTTTTCCCTACGACCCAAATCTCACGCTCCTGCAGCATATGCACGAACACTTTGGCGATGAGGTGATTATGCATTTGGAATATCTGCGCTCGGCGGGTAGAGTGCTTCCGGCAGCCCTACAGCTCGTGCGCTACACAACGGCTGAGCGCCTAGCAGAAATCATTCGCTATCACGAAGAGAAGGGCGCTTTTATCGCCAATCCTCATACCTATGTCTTGGAAGATGGCGGACGAAAAACGGTCGACGAAAACCAGCTGAACTTCAAAAAGCAGGTAGACCCGTACGGTCTGCTGAATCCCGGAAAGATGCGGGGTTGGATGGAGCTTGGCGATCGGCTCGGGCAGTAGCTTTGGGACTGATTGTTGTAGATTAGTGGATAATGAGAGAGTTGCGATCGCGCATAAAATGAGCGATTTTCCCTATCTTTTTGACTCTCCCATCGTCCCCCACGATGTAGGTAGCTACGCCTATTCAGTTGTCTTTTTGCCCGAAGAGATGAACGAAACGCTGCCATTTCAGCAGTATCCGCGTTTGCGCATTGAGGCAGAAGTTGGCAATACGCCGTTCACTGGTGCCTGGCAGCCAACCAAAGGCCGATGGTATTTGTTGTTATCAAAGCGGTTTTTGAAGTCAGCAGGGTTAGAACTCGGCGACTGGGTCACGGTTCGCTTTCGCATCGCCGACCAAGACGCCGTAGAGGTCCCCGATGCGCTTCAGCAAGCACTCGAAGCCGACGCCCATGCAATGGCTGTGTGGAAATCGCTAACGCCCGGTAAGCGCAGGGGGCTAGCCTACCAAGTCTCCTCTGCAAAAACACTGCCAACGCAAGCTCGAAGAGTCACAAACGTACTTGAGAAGCTAATGCTTGGCACTTTATAGCTTCTGTTTATTCAATAGAGATAGCCTTGAAGGCCATCTCCTCTAGTAAACCTAGTAACTAAACACAATAAATTGTTCGAATAGGGGCATTTTTGAAATGGAGCCACCACCGACCGAAGCATTCATGGGCGCAGTTTATTCAAAAATCACATTGACCAATGCTATTGATGAAGCCATGGTAAGCCGAGGCGTGCTCGCACCGAAGCATTTGCGAAAGCTTGAAGAAACAGCTCTGGTAGATACGGGTGCTGTTCATCTGGTCATTTCAGAAGAGATTGCCAGAGAACTGGGTTTAAGAATTCTAGGTCAGCAGGGTGTTGTGTTTGCTGACGGTCGTCAGGAAGTTGTTGGTGTTACAGAGGCAATTTTGATTGAATGCGAGGGCCGTCAGACGACAGAGGATGCGCTCGTAGTCGGCGATGGCATTCTTATTGGCCAAGTCGTTTTAGAGAAGTTGGATTTATTAGTGGACTGCCGGCAGCAGAGACTTATTCCTAACCCGGCGCATCCCGACTACCCACTGACGTTTATTAAGTCTTATGCAAAGTCAGCTGCGTAAACAGATTCTAAGTAAGTAGCTCATCTACCGATATGCTAAAGCCTTCTAAAATTCGCTGTGTCTTTGCCGTCTCACCTGCTTTAAATGTCTGTTCGCTGTCAGCTGTCATCACGATGACTCGCTGATTTTCGGGAAAAATCAGCCAAACTTCTTCTCCGCCGGAGCTTAGGTACTCGTCAGCTTTTGCGAATATGTTTTCTGCGAGATCTGAGGGTGAAACGATTTCTGCACTTAATGGAAAACTTTGTGGCAAAACTTTAGACTGCCCATGTTTTTCTAGCAAGTCTTGCGTCAGATAAGCTGCATCAGGTTTTCGACCTTGACTATTGGTCTTACAAGGCGCCTCTGTGTAAACTTCTCCGCCCAGATTTTTCTCCGTTTGATAATTCGCCCATGCGGTACTCAAACGTCGCTGAATTTTGCTATGTGTCAGAGTCATGCCGAGTTTTTCAGTCAGTTCACCATTGACCCACTCTGTTCCATCTAGCGGGTTTTCTAGCCAGTCCTCTAGTGAGTTGGGTTGGAGAATATTTGTACTTTCACTTGAGTCTTCGACGATGGGCTTTTGAGTAGTCGTAACCATGGTTTTGTTGCCACTGCTTCGATTATTCCAGTGTAGTTTATGCCTTTAGAACCTGTCCCTTTGGAGCCTGTCCCTTTAGAGCCTGTCCCTTTAGAACCTATGCCTTTAGAAAAGCGACGAGCTGCTCTAGCTTCTCCCAAGCAGCGCCGCTTTGGAGAATAGCTTTGGCTCGATTCACGCCATCGGCGCAGGTGGCTTCAAAGCTGTCTCCTACGGCTAAGCCGCCAACGATGAATGCCAACCCGGCATTGAGTGCCACGGCCTCTGTTTGGGCGGTAGTGCCTTTGCCCTGAAGAACGCTGCGCAGGATGTCGGTATTTTCTGCGAGTTCGCCGCCTTTGAGGGCGGATAGGGGAGCAGGTGTGAGGCCAAGGGCTTCAGGATTAAGAACTGCTTTGGTGACTGAGCCGTTGCTGACGACTGAAACATCGGTGGGTTTGCCCAAGCCTGCTTCATCGAGAGTTTCTCTGCCGTGTAGTACCATTGCCTGCTGCATGCCGAGTAGCTTCAAGGCTTCAGCCATTGGTTCTATGACGGTGGGGTGGTAAACGCCAATGATTTGACCGGTGGGACGGAGGGGGTTAACGAGGGGCCCAAGTAGGTTGAAAACGGTGCGGACTTTAAGTTCGCCGCGTAGGGGGGCGACTGCTTTCATGGCGGGATGCCAGCCACGGGCAAAGAGGAAGGTGACGCCTACTTCTTTGAGGGCGGCCTTGGATTTTTCGATGGGGGCAGTAAGGTCCACGCCGAGGCCTTCGAGTACGTCTGCGGAGCCAACTTTGCTGGAGGCGGAGCGATTGCCGTGCTTGGCGACAGGGATGCCTGCAGCGGCGGCAACGAAGGCGACGGCGGTGGAAATATTGAAGGTGGAGGAGCCGTCGCCGCCAGTGCCGCAGGTGTCGATGCGGGGCGTGGGCATTTCGAGGTCGGCAGTGGTGCCCCCCAGAGACTGGCCTTGTAAGACTCGGGCCATGCCTGCGAGTTCTTCGCCGGTGACGCCTTTGCTCTGGATGGCAACGAGAATAGCGCTGGAGAGAACGGGTGAGAGAGCTTCTGTTAGCCAGCTGTCCATCAGGGCTTCTGCCTGCGCCTGGGTGAGCGATCGCTTCTCAATCAGCTGTTGCAATAGCTGCGATCCATTGAATTCTGCGTGCTTTGTAGTGACCAAAAGAGTGCTCCCAAGCTAAAACGAATAAGCCTATTAAATCAAAGCATGTTCTTAAATTCGCAGTAGTTCTGCTATGTCAATCCCACAGTTTAGAATAAAGGAGATAGTTGCAATAAAGATTGAGCATATGGCAATATCTCCCGAGGAAAGATTTCACCCGCGATACCCCCGCTACAGCAAAGAAGAGTTTGCTCGACGCGGCGATGAGATTTATAAGTCTCAGGTGCGACAGCAGGTGGAGGAGGGCAACCACGGTAAGGTTGTGGCGATTGATATTGAAACTGGAGACTTCGAGGTGGATAAGAGTGAAATTGCGGCTTGCGATCGCCTCGAAGCCCGTCATCCTGATGCCCAAGTCTGGCTCGTTCGCATCGGCGGTTACGTTCGTCGATTTGGCGGGCGTAGTCGGAGAACTGCATGATTACTGGCGTAATTAATGCAGAATTTGAACCGATCATTCCACTCTCAATTCATCGCTCTGGGGATAAAGCGCTCACACAAAATGCAATCATCGATACTGGATTCAATGGGTGGCTTTCATTACCTCCCGATCTAATTGCTGAATTGAAATTGAAATGGAAAAGGCGAGGACGGGCAATCCTTGGAGATGGCAGCGAGTGCGTTTTCAATATCTACGAGGCAATCGTCACTTGGGACGAAGCGTTAATCACTATTCCAGTAGACGAAGCTGACTCAGAGCCGCTTGTTGGAATGTCATTAATGGAAGGCTATCAACTAACGATGCAAATTTTCGAGGGTGGTTGTGTGGAACTCCGTAAAAGCTCTGCATTTTACTGACCGAGCATTTGAAGCTGATACAAACTTGCATAGAGCCCGTCCTGCGCCAGCAGTTCTTCATGGCTACCCTGCTCCACTAGCTGCCCCTGCTTAAGCACCAGAATGCGATCTACATTGCGGATCGTCGAAAGACGGTGGGCGATGATAATAGCGGTGCGGTTTTCGAGGAGCTTGTCTAGGGCCTGCTGGATCATGGCTTCGGTGCCAACGTCCAGATTTGCCGTGGCTTCATCTAATACCAAAATGCCCGGATTGCGGATGGCGGCACGGGCGAAGGCCAAAAGCTGCTTTTGGCCGCCGGAAAGGTTAGTGCCGCGCTCTCGTAGCTGGGTGTTGTAAGACTGCGGGAGTGCTTCTATGAACTGGGCGACGTTGGTTTGTTCTGCGGCTTGCCGTACCTGCTCGAAGCTATAGTCTTCACCGAGGGTGATGTTGCGTTGGACGTCGCCAGAAAAGAGAAAGCCGTCTTGCAGGATGATAGCCATGCGATCGCGCAAATCTTGCTGAGCAATGTCTCGAATATCAACCCCGTCTAATAGAATCTGCCCTTCGCTGACGTCATACAGGCGGCACAGCAGCCGAATAATAGAACTCTTGCCTGCTCCGGTGGGTCCGACCAAGGCGACCTTTTCCCCAGGGCGAATGGTGAAGTCCAAATCCTTTAAGACATAGTCATCGGCTTTATAACCGAACGAGACGTCGTTAAATCGAATTTCGCCGGGGATGACAACTTCGCTGTTCTTAAGGGTCTGAGCAGGGAGTGAAACTGGATTTTGCGCATCGCGAATGACAATCGGCTCACTCATTAGGTCGTTTAGCCGCTCCACAGCAGTGAGGCCTGCCTGAATGGCTGTGAACTTATCAGCAAACTGCCTAAGCGGGTCGAATAGCTTCTGTGCAAAGAGAATAAACGCCGTCAGCGTGCCGATTTCGAGTAGACCGCCGGTCACAAGGGAGCCACCCAACGCTAAGACGCCCGCGATCGCAGCCAAGGCAATCCACTCCAAGGTCGCCGATACCGCCGAATCGTAAAAAATAGTGGTGTCGATGGCATCGACATAGCGCTGGTTGATAGTGCGATACAGCTGTGAATTGAAGCGCTCGCGGCGAAAGAGCTGAACAACATTGATACCGCTGATATTTTCCTGCAGGTTGGAGTTTAGGGCGGATAGCTCTTCTCTGGCAATGTAGTTTGCCTTTCGGTACTGCTGCTGAAAGTAAATGATCAGTGCCGTAATAGGTAGCAGCATGGCGATTAGCATGAGTCCAAGTCGCCACTCTTGCTGCAGCATCGTGCCCATCAGCACCAGAATTAAGAAGAGGTCGCTAATGATGCCAATTGCGCCCGTGGAGAAAACATCGCCTAGGGCGTTGACATCGCTGGTGAGGCGCGTGATCAGTCGGCCCACGGGTGTCCGGTCAAAAAAGCCCATCGACAGGGATGTGACGTGCTCAAACAAGTCGGCCCGGATGGAGGCAGTGATGTTTTGGCCGACTTTTTGAATTTGGTAACTTTGCCAACCATCTAGAGAAAGACGAATGGCGATCGCAATCAGCAGCCCGCCAATAATCCAGTTCAGCCCTGTTCGCAGGCTCATCTCTGTAAAAATGTCCCAAGCCGCCTCTTCCTGCTTGATCAGCGAAATTGCCTGACCGATGAGAACAGGCTGTAGGGCTTGGGCCAGCGATAGTGGAATCAGCAGCAACATCGGCAAAACGAGCTGTGACCGGTTGCGAGTGATGTAGGGGACTAGGCGTAAAAATAGCCGCCAGTCGTTTTTGACGCCTCGCTTTATCTGAGCCGGGGCATCGGACTTTGGAGACTGGGTAGAAGCAGATGCCATGATGAGCAGAGTGGTTGGAGACTAGGACGCGAAGAGGGTAAAAAACTCGGACGAAAGCACCGCTATGCTGGGATGCCGAGCTGGGAAATGTCTCGAATTTGAGTAATCAGGGGATGGAGGTCGTCTCGGTTCAGCCGGTAGCTGAGCGGGTGAGCAATGAGGCGGGCTGTGCTGTGGTAGAGCACTTCTAGCTCTGTGAGGTTGTTTTCCTTGAGGGTGCGACCGGTAGAGACCAAATCTACGATGGCTTCTGACATGCCGGTGATGGGTCCTAGCTCTACAGAGCCAGAAAGCGGCACGATTTCTACAGATAGGTCTAGCGACTGAAAATATTGCCGGGCGCTGTTGACAAAAGTAGAGGCAACCCGGCAGTGAGGTGGTAGATCGACCGCAGATCGGTAGCCACTATCGCGTGAAACTGCTACCGATAAGCGACAGCCGCCAAAGCCTAGATCTGCAATGTGAGCCACCTTTGGCTGACGCTCCTGCAGAACGTCGTAGCCGACGATACCAAGCTGAGCCTGACCGTATTCTACGTAAACAGGCACATCCTTCGCCCTGACTAGCAATCCCCTCGCCTGTCCGGTTGCGTCCATCAGCTGTAGCTGCCGGGTGCCCTTCTCCAAAAATCCACTGAAATCTAGTCCTGAGGCTTTGAGGAGTCGAATACTTTCTTTGAGCAGTGAGCCTTTTGGTAGGGCAACCGTAATCATAGGTGGATGGTTGAGTAAAGTTCTAGCTAAGGGGCAGGTGGAAAGTGATGAATTGTTACCGTGCGACCACTAGGTAATCGCTACGGGATAATACCTGGTATTTCACTGGGTTTGGTGAGTACATACCTTGGTCAGGGGATCGACTCAACCCGTTGTCTGGTGAGCTTTTATTGCTTTTGGAAGCGACCTGCACAGTGCTTGTGTGGAGTGTGCCACTGGCGACTAATCGTCGTGATAAATGCTACACGTAGACGGCACGGGTGAGACAGATCACATCCAACCTCTGCATATCTGCGTATATATGTAAGTGGAGTTCCTGAAACACTATCGGGCTGTACATCGATGAAAATTAAAGCTGGCGAAGTTTTGCAGTCCCACGAGGGCCAATACTACCGAGTGTTAGAGGTCAACCAGTTCAGTGTCTCACTGATGCGTGTGGGTGGCCAGACTGTTTTTGCCTGCAAGCCTGATTATATCGCGCTTAATTTCTCTTTTCCGACTGCGGAGGTCGCCTGAAAATCGAAGTTTTGACATCACTGAGAAAATAAGTTGCGTGACTTAAAGGGGCTAAGCCATCCGCTTAGCCTCTTTTTTGTTTGTTTTTGTTTGCTGCATTTAATGTGCTACGCAGTGGCGGGGCCGACGGCGGCAGCGGCTGCTTCTAGGGCGATCGCTACATGGGTCCAGTGGGTGCCGCCCTGGCAATACACTACGTAGGGGGCTCTTAGCGGCCCGTCGGCTGATAGCTCTGAGGTACTGCCGTCGATAAAGGAGCCACCTGCCATAACCAGCTGATCGTCGTATCCTGGCATGGTGGAAGGTACGGGGCTAACGTAAGACTCAATCGGTGAATGCTGCTGTACAGCCTGACAAAAAGCCACCAGTTTTTCAGCGGATTCTAGTCTGATGGCCTGGATGACCTCACGCTGTGCTGCAGAGAGAGGTGGATTGACCGCGTAGCCCAACTCATTGAATGTTTTGGCAATCAGATAGTTGCCCTTCATGGCTTCGCCGACCATCTGCGGGGCTAAAAATAGTCCCTGATACATCAGTCTCCCTTGCCCGAGGGTGGCGCCACCGCTGCGGCCAATTCCAGGTGCTGTGAGCCGACAGACTGCTGCTTCGACCAAGTCTTGACGACCTGCTACGTAGCCACCTGTGGTGGCAATGGTGCCGCCAGGATTTTTAATCAAAGACCCTGCCATTAGGTCAGCACCGACGGCCGTTGGCTCTTGAAGCTCTGTAAATTCTCCGTAACAGTTATCGACAAAACAAATTGTATTAATGTTTTGCTGCTTAACTAAATGTATAATTTTGTTAATAATATGAATGCTGAGACTTGCTCGCCAGCTGTAGCCGCAAGAGCGCTGAATGAGGACGACCCTTGTTTTATCGTGAACTGCTGATGACAGCTGTTGAAGGTCGACGGCGCCTGTCTGAGTGAGTGCCAGTTCTCTGTAGCTCACGCCAAATTCTTGGAGTGAGCCCTGGCCACTGCCTCTAGTGCCGATCACTTCTTCGAGCGTGTCGTAGGGCGATCCGGCGATGGCTAGTAGTTCATCCCCTGGCCTCAGAACACCGAACAGGGCGCAGGCGATCGCATGAGTCCCGGACACAAACTGCACCCTAACAGCGGCGGCTTCGGCCTCCACAATTTGGGCGAACACTTTATCTAGCGTATCTCTACCCAAGTCGTCATGACCGTATCCAGAGACGCTGGCAAAGTGATGGGTACCCACACGGTGTGCCTTAAATGCAGCCAATACCTTCGACAAATTTTGTTTGACTTGAAGGTCAATCCCATAGAATGTTTCGAGCAATGATTTTTCTGACTGCTGGGAGAGCGTGCTCCGATCTCGGATGTGGGTTGATGTGTCTGTGCTGTCTAGGTGATTCATCTATCTCGTTTGACCCCGCTCTTCGACCGATTTGCGTGTCGACTTCGATCTGTAGTGAACCTCTGTAAAACAGATTCTCTTTAAGCAGGTTCTACGCATCGTATCGATACTTAAGCGCTTTAATGTTTTGCTTTGAGATTTTAAATGACTATTGCAAGCTCGACTGACCGTCCTCTCAATTGGCCCATCATCTTATTTATGGTGGCCATTCACTTTGGCGCTTTGTTTGCTTTGGTGCCTGCCAATCAAAACTGGGGTGCGGTAGGAGTAGCTTTCCTACTCTACTTCATCACTGGATGCCTCGGAATTACCCTTGGTTGGCACCGATTGATTGCCCACCGCAGCTTCCGAGTACCCCAGTGGTTGGAGTATTTCTTTTTGCTGTGCGGTTCACTCTCTTGCCAGAGCGGCGCCATTGAGTGGATTGGGCTGCACCGTCACCACCATGCCTACTCTGACCAAGAGCAAGACCACCACAACTCGGGTCGTGGCTTCTGGTGGAGTCACATGGGGTGGCTGCTGCATGATGTCCCTGCAAAGTCTGAGATTCGTCGGTTCACTCAAGATATCAACACCGATCCTGTCTATGTCTTGGTGGACAAGTATTTTCTGGTTTTGCAGATTGCTTTGGGCGCGCTGCTGTATGCCTTAGGCGGTTGGCCTTTTGTGGTGTGGGGTATTTTTGTGCGTCTGGTTGTGGTGTATCACTTCACTTGGTTCGTAAATAGCGCGACTCATAAGTTTGGCTATCGTACGTTTGAGTCGGGCGATCGCTCTACGAACTGCTGGTGGGTGGCGCTCTGCACCTTTGGGGAAGGCTGGCATAACAACCACCACACTTACCAGTACTCTGCGCGGCACGGTCTGCAGTGGTGGGAAATTGATGTGACTTGGATAATAATTCGAGGCTTGCAGCTGGTTGGCCTCGCAGACAAGGTCAAACTGGCTAAGCTGTAGCGCTTTTTGTTGCCGCTCTGCCGTTGCCATCTTCGGTGGGCCGGCAAACTTCAAGTTATGAGCCCCCCTTGCTGTGAGGAAGTTCAGTCAAGGGGGGCGCTTTTTGAGCTTATGCTTCGTGAATGATGCGTTGATATTCTCTTAGCTGTGAGAGGCCGATGAGGCCGCCTGTTCGACCTTTGCGGTTAGAGATGCCGATTGCAATATCTGCTGTACGTGAGGCATCTCGTACAAACTGCGGGCAGGCATTGATATAAATAGCCGCACTCTTACACTTGTTGATAAAGAGGCGGCTTTCTGCGTAGTCGGCGGTGGCGATGCTATCGGCGTGGTTGCTGCTGTGAGTGTTGATCCAGCTGATGGCGTCGGTGATGTTTTTGACCGGTCGGAAAGCGATCGCTCGTTTGAGGTAGGCTGACCCCCAGTCTAGCGGTTTGGCCTCGTCTACATGCTCGCGATTGAGGTTAAGCGCGCTGTCGGCTTTAAGTATGAAGCCGTCCTCTTGCAGCCGGTTCAAGAGCCGGTTGAGGGTATTTTCGCTAATGCTCTCGTGGAGCAGTACCTTTTCAATGCGGTTGACGGCGTCTGGGGTGCCGGTATGGCTACCCACAATCATCTGATACACCTTTTCGAGGTTGCCGCTAGCCGACCAATACAGATAGCAGTTTCCCATCCTTGAGGGTACGGTCGGTACGCTGGCCGCCTGAAGCACTTGTTCTACCAAGCTGGGCCGTCCGTGAGGAATAATCAGGTCAATATCTGTACACTGCGCAATTTCTAGCCGGGAGACATCGGTGGGGTCGAGGCGGCAGATAAGGTCCTCGGGTAGGCCGACGTCGATGAGGGCTTTTTGTAAGATGTTGGCGATGATTTGGTTGGTGCGGCTGGCTTCGTCGCCGCCTCTGAGGACGAGGGCATTACCAGTGCGGATGCAGAGGGCAGATGCGATCGCACCGAGGTCTGGAAAGGCTTCGTAGATGAAGGCTACGATGCCGACTGGCCGGGTATGGCAATCGTCTCTTGTACTGGCGATAGATTCTGAGGCGACAGAGAGCCGATGAAAAATGCGGGCGGCGGTTTGTACCCGTTCGGGCGTGAGCTTGAGCCAATCTACCACCAGATCGGGGACTGCCATGTCACGGCTAATCTCCAAATCTAGGGTGTTGGCTTCTAAAATATCGTCTTGGCTCTGACTAATGGCTTTGCCCATCGCGGCCAGGGCGTTAGAACATTGCTCAGCTGACTGCAGGTGAGTGCTCGATTGCCGAACCGCTGTCAGGGTTGCCGTAAGATCAAAAGATGAAGACATTAAGTTAGCGCCGCAACACTAACCAAAACATTACTACCAAAGTCAACAGGATTAAAGCGATTCTGACCTGGGCGGGCAGTCCGGTGAGGGCGAGCAGCGTCCAGACCAGCCAAAACAACATGGGCAGCAGGGCGACTCTGGTCCAAATGTACGCTTCAGTCAGGCTAGACTTGAGTCGATTGCCGCTAAGGACCCAATTTTTGCCGGTCCACTGCCAGGTGCGCTGTCGAGGGTAGGGCGTGGTCAGCTTGCCAATGGTGTTGGGCTGTGGTTTGAGTTCAAAGATCTGCTTGCAGCGATCGCACCCCCAAGCCTCCGTGAGCGTGATCGGAACAAGCGTGCCCTGCTTGCACGACGGGCAAGGATAGGTCTGATCGAGATCTAATAGCTGTTTCTCAGATGAGTGCACTGACAGTCCTACCAGATAAATCCAAATGAATAAAATAAGCGAGCAGTCGTCGGATGAGGGCCGAACGGTACTGCCTACCGGGTGCGCTGAAATGCACTCTCGAATGTTTTAACGCATATCAGCCTTTAGGTCGCTGAATTGCCTTTTCTCATTGTCTTCTTTGAAGCCCTTGCTAATCAGACATACAGCGTAAAGGCGGGCTCTCAGCAATCCAATCAATACGACAGTAGCGCCCTGTAGCAAACGATAGCGTACTCAGCCCTGCGCTGTGCGTCACCCTTTATGATTAGCTACCTATCAGCAGGCTTTCAGGTGGGCTGTAATGCAAGGAGCTAAGCATGCTCCAAATGGATCTCTTTCTGAATCTCTTTCTGTGTAACTGCTGCAGGAAACTTGAAAGCCTACCAGCCTTACAAAAGCTGGCAAACGCTATCTGAAGTCGCTTTTAGAAGCAGCTTGGCTAGGCACTACTTCTACAGAGGATTCTTCAGAGGAGCGCTATTCAGAAAGTGATATTTAGGAAGCGGATGAAGAGATTCGAACTCTCGACATCAACCTTGGCAAGGTTGCGCTCTACCACTGAGCTACATCCGCAGGTGTTTTTTTGACTTTTACTAATCTCTCAAATCAGGAGACCTTTGTCAATGACCCGTCGGCGCTTTTCGTCACTTTATTCGACGGCGGAGGGAAGCACTTGTTCTTGACCATCGGAGGATTGACTACCCGAAAGATGACCTTCTGAGAGCAGCTTTTGTCCGCCTAGGGGGTTCCCCGACTCAGACTTTCCACTGAGTACTTGAGGCATCAAGCTAGCCATCTCGAGTGCGCTCATGGCATAGCTCCAGCCCAGGTTGCTTTTGATGCCAGCTCTCTCCAGGGCTTGCTGCATCGTATCGGTGGTCAGCACTCCAAACACGACTGGAATCCCGGTTTGGAAGCTAGTCGCTGCAATGCCTTTGGCGACCTCAGCTGCAACATAGTCAAAGTGAGGCGTGCTACCACGAATCACCGCGCCCAGACAAATGATGGCATCGTACCGACCGCTAAGTGCCAACTGCCTAGCAACCATTGCAACTTCAAAGCTGCCGGGAACCCAAGCATAATCAACCTGACTGCCTTCTGCATTGACATCCACGCCATGTCGCTTGAGGCAATCTTGAGCGCCTGCCAGCAGTTTCGTCGTCACTAGATCATTGAAGCGACCAATCACGAAGGCAAACTTCATCGTGCTTGTGTGCGTGAAATTGCCTTCAAAAACTGCCATAGGGCTCAACTCTAGAGGAAATTAATAGGACTGAGGTTTTGTCAGATAGTTGGAAGCTTATCCGTTAGGGTTCATTTGTCTAGCGATTAAAGCTGGCCAGTAAAGTTGACCAGCTAGAATTAGCCAACAGAATGAGCCAGACAGCATTAAACGACTAAATAGTTCAGACTGCCGACCAAAACGACCAAAATACCCCACACAATTGAGCCTAGGAAAATCAAGCGCTTAGACTGATCCCAGTTGGTAGGCGATGCATAGGCCACGGGAACGCCTACGATCATGACAAAAGACCAAAGCACCAACAAGAACAGAGTTAGCTGAAAAATAACAGACATGATCTTCGTACTCTCAAAACACTATTTTAAGGGGGCCAACAAAATTTATAGCTGATGGTCCGACTGTATGTAAGCTATCAAAAATCAGGGCCTTTGCGAAAGCATCTGTATAAAAATTGGCGTGGAAAAAGTGCCAAGAAGACGATCTTGCCTGAGATGACTTTATGGATTTAGTGCTGTGTCATACAACGGCTGACTTTGATACGCTGGGCGCGGCGGTGGGCGTGACCTACTTACGTCCGGGCAGCCGAATTGTGCTGGCAGGCGGTGTCCATCCCACAGTGCAGAGATTTTTGTCTCTTTGGCGCGATGAGTATCCGCTAATTGAGCGGCGGGCGGTCAATTTTGACCAGGTGAAGTCGCTGACTGTGGTTGATGCCTACCAGCGCGATCGCCTTACACCTTTGGCCGATTGGCTGCAGCAGGCAGACGCCCAGCAGCTGCCACTCTCCATTTATGACCATCATTCCTCAGTAGAAGGAGACTCTGCTGCTCCGGCGCTCTCGTCTGCGCTCTCTGAAGGCACGTTCTCAGATTGGTTATCTGACTGGTCGGCGCTTTCGCCTGCTGATGTGGTGATTGAAGCGGTGGGTGCGGCCACGACGCTGGTTGTAGAGCGGCTCCAGCAGCAGCCATCGGATTTGCAGGTCCAGCTCTCTGCTGCTGCGGCCACTGTGATGGCGCTGGGCATTCACAGCGACACGGGCTCTCTGACCTTTGAGCAGTCAACGGTGCGAGATGCAGCCGCGCTGACTTGGCTGATGGCTCAGGGAGCCAATCAGCAGATCATTGCCGAGTACCATGAGCCTGGCCTGTCGGCTCAGCTACAGGCGCTGCTCCCGAAGGTATTAGAGCTGATTCAGCAGGACCGCATTAGGGGACACCGGCTGGGCTGGGTCAGGATGGAGACGCCTGCTTTTGTGCCGGGTCTCTCTGGCTTGGCTGAACATGTGATTCGGCTGTTGAGACTGGATACGTTTTTGCTGTATGCGCAGTATGGTGCTCATTCTAGCGATACTTCTGACGATGTGAAGGCGGTTTTGATTGGGCGATCGCGCCCGAACGCACGCTGGCCCAGTAGCCATGTCAATCTGCAGCCAATCTTTGAGGCCGTTGGCGGGGGCGGTCACCCGCAGGCGGCTTCAGCTATTCTCAGCGGCAGCGTTTCTGAAGATAGAAGCCATCAAGAAAATGGGCTGGACGTTGCGTTTGATCAGGTATTGACGGCTGTGCGATCGCAAATCCCTTCACCGGTGACCGCGCAGACACTCATGTCGTCGCCAGTGCGGACTGTCTTGCCCGATAGTACGGTCGAATCGGCCCAGAAAATATTGCTGCGCTACGGACATACCGGGCTGTGTGTAGTTGATAGTGAAGGCGCGCTGGTAGGCATCGTCTCTCGCCGTGACTTAGACGTTGCGCTGCGCCACGGCTTGGGTCACGCGCCGGTCACTGGCTGTATGACAACTCAAGTGAAGACCGCGCAGCCAGATACCACCATTTTTGACCTGCATCAGACGATGGTCACTTACGATATTGGTCGCTTGCCAGTGCTGCAGGGCGGTGAGCTGGTGGGTATGGTGACCCGAACAGATTTGCTGCGGCAGCTACAGGGACCGCAGTCAGCGGCTGGTCACACAGGGGATTTTACGCCGCCGCCAGAACCGGAAAAGCTCTACCAGTCGCTACGCGATCGCCTGCCGACGATTTGGCCAGCGCTGATGTTAATAAGTGCGATCGCCGACGAAAAAAATTGGGCTCTGTACCTGGTAGGCGGGGCGGTTCGCGATTTGCTGCTGAGCGAGCTGACCGGAGAGGCTTACCCGCTGACAGATATTGACCTAGTGGTAGACGGTGCGGAAGCAGGCGCGGGTGTCTTGCTGGCAGAGGCGATTCAGTCGACCTACCCTCAGGTCGAGATTCAAGTACACGGCCAGTTTCAAACTGCTGAATTGCGATGGCCGCAGGTGTCATCTCCCGTCGACCCCAGCGTCGACACATCGGCACACTCTGCTCCTCTTCTGCTAGATATCGCTACTGCGCGCACGGAGTTTTACCCCTATCCGGCCGCTAATCCAGAAGTTGAATCCAGTACGATTCGCCAGGACCTCTATCGTCGTGATTTTACGATCAATGCGATGGCACTGCGTTTGAATGGCGATCGCAAAGGCGACTTGCTCGATTTTTTTGGTGGCTGGATCGACCTGCAGCAGCAAACCGTTCGTGTGCTTCATGCCAATAGCTTTATTGAAGATCCCACCCGTATTTTTCGCGCAGCGCGGTTTGCAGTGCGGTTTGGCTTCGACCTAGATCCGCAAACTGAGCAATTTATTCGCTACGCGGTCAGAAGTGG
>JBCBFY010000070.1:0-26095 GCA_038527325.1 Cyanobacteria bacterium J06614_10
CTTTCCTGCAAGCTTCTCGAATCTCTTGTGATTCATTCCCTTTTGACGGAGCCGGCATCATTGGCTGTAGTGCAGAACAGCTCTCAGAAGCGATCGCAGAAAATGAGCTATCTGTCGATTTGTTTGAGCTGATGAAACCCTACAACTAGATTAGGACTTGCGCGATCGCTCCCATCATTCATCGCTGCAACAGCAAAAATCCTGCCTGCAAACTCCCGATAACAAATCCCAAAATACCGCCAAGATTAACAATCGCCTGCAGCTCATTGCGCACAATGTTTTGAATAGCCCCTTCCAATTCCTTCGGGGAGGTGCCATTGACGCGGTCAATAATTACCTGATCGATATTGAGAATCGGGATTACTTGCATCACGATAGCTTCGAGGTCCCGCTCTAGGTATCGCTCCAAAATCAGCGCCAGCTCCTGGCTAACCAATCCCAAAGACTCTGTCATCACTTTCGATGACTGCAGTCGATTTAACAGCTGCAGGGCCAGATTCTCCCAATTCACAGAGGTGCTAAGCGTCTGCAGCAGGTCCCCGCCGTTTTCTTTTAAATAGGTTTTAATGGTTTGCCGTAGCGTTTTTCTGAGCTGTCGTACCGTTGCCACAGGTAGCTCCTGCAGGGAAAACTGCTGCAGCCACTTCTGCAGACGAACCTTCACACCGAGCGCGGCGGTGAGTTCTGCAATCCGGGCATTACTCTTGATGGGTTCTTCAATGCAAATGCTGCGCAGCCGGGTCAGCGCGTTGCGAACGCCAAAGATATTGGCAACCACCCAGTAAGTGCCGCTGGTTTTAGAGCGCAGGGTTTCATCAATGACCTGAATGTTGTAGTCGGTCAAAAAATCTACCAGTAGCTGCCGAATCCGATCCGGTGGTAGCAATCCGTTCACCATCCAGTCGGAGACCTGAGCTGCCTGCACTTCTGCCAGCTGAAAATCGAGCAGTACCTGGTCAAAAATTTGATTGATCTGCGCTTCTAAGAAGTCGTCTTGGCGTGACCACACCCTTAGCAGCCTGGGCAGAGATTGCCCAATCATGTCTTCTAAGATGTTGCCGAGGATTTTGGCGGTTTTGGTTTGGGTGTTGCCCTGCACTTGTTCTAGGGCGAGGCGCAGCAGCCAGAGAATGGCTTTTTCGGTGCGTTCGGTTTGTAGTAGGCGGCGGGCGAGTCGCTGGAGTTCTTCGGGGGTAAGGAGCGATCGCATGATCACATCCGATACCTTTTGGGCCAGTCTGGCTTGGTTACTCGGAATCAGTCCCGGCGTAAAAGGAACCCGTCGCCCGAAGAAATACTTCGCGCTGTAAGGCCGAAAAAGCATCTTAATGGCGATGTCGTTGGTGAAATAGCCAATTACCCCGCCCAATATCGGCGGCAGCAACACTATCCACAGATTCGCCCCACTCATATCACCTTGTACCTATCGTTGCGCGGCTCATCTTTACGCGGCCCCACTACCGGGTAGCCACCAAAACACCCATCATGCCGCCAGCGATGGGATAGTGTACCGCGTGCGAAAAGCCTACGGTGGTTGCGAGGGCAACTTGCTCTGGCCCCGGCGGAAAGCGATCAACGCTGGGGCTAATGTAAGCATACTCCTCGCTCAGCCCAAACTGCTCTGCTGTTGGGACGACAATTGCGCTCAAATACCATTTCTGAAATTGCACAATCAGCGGGTTTGTCGGCCTGTGAAAATCTAGAACAGCAGCGATGGCCCCTGGTTTGAGCACCCGATAAAGTTCGCTGAGGCCCTGGCGGATATCTGTGAGATTTCGCAGGCCGTAGGCCATGGTGGCCGCATCAAACTGTTCGCTGTCAAACGGTAAGTGTAGGGCGTCGGCTTCTACCCAGCGAATGCGCTTTTGTCGGTGGGGTTTACGGGTGGCTGCGATCGCCAGCTGCTCAGTCGAAAAATCTGCTCCAACCACTTCACCCATAGGTCCCACCTGCCGGGCTAGCAAAAAGGCCAAATCACCGCTGCCACTGCACACATCTAGGCAGCGCATCCCCGCACTCGCACCACTCCACCGCACCGCCATCTGCTTCCACACCCTGTGCAAACCGAGGCTCATGTCCTGGTTTATCTGGTCGTACTGGGGTGCAATCCGGTCAAATAGCTGACGGATCTGGTCGGCTTCCGGCTGTTCGGAAGCGGTAAGGGTGCGATCGCCCATGAATGTTCTCTAGCGGCCTTTGCAAGTCAGGTATTTAAGACTATAGCAAGTGCCTACAGGCATGAGGACGCCTGCGAGCTGTAAACACGCGCTGCATCCATCACTTTTGAAAGATAGCTTGCATCCTACAGAACGGCTGCTTTGAGGCCGATGGCTAACTGGGGGGCCATCATGCCCAGCAGCTGTGTGACGTCGTCTACGGTGGTGTAGGCGGTGTTCCACTGCAGAGATAGGGCGGCCAAGGTCTGACCCTGATACACAATCGGCACTGCCAGGTGACATTTTGTGCCATCGGTATAGAGGGCTTCGCTGCTCAGCGCTTCGTCGTCTTGAATGTTTGTCGCCGACTGACTGGTTTGGCTTGCGATCGCGCTTGTGACCAGGCTGCTATTTGCGATCGCCGTACTATCAACCACGCCGTAGGTGCCTAGCTCATTGCTCTCTGTGAGCCAGAGGCCGCAGACATCCGCGTTCAAAATTTCACCAAACCCATTGGCTAAGAACCGTAGCGCTTCGGCCTTTTCCATTGGGCTAGCGGCGAGCTGTCCGATATTGACCATGAGCTTAGATTGTTTTTCTGCCCGGTGCAGCTCTTCATTTTGCCGCTTGATCAGGTCGTAGGTCTCAGAGGCGCGGTCTACTACGTGCTTGAGTTCATCGGGATCCCATGGCTTCGTAATGTAGCGATAGACCTGACCTGCATTGATCGCATCGACCAGATCTTCCACATCGGTGAAGCCGGTCAAAATAATGCGCACCGTATCCGGGAAGTCGGGCACGGTCTTGCTGAGAAATTCGGTTCCCTTCATCTCCGGCATCCGCTGGTCGGAGATAATCACCGCAACTTCGCCTTCGTTGGAGAGCACTTCTAAGGCCTCGATGCCGCTCTCTGCCCGCAGCACCTTAAAATCGCGTCTGAAGGTGCGATACAGCAGGTCTAGGTTGTCGGGCTCATCGTCAACAACGAGCATACGAGGTTTTTTGGAAGGCTTGTGGCTAGCCAAGGTTAGCGGGCTAATGATGCTCATAGTTGGGGTCGCCTGTAGAGAAAGTCACTGACTGTTATCGGCACCGTCAGTTTATCGGCACCGTCAGTTAGATATCAGACAGATAAAGTCTTCTTTCAGTAAGCCCATAGACCCATAAAAAATAACTGCTCTGGCGTCGCTGCAGAGCCCAAACGAAGGGGTTTTCCCTTCAGAGCGCGCTGATATCTAGCAGCTCTACCACATTGCCATCAGGGTCCTTAATAAAGAGCGCGGCCCTTCCCGACGAACTCATTTGAAAGGGGACGTCTCGTGCTATCAACGACTGCTTCACGCTGTCCAAATCGTCGATGGCAAAGGTAATGTGAGGGTGCCTTCCCCACTTGTCTTCTCGCGGCGGGTTTTTGGCCCACTGGCTGACAATAAGGTGCAGCTGAAAATCGCCAATTTGATACCAGCTGCCGGGAAAGGTAAGCTGCCTGTCTACTTTTTGAAGCCCCACAATCTGGGTGTAAAATTCATCGGCCCGGGCCAGATCGCTAACCTGTAGGGCAACATGCAGCGGATGTAAGATATCAGCCATGGTTTTACGGGTGCGTTTTTTCCCTTGACGGTTTATTTGTTGATGATGTCTTGTTGATGACGTCTTGTTGATGACGTCATTTATTTATTATCTAACGGAATTACCGGCAGACTGTTGACTCGGGAGATAACCAATAGAAAGCTTGGGCCCAATATGGAGCCAATATGGGGATGGATATCGGCATGAGAGTATTGATGTGGGTTGGTGCGCTGGCGGCTGGGGGGCTTGCGATCGCGCTCCTCGCCGAGGGCATCTTGCGAATTGCGTTTGGGTTTGGCCATCCGCCTCTCTACGTTGCCGATGAGGACATGGGCTACCGGCTAGCGCCCAATCAGCGGGTGCGCCGCTTTGGCAATCGCATTGAGATCAACGCGTATTCTATGCGGGCGAGGAGCATTGCCGAAAAACCGGATGCCGGTGTCTTTAGGGTGTTTCTCCTGGGAGATTCGCTCGCCAATGGCAACTGGTGGACAGACCAAGCCGATATTCTGTCGGCTCGGATTGCCCACTACCTCAAGCCCCTGCTGTCAGCAGACTATCAAACTGTTGAAGCGCTCAATGCCTCTGCCAATTCGTGGGGGCCGCGCAATCAGCTGGCATATTTGGAGCGCTACGGCACGTTTGAAGCGACGGCACTGGTACTCCTTTTGAATACGGACGACTTGTTTGGAACGCAGCCGACGTCTCTGCAGGTAGGGCGCGATCGCAGCTATCCTGACCGCAATCCTAGCTGTGCGATCGCAGAAGTTTTTAACCGCTTCTTTCAGAAGGCGCCCACGATTCCGGGCTTGGCAGATATCCAATCAGAAGGGGGCGATCGCGTCGGCAAAAACCTCACTGCAATCAACGGCATCTATCAGCATGCCAGCCAAGCAGACGGTCAGTTTATCCTTATCCTCTCTCCGCTCAAGCGGGAGCTGCCGGGCCCTCGCGATTATGAACTGGTCGCCCGACAGCGCTTGCAAGATTGGGCAAATGCCAATCAAGTCACCTACTTAGATCTGCTACCGACTTTTCAGAAACTGCCCGACGCTGAGAAGCTCTACAGAGATCACATTCACCTCAGCAAAGCCGGTAATGAACAGGTCGCAGAAATCATTGCGACAGCCCTCCAGCCGCGATGATAAACCGCTGTTGAAGGGCTGCGAATCTAGCTAATGGTTTTCGTTAACGCGCTAGCTTACGGCGACAGGTTCAATCGCTTTTAGCGCAGACCGCAAGTCGACGGGAGATTTCCACGCCTGACCATCCAGCGCCATTTGCTCAATCACGCTGGCCAGCCGCAGCGCCTTGAGCGCCTGCTCGCCGCCTACAGAGGGCTGATCGCCCCCTCGCACGCAGTGTACAAAGTGCTCCAGCTCTGCGTGCAGAGGTTCTGTGTTGCTGGTGTACACCTGCTCAATGAGCCCGTCTTGTCGGTAGAGCACCTGACCATAGTCCGCCATGCAGTTCTCAGTGGTCTGGCGATGAATCTCAATCTTATTGTTCAAAAAGTCTGCTTCAGTCAAGGAGTTTCGGCAGTGGGCTGAGATGGTTCTAATCTTGCGGTGGGTGACCTTGCTAGCAGTCACCGTCGCCACAATCCCGTTTAAGAAACCTAGGGTGGCGGTTACATAGTCCAGATAAGGAGAGTCTGTGCCCTTGCTGCCGCTAGCCGTCAGCTTAACTACGGGAGAATTTGCCAGCTCTAGCAGCAGGTCAATGTCGTGAATCATTAGGTCGAGGACGACAGACACATCGTTTGCCCGCTTAGAATAGGGACTCATGCGCCGAGCTTCGAGTGCCAGCACTTCCTCGGTTTTCAATACATTGTGGAGTTCTTTGAAGGCTGGGTTAAACCGTTCAATATGCCCAACTTGAAGGATGCAATTGAGATCGGCAGCAGCATTTACTAGAGATTCTGCTTCTTCAATACTGGCGGCAATCGGTTTTTCAATCAGCACATGCACTCCTGCTTTGAGGCAGGTCATGCCAACTGAATGGTGCAGCCGGGTGGGCACTGCTACGCAGACAGCATCTACATGGTTTAAAAGCTTTTGATACTCTTCAAAGTAGTGAACCTGGTACTTGCTGGCAGTTTCAATCCCGAGTTCTGCGTTGATATCAGAGACACCTACGAGCTGGACATCTTTTAGCCGAGAGAGCACCCGGGCATGGTGCTGACCCATATTGCCTACCCCAATGACGCCAACCCTAATCGGTTCAGGACGGTTACGACTGTAGGGCTTGGCATCAGTGATAGATAGCGGTTGTCTTGGCACGGTCTCACACCTCTTTAACAGTAAATTAAAGCAATCGGGCAGCAAATGAGCTGGGTGCAGATGAACCTGATGCGACCGAACAAACTGTCCTAAGCATTCAAAAGCTACAGACCAGCAGTTCGCTCGCAGCTCGCCTGTAGCAGGCAGTCAGGACCTCATCCGACAACAACGACCCCTATTGTAAACAGTACTATAGAAATACTAATAAAGATGACAAACCGGCTGCGATCGCCTGTGCCTATTTTTTGAGTGCTACCTAGTTTGGTTTTGTATTACCGCTCCTGAGTAGGGAGGGCGACTTGTCAGCAGCTACTCTGTCTAAGTCTTTTCGGGGGGCGATCGCTGCGCCTGTTTTGTGAAGTGTAAGTGCTCTGCCCGGTCTGCGTATCTGTATTTTGGTCAGTTTTGGCCCTTCCGCTGCGATCACGGTAAATTCTAGATCCTGATACTGAAGCTGCTCATTGACCGTGGGAATTTTTTGCATCTCAAAAATGACAAACCCGCCCAGGGTAATGTAGTCATCGCTGGTGGGCAGATCCAGCGATAGCCGTTCGTTTACCTCTTCTAGCTCGGTCTGCGCAGAGAAAATAATGGTGTAGGGGTCTTTAGCGATAATTTGCGCGGCGGTATCTGCACCGTCTACGTCTCCGACGATTTCAGCGGTCAGGTCGCGAAAGGTCACCAGTCCTGCCGTCCCGCCATATTCATCGACGACAATCACCATCTCCCGAGCCGCCTGCTGCATTTGATTGAGCAAATCATTCAGAGACAGCGCCTCTGGAACCACTTTGACAGGCGTAATCCAAGGTCCGATGGGCGTCTCTGGATGCAGTCTGCCTTCGGAGAGGGGCAGTGCCAAATCGTGAAAATAAATCATGCCCAAGATGTCGTCGAGCGACTCGCCCACGACAGGGTACCGGGAATGGCCCGTGCGGACAATCTCATCGAGCAGATCTTGAAAGGTCGCCGTGTTTGGCAAGGCTGCAATTTGTGTACGCGGCACCATTACTTCTTCTACGGTGGCGCTCCGAAATTCAAACACGTTGCTGAGAATTTCTCGCTCGTCTTTGTCTAAGTCAGGAATTTCTGTCGAGGTATTGATCAGTAGCCTTAGCTCTTCGGGGGTGACTCTGCCGTAGTGGCCGGTGCTATTGTCTTTGATGCCGAGTAGCGACAGTAGCAGGGTCGTAGACTGGTTGAGCAGCCAGACGAAGGGATTGAGCAGCTGAGCAATGGTGAGGCTTGGTGGACCCAGAATGCGGGCCAGATACTCTGGGTAGCTTAGGGCCACAGACTTTGGGCAGAGTTCACCCAGCACAATTTGTAAGTAGGCCAGCAGCAAAAAGGCGACGGGGAGGGCAGCAGAGTGAGACAAAAATGCAGCCGTTTCTTCGGAGACGGGGAGCCGTGTGAACCAGTGCTTGATCAGCGCTGCCATCGTGTGCTCGCCGATCCATCCCAGGGCCAAGCTGGAGAGGGTAATGCCTAGCTGTGTTGTGGAGAGTAGGCTGTTGAGCTTGCGCTGCAGCTTTTGCACCGTTTGGGCTTGGGCGTCGCCAGCTGACACGAGCTGATTAATGCGCGATCGCCTGACCGACACAATGGAAAATTCTACTGTTACAAAAAATGCATTTAACAGAATCAAAGACACTACTGATAGAAGCCGAGTGACTATTTCGGGCCAAGTGAGCGACGGTTGAATCTGCAGTAGTAGAACAGGGAGCACGGTACTAAAGGTGAGCTCAGAATAGGGTTAGAGACCAGTCGGCGAAGACCGATTATTTGCTCCCATCGGTCATACGATCTTTCACTTCTTCAATGATCTTTTCTTCATTGAGCAGTGTGAGGCCTGCTTTTTGGTCACCGCTGCGGTTGGCGGTGGCTGCATTGGTGGGGCGGGTCTCAGGTTGTCGCACGCCACCGAGGGCCTGTCTGCCAATGGCATATCCCCAAGAAGAGCTGACAATGCCTGCACCAAACATCATGGTGAGTAGGATGAGCGTAAAGGCGACAGCCGGATTGATTTTCATAGGACGCGCTGGTTGGACGATATGGGCCGGAAGATAGATTTTGGTAGAGGCTGAAATGTTGTGAACGAAAAGCTCGTTTGTCGGATTATGGCCTGAAATAGACTAAAAACTTAGGCGTCTGAGCGAATGAATTATTAGCTTTTGACTTTAACATCTTGGGAGTTTACCCGATCTACCTATTGCTAGGCACTATCTGTAGATACGATTTTCTCGCTGAAACGGGCTTGCCCTGATAGAAAATTGTTAATAATTTTGGGGCAGTCTGGATATGAAAATAAACTGCAGAGATAGTATATTAGCAACGACTACCAGGGTTGGCCGAGCGGATTAGGCAGCGAACTCATAATTCGCCTCAGGCAGGTTCAACTCCTGCACCCTGGATTTTCTATTCCTCTTGTTGGGCATTCCTCCGGTATTGGATGACTTGTCAAACGTTAAAACGGGATGACTTTTTGAGGTCACCCCGTTTTGGTGTTGGGTTTTGGTGTTGGGTTCTGTCTCTGCTGTCGGTGTGCGCTGGTCATGTGTGCTAGCGATCGCACTACCAGCGATGAGGCAACTTAGCGGCGAGGCAAAGGCTCAAAGTTGAGTTCGCTGCCTACAATGCGGCTATTGAACTGAGATGAGGGCAAGAGCTGCACCGAAGTGGTGTAGGGGTTAGGTAGGTCGGGAACGCGCATTGTTGGCGTGTTTTGAGTTTGCAAGAAGAAGAGTTCTTCGATAGCGCCAGCGAGGGCTTCGGTATCGCTCAAAGTGCGCTGCTCAGAAAAGCCGCCTAGGCCAGTCAGGAAGAGAAACTGTCCGCCGATAGAGCGGTTGCGAGCGTAGCTGCCCGAACGATTCTCGGCAATGTCTTCTACCGCGTCTAGTACGGTTTGAGGTTCTTGGGCGTTAGCGGCAGGTGCAACCAACGTGGTGACCATCAGTACGCTTGCCAAACCCAAAATGCTACTGATTGCTCTGCTGCCAGCTGTCCGACTGCTAAATCTAATGGTCATAGTTGTAGTTTCCTTAAAATCAGGCTGCGAATCCTTTCTCAAAGGGTACCCGCTGAGAAAAGAATCTTGATACCCGATACACTGATCAGGCTTTTTGATGATGCGGTTATCTGCGCCTGATACCTGTCATTTGCCTTTATAAGTCAATCTCTAAGGAACCTGAGCGATGCCTATTTTGCCTGCTGACTTGCCGACAGCCGATCTGCCCACTACTGATTTGAGTGTGCTGCGTGAATCGCTGATGGCGCTCATTTGCCAAGTCGCCTACAAAGAAGGCGACTTTACGCTCTCATCTGGCAAAAAGAGCGACTACTACATCAATGGTAAGCAGGTGACGCTGCATGCTCAGGGCGGACTGATGGTCGCTCGCCTATTGCTCGATATGCTGCCTGAAGGGACTGTCGGTGTCGCCGGGCTAACGCTGGGCGCGGATCCTATGGTGAGCGCTGTCAGTGTGGCGGGCGTCTATGAAAATAAGCCTGTGACGCCGCTGATTATTCGCAAAGAGGCGAAGGGTCATGGCACCCGTGCCTACATTGAGGGACCGACGCTGGCGCCGGGAAGCCCTGTGGTCGTGCTAGAAGATGTGGTGACGACGGGGGCCTCTGCTATGAAGGCGGTAGATCGGTTGAAGGATGCGGGCTACGCGGTGAAGGAGATTTTGGCCATCGTGGACCGGCAGCAGGGCGGAGATGCCCTGTACAAGGCTGCCGGTCTTACTTTTCGGCCTATTTTTACAATCGATGAGATTAAAGCGTACGCGCGATCGCACTAGCTTCAGGTTGAGCTATCTCAGTATTAGTAGATAGCGCTTCAACCAGGCGACGTACCGCTGCTACCATCGCCAATCGATTGTCTAGCTTGTTGATGGCTGAGCCGACGCCGACGCCTGCTGCGCCTGCTGCGATCGCCATCGGTGCAGTGACATCCGACAGGCCAGAGGCACAGAGGACGGGCACCGAAACGGCGCGGGAGATGGCATGGGCAGCTGCTAGCGTGGGCGCGGCTTTTTCGATCAGGCCGAGGGTACCGCTGTGGGTGGGCTCACTGCTGGTGCCACCCTCTGTCTGAATGATGTCTGCACCGGCTGCGACGAGCGCTTCTGCAAGCTGCACCTGCGCATCTAGGGTGAGAATGTGGGGCACTGTGACCGATAGCGTGATGTGGGGTAGCAGCGATCGCGTCTCTTGAGTCAGTGCTAGCACCTCGGGGGCCTCAAACCTTCTTCCCTCAGCGTAGAATGTGTCAAAGTTACCAATCTCGATGAGGTCCGCGCCTGCTTCTACCGCAGATACAAACTTCTGAGGTTCGACGGCAGAAACGCAGATGGGCAGGTCGATGAGCTGGCGGACCTGGCGGATAAGGTCCGCGTCGGCAGCAATATCGACAAAGGTCGCGCCGCCCTGCTGCGCTGCCAAGACCACGTCTGTCACATTCTGACGGTTGGTGTTTGTGAGGCCACTGATAATCTTGAGGGCGCTACCTGTTTCGAGGGCACGCTGAAACCTGTTCCACTGGGGATTTGACTGAGGGTTTGAGATCGTCATAAATCGCATTTGAGATGACTTGCACACATATTTTGCCAGATATCTTGACCGTGAATTGTCAGCGGTGGGTGCTGGCGTAGAATTCACCTCGATTTTCTGCGAGTTTGCATGGCCACAAGCTGCCTGTGTGGTGTAGTATTAAAGACTGCAAAATAAAGGTTGACTTTTTATTACGACCTGCCGATCTCTCTTCCTCAACCTCTCTTTAGAAATTTAAGACGACCTCAGAGTAAGACCTATGCCTAAGCTAAAGACTCGACGCGCTGCTGCTAAGCGCTTCCGCCGCAGTGGAAGCGGCAAAATCATGCGTCGCAAAGCCTTCAAAAACCACCTCCTAGAGCGCAAGGATCAAGACCGTAAGCGCAAGCTCTCGAAGGTGACCACTGTGCACGAAACAGACGTTCCCAACGTAAAACTGATGATGCCTTATTTGTAAGGGGGTCGTTTCTGACGCTTTCTCCTACCAGGGCAAACAGGCCAGGGCAAACAGGCCTAATATTTTTTGATTTCAACCTAAAGGAAAACTAGACCATGGCACGTGTTAAGCGCGGTAATGTAGCTCGCAAACGCCGCAAGAAAGTTCTTAAGCTTGCAAAAGGCTTCCGAGGGTCTCACTCTAAGCTGTTCCGCACTGCTAATCAGCAGGTGATGAAAGCATTGCGGAATGCCTATCGTGACCGCCGTCGCCGCAAGCGCGATTTTCGTCGTCTCTGGATTGCTCGCATCAATGCAGCCGCTCGCCTAAACGGGACGACCTACAGCCGCTTGATGGGCGATCTGAAGAAGGCCGATATCCAAATCAATCGGAAGATGCTTGCGCAACTCGCCGTGCTAGACCCTGGTAGCTTTACCAAGGTGGTTGAAAAGGCCAGCAGCAAATAGTAGAGCAGTTAGCAATGGATTAGCGACAGTGCAAAGGTTGCGGCACGTTTTAGGCAGTGTACTCGCCAACCGTTTATTTCTTAGCACGAGTCTCAGCACCAGCCTTTTAGTGGGAGCGCAGTTTTTGTCGCTCCCATTGCGCTTTGAGGGGCCTGGGCTGGGTCGCGCTGTGAGCGAGGCCGTGGGACCTACGAAGGCAACTGCTGCTGAGCTGGAAGAGATTCGCGATCGCGGCTACCTAAGAGTGGCGGTGAAGGACAATCGTCCGCCGCTTGGCTTTACCGATGAGGCCGGCGAACTGGTCGGGTTCGAAATTGACATTGCTCGTCGGTTGGCAAGGGATTTACTCGGTGATGCTGAGGCGGTGAGGTTTGTCCCGGTTCGCAATGTGGACCGGCTAAATGCGGTGCTAGAGAGTCGTGTGGATGTTGCGATCGCGGCTATCACCCTGACGGAGCCACGCCGAAGGCTCGTAAATTTTAGCGATCCTTACTATCTAGATGGCACGGCGTTTGTCGTGGGTCCTACCGAGTCTTCGCCCGCTCAAACGTTGCCAGACCTCCGCTCATCGACGATTGCCGTGCTAGAGCGCTCCAGCAGTATTCCGCACGTTCAGTATCTGCTGCCGGGCGCGCAGCTGGTCGGCGTCACCTCTTATGCGGAAGGGCGGCAGCTGCTAGAAAGCGGCCTCGCAGATGCCTTTGCGGGGGATGCTTCTGTACTTACGGGCTGGGTGCAGTTCGGGGGCGTTTTGCCCGATTATCAGCTACTGCCAAACGTGATTTCTGCTGAGCCTCTGGCCATTGCTCTCCCCAAAGGTCGCCGTTACGATACTTTGCAGCGCGCTGTCAACCAGTCCCTCAGACAGTGGTATGCCGAAGCTTGGCTGCAGGAGCGTAGTGAGTTTTGGGGATTGCCTTCGGGGGTGCTGCCGTCTGCTACTCAGGCTCCATCTGCCCCTCAGAGTCCGGCGGATGAATAAAGCTAACTATCGGCGCGGGCACTCATGGATTCGTAATAAAATGCCAGAAGAAGAAAAAACAATAAAAACTGCCGAATAGCCCTATGGAAAATAGCAACTATCTAGTTGTTTATTTAGGTATTTTGCTGGCGCTTCTTAGCGTGGCTGCCTTCTTTGTGATCAGACAGGTGTGGGTAACCCGTCGTACCGAACTCACCCTCTCTAAGCTGCAAACCAAGCTCAGTAAAAGTAAGGGCAACGCCCAGGAGTACTACGAGCTGGGCAGTTTGCTGCTCGACAAAAAGCTCTACGCCCAAGCACTGCTGTATCTCAAGCAAGCGTTGAAAGAGCTGGCTGACGATGAGGCAGAAAATGCGGTGCTTGTGCACAATGCCATTGGCTATGCGTACTTCGCCCAAGAACAGTTTGATCTGGCGATTCGTCAGTACAATGAGGCGCTCAAGATTCGCCCAGACTATGTGACGGCGCTCAATAATTTGGGCCATACCTACGAGCGCAAGCAGCTGATGCCCCAAGCGCTAGAAACCTATGAGAAGTCCCTGGCAACCGAGCCGGCTAATGAGACGGCAAAACGGCGGGTGGAGTCTTTGCGGAAGCGACTTGCCTAGCGTACAGATGAGTGTTGATGGTGGCTGAGCTGGCTCAGATTCGGGCAGACTGGCTAGCGTTGCTAGAACGGCAGCGGGCGATCGCAATTGTACGGGCGAGCAGCGTGGCTGAGAGCTTGTCTATGGCGCAGGCGGCTGCGGCTGGGGGACTGCGATTGATTGAGGTGGCCTGGTCGAGCAGTGGGCCGCCTGCGGAGATGCTTCGGGCGATTCGGCTGGCGCTGCCGCACTGTACGGTGGGAGTGGGGTCGGTGCTGACCACGGAGGATTTGCGGGGTGCGATCGCTGTGGATGCTCAGTTTTGCTTTACGCCCCATACCGATCCGCATTTGATTCATTTGGCTCAGCGCGCGGGCCTACCCCTGGTGGCTGGGGCAATGACCCCCACAGAAATTCTGACCGCCTGGCGGGCAGGGGCCGCGAGTGTCAAGGTGTTTCCGATTTCAACGTTGGGAAATGATGCCTATCTGCGAAGCTTGCGCGGTCCGCTCGGGCCGATTCCGCTGGTTCCGACGGGTGGGGTGACGAGCGAGACGGCACCTGGGCTAATGGCTGCTGGTGCGATCGCCGTTGGCCTATCGACGGCGCTATTCCCGGTAGATGAAGTGGCTCGCGAGGATTGGGAGGCTATCGAAGCGCGGTCTCGCTATCTGCTGGCGCTGTTGGCTCCGTGAGTTTGACAGGAAGGCGCTAACTGCCGAGCTTAAAGGCTTCTACAAAGAGACCATAGACCATGCCGAGCTTGAAGGCGTTGAGTGCTTCTAGGGTTGTAGAGCGCGATCGCCTGGGTGGCGATTCTGTCGTGAGCCTGCCGTCTAACGCGCTGCCTGATTGTCTATCCGCCGAGGAGGGCTTTGCTTGGGTGCGGTAGTAGAGCCAGCTAATGACCTCCACAAGTATCACCAAAATCGCCGATGCCGTGACATCTAGCTTGGCTGCTTGCCCTGCCGTCGCTGAGATAGCCGTCGCAAAAAAGTTACCAAACAGTAAGCTGATAACCAAAACAGCTAACCGCCGCCAAGGATTAAACACCCACTGCCTTAGCTGCAGGCTTGCCTGACTTACCAGCGTATTTAGTCGGGTCCTTTGCATCGTGTCAGCCTACGGTTTGTCACCAAGGTCGGATGGGTTATCTATCTTGACTTTAGGCTATTTCCTGTGTATTGCCGTGGTTTTTCTGTCGCCATTCTGCGAAGTGTCACAGTTTGAAAGGTTCATAACTTGTGCGCAGGGCTACCATTTAAACGTTGATTCGGTCATGACGAGTCGACATTAGCCCCTCGAATCGATCGTCAGTCCGGTACTCAGCACCTTAATAAACTTCTAACCTGCTCGATAGACTGCTCCGCACTGTGATGACGTTCAATGCTTAGTCATGTTCTCTACGCACTTCATCGCTTTTTTGCGTAGCCTGCCGAGCTTTAATCTGTCGAGTTTTATATCTCTTCAATTATCTTTTCAGCTATCTTTCTACACCTTTCTTCTCACTAGGAGTTCCTTATGAAACTCTCACCTTTTGCACTTGCGCTGGCGGCGGTTCTCTCCGTTGGCCCCGCTGTACAAGCACAATCAGTCACTCGCACCCCCCTAGATTCACCCTTGGAGCTAACTGGGCAGTCCGGTGGGCGCGAAAGCTCTGCCTGCGGCAATATCGACCGCTCTGCCGGTCAGGTCATTGAGGTCACTGAATCATTTGCGTCTTTGAGCTTCGAAGTAGAAAGCGAAGGCGACTATACTCTCTTGATCACAGGTCCAGATGGTTTCCGTGAGTGCGTGTTTGCTCACAACTACGACGGCGGCGTTATCCAAGCGCCTGGCTTGCTCAATCAGGGCGAGTACAAGGTTTTTGTAGGCGATCGCAGCGGTGAGAGCCACCCCTACACCATGTCGATTACCCAGTAGAGATACGCAAGAAATCCTCTCCGTGCTCAGGACGCATTAGCTTGCGTCCTTTTTTTTGCTGTTTTAAGCGTAAATTTGAGTCCTAGTCGTTAGCCTCTGGCAATCGCTGAACTTCCACATCAATCACTGCTGAATCAGCTTGGGAAGTGTCTACTTGGGAAGTGCCGACAGTGGTGCTCTGAACGTCAACTGCCTGAATGTCTATCACGCCTTCTGCTGCGACGCGCTCAAAGCCCTCTGCTGTGACCATGACTTCGGTCCCGCAGTTAGGGCAGGCCATTTTGAGGTTCTTCAGGCTAGTGAGTGGCTGCTCGCACACCGGACAGTTACCCTCGACCAGGTTGCGCCTGAGCCAAAATTGCAGCCCTGCAAAGGCAATGACTGGCGCAAGGATCAAAAAGAGTGCGACTGCGAAGATGGATTTGAGGATGCCAGTGATGCCAATAGCACCCAACACCCAAGCTCCGATCAAGATGAACACCCAGCACCCAAGCCCCGGAAAGCGGACCTGAAGCTGATTGAAGTTTTGGTTCATAGGGGGTGCCCTCCTGTCGACGAAAGCCTTAGCCTTCCATTACTATCCTAATCGCAGAAGCTCATCGAGACGGGTGACCAACGCGGGCGCACTGAAGCTAGCTAGGGCCTGCTCACGTAGCCACTGACCGTCGCATCTTTTGTCTTTGCCGTTTAGCGCTTCAATGCAGGCGGCGGCCACTGCATCTGGGTCTCGGTGGGGCACCTGCCAGCCCACTCGGCCATCCTGCACCGGGTCTGCAGAGCCGTCGTCATCGCCTGCAATAACCGGTACTCCGCAGGCCATCGCCTCTAAATACACGATGCCGAAGCCTTCTTTGGAGGGCATGACATAAACATCGGCCAAGCGGTAGTGATCGATCAGCTCTTCATCTGGCACAAAGCCAGCAAAGACGACCGATTCTTTGACGCCTAGCTCTTCGGCCAGCTTGGCAAGTCGAGGCTGATCGTCGCCCCGGCCAATGATGACGTATTTTACGTTGGGAAAAGCCTGGGCGATTTTGGGTAGGGCCCGGATGGTGACATCTACGCCTTTGTAAATGTCACCGCGCCACAGCCGAGCGACGGTTGTGAGTACGCGCGCATCTTGCAGGTGGTATTTTTCAATCAGCGCTGGCGGTGGGGTTCCCGGTGTGAAAACGCTACCGTCTACGACGCAGGGCAGCATTTCAAATTTTTCCTGGGGAATTTGATTGGCTTGGCAGGCTAAGTCGCGGCTATACCGGCTGATGGTCCACACGCTATCGGCGGCAGCAAGGGCTCGCTTTTCTTTAGTGGGCAGTTCGTACCAGACCTCTTTGCCATAGGTGAGTACGGTGTAAGGGATGTTGAGCAGGCGGCAGAGCTGAGCGACCATTGCTGCGAGATTGATATGGCCGCAGTACACGTGGGCGGGCCGCTCCCAGATCAGATGGGCTGCCAAGGCGAGGGTTAGCTTCACGCGGCGCACCATGGGTCGCTCGTCAGACTGATCGTCAGAAGATTGATGTTTGAAGTAGTGATATGTGAGGGCGCCGCCTTTGAGCGGATGATCGGTGTTGGCGTCTCGCAATAGAAACACATCTGCGGTGTCTCCTGTGGTGGCTGAGCGATGCTCGTAGGCTCTCAGCACGTCTTTGATGTAGGACTGAATGCCGCCCTCGCAGCTAAAGACTTCTAGGAAGAGAAAGACGTGTTTCTTCGTACCCTGCTTCATGGCTTAGCCGCTCCCATCGGTGCAATGTTGCCTGCTTTTAGTCGCTCAAGGTCGGCTTGCACCATCTTTTCTATCAGCTGCTCAAAGCTTACCTCGGGCACCCAATCCAAATTTTCTTTAGCTCTGGTGGGGTCGGCAACGAGCTGGAAGTGCTCATCTTCTCGCACTAGGTTGGGATCTGTTTCTACATAGTTTTGCCAGTCTAGACCAGCGCAGCTGAAGGCGGTAGAGACCAGGTCGCGTACGGTGTGCAAAATGCCTGTGCCGATAACATAGTCGGCGGCGGTGTCGGCCTGTAGCATGCGCCACATCGCCTCGACGTGGTCACCGGCATAGCCCCAGTCGCGCTTTGCCTCTAGGTTGCCGATGGAGAGGTAATCTTGGCGGCCGAGTTTGATGGCGGCGGCGGCGAGGCAAATTTTGCGGGTTACAAACTGGGGAGGACGCCTGGGGGATTCGTGGTTGTACAGTATGCCGCTACAGGCAAATAGACCGTAGCGATCGCGGTGGTGCACCATGGTCCAATGGGCGTGTAGCTTGGCCGCGCCGTAAGGATTTTTGGGTCGAAAGGGCGTCTCGACTGATTGGGGAGAGGTTTGGACATCGCCAAAAATTTCAGAGGAGCTCGCCTGATAGAACCGGGTTTTTAGCCCTAGTTCGCGAGTCGCATCTAGCAGCCGAGTGGCTGTACCGGTCACCAGATCTAGCGTACCGAGGGGGTCTGCCCAGGAGGCAGGCACGAAGCTAGGCGCCGCCAGGTTATAGATTTCGTGGGGCTGCAGCTGCTCGACTGCCTGTTTGAGGGCGTCGGCGCTAGTGAGCGCAACGGAGTAGATTTCTACCTGGTCTACTAGCTCATCAAGCTTAGTAAGACTGCTCTGTCTCTCAGGGGGCACGAGGCCAACGACCCGGTAGCCCTTACCCAAAAGCAACTGGCTCAGGTAGTAGCCATCTTGCCCGGTTATCCCTGTGATCAATGCAGTTTTAGTCATGGATGTCTCTAGCGAATGGGCTATGTATACAGCTATATACAAGCAACAGTTGATATAACCCCTGACAAATAAAGCGCTCTTTGCCTAGATCTTCATCAATTGGTGGATCTTTAGCGGCCTGCGAATCTTCAGCGCCTGAGCAGCGCAGTCAGTCACACGACTTTTGATTTTTTGACGATGCGCAAGCAGTTCCGCGGCTGAGAGGGTGGCTGCTTTTCGAGGTGTGAGTGGGTGCTGGGCTGGCTGGCCAAGCGCTTGGCGACTGGCGGCTGGTGGCGACCCGATGGATTGCTAGACAGGTTACCAGACGAGGTGCCCGATGAAGTTCCCGATGGATTGCTGCTGGACGCATGGCTAGGTAGATGGACGGACTGGCCGGATGAAGACTGGCAGGTTGAGGCTGCTGTCCGCGAGTAAGTAACTTGGTCGGCTAGCCGTCTGAGTAAAAACCAACCATAGCCACCCTCTCTAAGCGCACCTGGTTGAGGCTCACTGATACTGTCTGGGTCGAAGGGTTCTCCCTGATCAAAAATGCAAATTTCAATTTTTTCAGGGCGAAGCACAAGCTCGATATCGATGGGGGTCGTACGGGGCAAGTTTGCATGGGCGTGGCGGACGGCATTGGTAAAGCCTTCTGCCAGCGCTAGGTTCAACTGGTCAAACTGGTCGTTTATCCAGGGTGCTTCTTCGGCGAGCTGAGAAATGAGTGCTCGAAACCACTGCTGCACTGTGACCAGCTCTTCTAGACGGCTATTGACGCTCAGGTGAGCTTGCTCAAGCATGTTCAACTTAGATCTGGCCCTGCCGAACGATAGGGAGGCCCATACGTCTGTTAACTTTCCCAATCTATCACTTTGCTTATGGATTAAAGAGCCTCTCTTTGCTCGGTATACCTGTCTACCGTCCTTGAGAAACCTATTGCGATCGCGCCTCCATAGAGAGACGTGTCTGGAGCTAGGTGACTGCTCAGTATGATTCTGCCCGCTTCGCCAGCAAAAGCTGTCTTCTTTTTTCGCTCAATTGACCCAAGGAAAATACGCGACAACAGTGGGCAAATAGACGGTCTGAAAATCAAAAGCCGCTCAGATACAAATATCTGAGCGGCTCTAGAAGTCATTCAATCACTCACCCGTGAAAAGTGCGACAGCTGCCGTACTTTTGAAAAAGCCCTTTTTAGAAGAGGCCTAGAGTCAGTGAAGTGTCGATTGGGAAGGTAGCGCCGATACCGAGCCAAATCGTTACGACTGTACCAAACAGGAATACAGCGGTTGCTACAGGGCGACGGAAGGGGTTCTGAAACTTGTTGACATTTTCGATGAAAGGAACAAGCATGAGGCCCAAAGGAATAGCCGTCATTGCTGCGATTCCCAAAAGCTTGTTGGGCAGTACGCGCAACATTTGGAAGGTGGGGTAGAGGTACCACTCAGGCAAAATTTCTAGCGGCGTTGCAAAGGGGTTTGCAGGTTCGCCCACCAGTGCAGGGTCGAGGACCGCGAGCGATACGCAGCAAGCAATCGTCCCCATGATAACGACGGGAAAGACGTAGAGAAGGTCGTTTGGCCAAGCGGGCTCACCGTAGTAGTTGTGACCCATGCCTTTCTTTAGCTTCTCTCTCAGCATAGGATCGCTGAGGTCTGGCTTCTTAAGAATTGACATCGATTAGTTTCCTAAAAAATAATGACACCGACAGTTGATATGTAGTGTAGCTCACCGCTGCTTTACTAGAAGCTCGCTACAGACAATCTAAAGGTATAAAGGCCAGTCTTAAAAGGGCTGAACCCGTAAAGAACAGCCCTGTAAGCGCAGGATTTACAAAGGACCGGAAATGCCCTGCTTGCGAATCATGATGAAGTGCAGAAGCATAAAGACTGCAATGAACCAAGGCAATACAAAGGTGTGCAGACTGTAGAAGCGAGTGAGGGTCGCTTGACCAACGCCAGCACCACCGCGCATTAGCTCAACAATGGTGCCACCGACAACAGGAATAGCACCGGGAACGCCCGATACGATGTTCACAGCCCAGTAGCCTACTTGGTCCCAAGGCAGGGAGTAGCCGGTAACGCCAAATGACACCGTGATAACGGCAAGAATAACGCCGGTAACCCAAGTCAGTTCACGAGGCTTCTTGAAGCCGCCTGTGAGGTACACGCGGAAGACGTGAAGAATCATCACGAGAACCATCATGCTGGCAGACCAGCGGTGGACGGAGCGAATCAGCCAACCGAAGTTAACGTCTGTCATCAAGTACTGAACAGAGGCAAAGGCATCTGTCACAGTGGGCTTGTAATAGAAGGTCATCGCAAATCCAGTCGCAAACTGGATGATGAAGCAAACGAGGGTAATCCCGCCAAGGCAGTAGAAAATGTTGACGTGGGGGGGAACGTACTTACTGGAGATGTCATCGGCAAGTGCCTGAATCTCAAGTCGTTCATCGAACCACTGAAAGGTCTTCGAGTCGGTGACTTGCTTAGTAAACATGAAGCAAAAAGTTGTGTCTTAGGGTTGTATACCAATACTAAAAAATGTAACACAGCCCAAGTCCCTACAAACGGTTGAATGCTGTGGGATTGACCCGCTACGGGCTGTCGCGAAACCGGCGTAAAGCGGGAAATTTCATTTAGACATAGGGAATTACCGGTGACAACTCAGTCACTTTTGTTGAAACGTTAAGAAAAACCGATATTTAATATAATTTACATAGCGTTACACTTTTAGAAGCTTCGCTGGTAGCAACTGAGCGTTTCTGCGAACCGTCGGCTGTCGGCTGGTCGATTTGAGAAGCGGTATCTTGTTAGCTAGGCCTTAGCTAGGCTAGGCGTCAAAAGATAATGGCTCGCTGAAGGTTGCGCTGGGCAATGGCTGAAAATTCGGTAGGAATAGATATTGAGTAATTTCTTCTTGAGTAACTTCTGGTTGAGTAAGTTCATGAAACTGCGGATGAGCAAGCGGATTTTTCAGGTTGCTATGACGGGTGGTCTGGCTATCTTGCTGTGGTTGGGTGCGATTGGCATTGGTGGCACTGGCACTGGGTTTCGAGGTATGCCAGCTGCGATCGCCTTTACAAACCAGCAGCAGATGGTGATGGAGGTCTGGCGGATTGTGAACCGCAGCTATGTCGATGAAACCTTTAATCATCAGAACTGGTGGTTTATGCGGCAGCGGGTGCTCAGGCAGTCGTTGCCGACTTGGAAGGAGACCTACGCAGCCATTCAAGACATGCTAGCGGTGCTCGATGATCCCTACACTCGGTTTTTGCCCCCGCAGCAGTATCAAAGCCTGCAGACAAACACTAACGGTGAGCTACTAGGGGTGGGATTGCAGATTGCTAAGGACAGTGAAGCGAGCGTGTTGCGTGTGATTGCGCCGATTGAAGGTTCTCCTGCGGAGGCGGCAGGGTTACGCCCTCAGGATGAGATTTTAGAAATCAACGGGACTTCGACTAAGACGCTGAGCCTGGATGAAGCAGCTGCCCGCATGCGAGGGGCGATTGGCAGCCAGGTGACGCTGACGGTGGGGCGGGTTGATGAAGCGGCTTTTAGTGTGAATGTAGAGCGCGATCGCATCACGCTAAATCCCGTATCCGCCGAGATCCGTCAGGTCCCAGGCTTGCCCAAAATGGGCTATCTCCGCTTGGGTCAGTTCAATGGCAATGCCGCAAACGAACTGAAATCAGCCCTGCTTGACTTGGAAGATAAGGGCGCTGATGCGTACATCTTGGACCTGCGGAATAATCCGGGTGGCCTGCTGCAGGCGGGCATTGAAATTGCTCGGATGTGGCTAGATGAGGGCACCGTGGTGTACACCGTGAACCGGCAGGGGGCGCTGGGGAATTATGACGCTACGGGCAAGTCAATTACAGACGATCCGCTCGTGGTGCTGGTCAACAAGGGCACCGCAAGTGCCAGCGAAATTTTGGCAGGGGCACTGCAGGACAATGGCCGCGCGCAGCTGGTGGGTGAAACCACCTTCGGCAAGGGCCTGATTCAATCTTTGTTTGACTTGCCCAATGGAGCGGGTCTGGCGGTGACCATTGCTAAATACGAAACGCCCAATCACCGAGATATCAATAAGCTGGGCATTGAGCCCGACCAGCTGGTGACTAGCTCTGTAGAGCGCCGCCAGCAGTTTGGAACGGCGGAAGATGCCCAATATGAAGCGGCGGTGGCCCTGCTGTCACAGTCATTTGCGACTGCTCAGCGCTAAGGATTGTGACGGGGCTGTGACGTTGCTGAGGCGGCTTGTCTGAGGTGTTTCGTCTGGTGCTTGGCTGCTGATTTTAGCTGCTGACCCTTTGTCGTTCCGCTAGGTTCATCACCGAGAAAGGCTATGTCTGGAAGCGTGCGTACCTATCACGACCCTCTGCACGGTGCGATTTCGCTCGATGGTGATGACCCGGTTGAGGCGTTGCTCAAGTCACTGATCGATACGGCTCCTTTTCAGCGGCTGCGGCGCATTCGACAGCTAGGCCCAGCCAGCCTGACGTTCCATGGGGCAGAAATGTCTCGCTTTACGCACTCTTTGGGCGTGATGGCGGTGGCGCGGCGGGCTTTTGACCGGTTGGCGAGTTTGCACGGGCAGCTGCGATCGCACCGAGCAACTGTGCTTTGTGCCGCGCTCCTGCACGACATCGGCCACGGCCCGTTTAGCCACACGGCAGAAGAAGTGTTTGGCACTCACCACGAGCAGTGGACCATGGCAATCATTGAGCACTCGCCCGAGGTGCGAGGACTGCTCAATGCCTTTGACCCTGAGCTGTGGCAGTCGATTACTCAGGTGTATACCCACACTCATCCGATACCCTGCGTCTGGCAGCTGGTATCGAGTCAATTGGACTGCGATCGCATCGACTACCTGATGCGCGATAGCTACTTTACCGGTGCGTCTTACGGTCAGCTAGACCTAGACCGCATTGTGCTGGCGCTAAACTATGACCCGCTCAGCCAGCAGCTGATTGTCGAGCAAAAAGGACTCGCAGCGATTGAGCACTATCTGGTGGTGCGCTCTTTTATGTACGCCCAGATTTATAACCATTCAAAAAATCTGTCGGCCTCGTGGATTTTGGAGCAGGCCTTTAACCGGGCTAGGGAGCTGCTGCTGCGCGGCTTGCTAGAAGCGGATGAAACGGTAACTGCCTGGCTCAAGGGACCTGTCGGGCAGATGCCGCTGAAGCATTATTTGGCGGGTGATGATGTGGTGTTTACCTATCATTTGCAGCGATGGGAGCGCCACGGAGATTCGGCGCTTGCCGATTTTTGCCGACGCTTTATCAATCGCCGGTTGCTAAAAGTGCTGGAGGTGACCTACGCCACCCGCGAAGAGCGCAACAGCCTTCTGGAGAGCGTTCAGCAGCAGCTCCTGGCAGAAGGCGTCGAGGCTCACCGGTATAGTGGCCTCAGACACACTTGGAGCAAGGGATACAGTGTGTATCAGCGAGGCATCAAGATTCAGACGCCCAGAGGTCTTAAAGACATTAAGCAGCTTTCTCCCCTGGTGCAGACCCTGATAGAGCCCGCTCAGCGGACCTGGCTAATCTATCCCAACGAAGTGCAGGTAGGCGTGTGTCCGCTGCCCATGGTGTACGAGGGCGCGTGAGAACAGGTATGACCCTCATAACACTGACAATTCTGTGGCAAGCGATTGCCAGTTGGCAGTCTGCAGCTGGGTATAAGCCTGGGAGATCTTTTTCTCGCCGCGCAGGAAGCCCGTGCTGGCGCCAGGGCAGATGTAGGAGAGCGTCTCGGCGGTGAACTCGGAGAGCAGCTGCTGGCTGTTGCGGATCTGGCGGGGCCAGTGGAAGGTTTTGGCAAGTCGCAGCGGTCGGGGTGCGCCGGTTTTGTTGGGGATGAGGTGGCGTCCGGTGAAGAGAACGCCGCCGTAGCGGCTGTGGTACAGGCAGCTGGAGCCGGGGGAGTGTCCGGGGGTCCACAGTACCCGGCTAGTCTCAGAGAGGGTATGCTGCCGGTGGAAAACGTCTGTAGAGACCGTTGGGAGCAGGTAGGCTTCTTGCTCTTGGATGAGGACTTGGCAACTGAGAGCTTCCTGCCATGCTGGGACTTGGGCCATGCCGCCCCGATGAGTGATAAATAGGGTGTGCACGCCACCTTGGGCTGCGATAAAGTTCTGATGCTCCTCGCTGAAGGCAGGGCAGTCGACAAGGATATTTGCGCGATCGCCTGCCGAGCTAGTGTCTTGAATGAGGTAGGCCGTTCCGCCCAAGGTTTCTCGATTTGGCGGAAACGCAAAAATTGTATTGAAAACTGCTTGGGGTGATTTATTTCTAGAGGCCGAGGAAACTGGCATTGATGGGGTTCCTACTGGGTGCTACCGGATGAGAGGACTTGTCGTGAACGCTTTGCGCTTCATCTTCTAGGATGGCGATACAATAACAAATACCCCGTTAAAATCGCGATTAATATTGGTTTTGTCTTTGCTTTTTTGGCAAACGATTGGTTCATGCCCCTTGTTTTACTTACGCTAGCGCTCGGTGCGGTAACTTACTGGGTGATCCGCCGCAGCGCGACGAAGACGGCTCTGGTGCCTCTGTGGGTGCTCTGGCTGATTATGATGATGCCGGTGCTAGTGTTTACCTTTTGGATTTTGGTGAATGCTGGCTCTCCGCCGCCGCCCTGGCTGCTCTACGGCCTTATGCTCGTCAGTACGCTGCTGCTGTGGATAACGCTGAGAGTATCGAGTGCCCGCGCCAGGCAAAAGCAGGCCAACGTGGCTGAACCGGCAGATGCTAAAGGGACTACTAAGGTCACTGACAAACAGACCAAACCAAAGAAAACCGTCGAAAAGCCAATTACACGCGATGAGGAAACGCTGCTTCAACGTTGCTTTCCGTGGTCGATTTACTATTTGCAAAACATTGAGTATTTGCCCCAGGCGATGATCTGTAAGGGCAAGCTCAAGGCTTCTCCGGGGGAAGCTTATGATACTGTGCAGCAAAACGTAGAGCGCAATTTTGGCGATCGCTTCTTAGTGCTGTTTCAAGAGAGCTTTAACGGCACACCTTTTTTTGCCTTGGTACCCAACCCGCAGGCTAAAAATGCGGAGCAGGCGCTGCTGAAGTCTGCTGCTGGGTCTGCGCCTAGCGCTGCAAGATCGGCTCAGATCGCTCGGCTGCGTCAGCTGAATCAGGCCAAGGTGACTCGGCCTGGGCTGGCGATTTTTTTGGCACTGGCAACGCTGCTGACGACGACTTATGTGGGCGGGACCCTGATTGGCGGGGTGTCTGATATTTCTGCGCTCCATGCCAATCCGGCGTTGCTGCTCTCTGGGCTGGCTTACGGTCTGTCGCTGATGTTTATTTTGGGCGTGCATGAGACGGGGCACTACTTGGCGACCCGCTATCACCGTTTGCGTGCGACGCTGCCTTACTTTATTCCGGTTCCTTTTTTCTTGGGGACGTTGGGGGCGTTTATTCAGATGCGATCGCCCATGCCAAACCGGCGAGCACTGTTCGATGTGGGCATATCGGGACCCTTGGCGGGGCTGGTGGTCAGCCTGCCGATTTTGCTGTGGGGGCTGGCCCATTCGACCATTGTGCCGCTGGGTGAATCTTCACAGCTGCTGAGCTTTGAGTCACTCAATCCGGGCCGGTCGATTCTGTTGCTGCTGCTGAGCAAGCTAGCACTGGGCGGCGCGCTGACAGCCGACAGCGCGCTACGGCTTCATCCACTAGCCATTTCCGGCTGTTTGGGGCTGGTAGTCACGGCCTTGAATCTGATGCCGGTGGGGCAGCTAGATGGCGGGCATATTGTGCATGCTATGTACGGTCAGCGGACTGCGGTAACGGTCAGCCATGTCGCTAGAATCCTGATGCTAATCTTGGCCTATGCATATCAAGAATTTTTGCTGTGGGCGTTCCTTTTATTTTTTATTCCGGCTGCGGAGCCCGCGCTGAATGATGTGAGTGAGCTGAACGGTCCGCGTGACTTTTTGGGGCTGCTGTCTTTGGCTTTGCTGGTGATGATTATTTTGCCTGCGCCTGCTGCGTTGAGAAGTCTGCTATTGTGAGGCCTTCTGATATATGTGCGATCGCGGAAAATATGAGGACGGTTGGCAATGGACCAGAATGTAGCTCAGTGGTTGACCGAAATACAGTCTCTGCAGCGACAGGTGAGCCAGCTTCATAAAGATCGCGAGCAGGCCTATGCCAGTCTGGAAAACTGGCGCAGTCTCTACGAAGCAGAGGCCAAACAGCGCCGCCGTGACGCTGAGACTAGCGCCCGTGAAATTGCCCGTTTGCAGCAGGCGCTGACAGCGCAGGAGTCTGCGTCTGTCGAGGAAAGAGTGCAAGGGGCTGATACTGTCTCCCCACCGACGAACGCTGAAAAGGTGCGGTCGGCTGAGCAGCTCAAGGCGCAGCTAATCGCGACGAAAAAGCGCTGTGAACAGCTCAAGCAACTGCTTGAA
>JBCBFY010000071.1:0-26044 GCA_038527325.1 Cyanobacteria bacterium J06614_10
TGTAGAGTTGCTTTCTCCAGGATTCAACACGCGGCTCTAGATAAGACCAACTCTCACAGCGTGAGTCCTGCTTAAGCGATCGCACAATAATGTTGATCAGCTCAAGTCGCTCATTGGCAGGCAACGCGGTAATTTGTTCTGCGAGTTCTCTGAATGTCATACCTCTTCGGCCTGTACCTACAACGACTTAGTTTTTCTACCAAATAGACTGAGGAGTAGTGCTGTGCCAATCATGCCTATGCCTAAGGCAAAGGCAAGCCAGATTCCAACGGGTAGGCTGATGGTGGTAAGGGTCAAAAAGGTGATGGGAACAAGGGTCGCGTTCTGAACGGAGAGAATGGCGATCGCAATCGCCAAAACAGCCGGAATTATTGCAATCAGAAGCTTCACCATAGCCGTGCCTCCGCCTAAACTGCGCGAACCTACCTGACTAGGATAATACGTTCTTGGCAGAGACTACAGAATGCGCGCTGTGGAAGAGGTTGCAGAAGGCGGTTTAGGCCGCGATCGCAACACTACCACCCGCCTGCTCTAACCCTTTGCTCACCGGCTGTGCAGCCTGATTTTGAGTGACTTCGAGGTAGATGTGCTCTAGACCGATGGCATGGCGCGAGATGGAGTCGATGGGTAGGCCCGAAAAGCGATTGAGCAGTGTGGGTAGCTCTAGTAGCTCAGGTACCCAGAAGGCGAGGTCGTTGCCATAGCGGCGGGGAGTAAAGCCATGGGAGCGGGCCCGCGCGATCGCACCGGCCTCATCCTGCGTGTCGATGATGACAATTTCTTCTGCGGGAATGCGCTTGCGTAGGGTCTCCATGGTGCCCTCTGCCAAGAGACTGCCCTGCTTGATGACGCCAATGCGATCGCACAGTCGCTCTACTTCATCCAGCAGGTGAGTGGTGAGCAGCACCGTCACCCCTTGTTGCTTTAGCGAGCGAATTAGCTCCCACACTTCGTAGCGTGCTTCGATGTCTAGCCCTGTCGAGGGTTCATCTAGCACCACGAGCTTGGGCTGATGAATGATAGCTGCGGCTAGGCTGAGTCGCCGCTGCATGCCGCCGCTAAGGTTCCCAACGACGCTGTGGGCACGGTCCGACAAATTCACCGCCTCCAGGCAAGACGCCACGCGCTCGGCCATTTTTTGACTGCCTAGTCCGTAAATGCGCGCGATAAAAGATAGATTCTCTGCGCAGGTAAGACTCTGGTACAGCAGATTTTGCTGCGGCATCACCCCTACCAGTAGCTTGGTCGCCTTAGAAACGGGCTCGCCGCTGACCAAAATTTCACCACTGTCTGGCTTGAGTAAGCCACAGAGCAAATTGAGCGCAGTGGTCTTGCCTGCTCCGTTTGGGCCAAGTAAGCCATAAACCTCACCCGGGTTTAGGCTTAGCGACAGCTGGTTGAGCGCCTGCCTGTCTCCAAACTGTTTTGAAAGGCGGGTGATTTTTAGCATAGAGTGTTGTAGCTTTTTGTTAAGTCAGGTTTTGGAGTCGAGCGGAGCCGTTGCGCAGGCAGGGGTAACCAGCTGAACAATCGAAGTTGATAGTTCAGAGCTATCATGCCCGAATATGGACAATTGTTAAGTGATGCTGGGCCAGTTCTCCCCAATGGCTCGTTTGCCTATGAACCGCATCACAAATGAGTAGGTATTTGCGTCACCGTAGGCTTTCTATCTTTTAATCAGACTCTCTCGCTAGAACTCTACGCCCGCCTGCGCCTTTACCCCCTGCTCCTTAAATGGATGCTTGACCAGAGTCATCTCGGTTACCAGGTCTGCTCGGTCTATCAGAGCCTGCGGTGCGCCTCGCCCGGTGAGAATCACGTGACTCATCTCTGGCTTTTCTTCTAGCCCTGCGAGCACTTGCTCTACAGAGAGATAGCCCAGCTTCAGGGCAATATTGACTTCATCTAGCAAAACAGTTTTGTAGGCCGGGTCGCGCAGGTAGGTGAGCGCTCGTTCCCAGGCTGCTTGGGCGGTTTGGATGTCGCGATCGCGATCTTGCGTCTCCCAGGTAAAGCCTTCTCCCATCGCGTGAAATGCCAGCTGCTCTGGCCAGTGGCTGAGCGCTGCTTTCTCGGCAGGCTCCCAGCCCCCTTTTATAAACTGCACAATGGCCACTTTAAACCCGTGACCGAGCGATCGCAGCACGATACCCAATGCAGCCGTCGTTTTACCCTTCCCATTGCCCGTATTGACAATAATTAGGCCTTTCTCAACGTTCCTTTCGGCCAGTCGCTGTTCTTGAACTTCTTTACGGCGCTCCATTTTGCGCTTGTATTGCGCCTCGCTGAGGCCTGCCTGTGTGGCTTCGTCATCGAGCTGAGTCGCGGTCTGGTCGAGCGTGGTTTGGTCAGGGGCAGTGGGTTCAGAAGGAGCAGCCATAAAAACAAAAGCGCAAAAAATAAGGGAATCATCCCGGGGCGTCCTAATTCTATCTGACCGCTCATCCCAGACGAAGCTCTCTGGAAGCACTCTGATATAGAGCAAAGTGTAATAATGATGAGTGGCCAAATAAACTCGCCAGCGAGCGTTTCCATTGTTTGCGAGCCTAGCCCCCTGTTTAGCACCTCTCACCCGTATGACCCTAAAGCGACTCGTTCTTTCTGTTTTGACACTGCTCGTGGCGCTGGTGATGGGGAACTCGCTCATTAGTAGTTTGAGCGAACCGCAGGTGGCAAACCAGCTACAGCTCTATCAAACCGATCTGCTAGTGCAGGCCAGCGAGTGGGAAGGTAGCGGCCTCCCAGAGGCAGAAGTGCAGCAGTTTAGGCAGGCTGTTTTTGGCAAAGATGCTCTCGTCTCGGCTAGCGAGCAGTACCAAGCGGTCAGAGAAGACGCTGCAACCAGTTTGGCCAAGCTGGAAGAAAGATTGGCAAATCCGACAGACATAAGCGACGAACAAGCTCAGGCGATCGCACTCAAGGCCCAGACGCAGCAGCAGCTAATCAATCAAATCGACCTACGGCTAGGGCTCGTGCAGGTCCAGCAAGATGATGTTGCTGAAGCGCTGAGTACCTGGCAGACGGTTGCTAGTGAGCCTGGAGAGAGTGCGGTTGTCGCGGCTGTGCTGGCTGATTTGTGGCGATCGCCGCCAGCTGTCCGCCCAGAGACCGAACTGGTCATTGAGCGAACGCTGCGGGGCTGGTTTCGCAACGTTGCCTTAGCCCGCCTCTACAGCGTTCAAGACAATGCTGAACAGCTTGAGAATATACAAAAGGCCCAGGCCGAGACGGCAGAGCGGACGCTGATTCAGCTGAGTGTGGTGGATATTTTGCCTGCGGTGGGCGGACTGTTGGGGACGGCGCTGCTGATTGCTTTGATTGGTCAGCGAGTGTTGAGGGGAAAGCAGGCGCTGCTGGCGATTGGCAATGCGCAGTGGTCGGTTCCTTGGGATTGGGAAGTGGTTTGGCTGGTGATTGTCGGAGGGTTTTTGTTTATGGGTCAGCTGGCGCTGCCGCTGGTGCTGCAGTTAGGGCTGATGGTGGTGCAGCCGAGTAGCTTGCAGGCTGCATCAGGGCTGTCTGCCTCGGAGCTATCTTCCTCAGGCTTGGCAAGTGCAGGGCTCATCATCGGGCTGACCAGTCGAGGAAGGGCGCTGTACTCGCTGGTGTTTTATCTGCTTATGGCGGCGAGCACGTTGGGTGTGTTGTACTGGGCGATTAAAGACTATTTGCCGCTGTCAAAAGAGTGGTTTCGCTTCGACTGGTCGGGAAGGTGGCCTGTCTGGGGGTTTGGTGGCTACTTGGTAGCGCTGCCGCTGATGCTGGCTGTGTCTTTGCTCAATCAGCAGATTTGGCAGGGCCAAGGCGGTAATAATCCGATTTTGCAGCTCGTGCTTGAGGAGCAGGACCCGATTGCGCTAGCCATGTTTTTATTCACCGCAGCGGTAGCGGCGCCGATTTTTGAAGAGATTTTGTTTCGAGGGTTTTTGCTGCCTTCGCTCACCCGATATTTTTCCACTTGGGGCGCGATTGGGCTGAGCAGTCTGATTTTTGCGGTGGCGCACTTGAGCTTTTCGGAAGTGCTGCCGCTGGCGGTGCTCGGTGCGATATTGGGCTTTGTGTATGTGCGATCGCAAAACCTAATGACTTCTATTCTGCTCCACAGCACTTGGAACAGCATCACCATGGCGGGCCTATTTTTGCTGGGCAGCGGTGGACTGTAGCGATCGCTTGTAACGCACCCTTTGGATAAGCCGCTGCAATCTGGTATCTAACAGATTAAGCAGATTCAGATCGTCGACAAAACGCCTTGGGGGAAGATCGCGTGAATGCACTGATCAGTCTGAGCATTGGTGTGGGCTTGAGCACCTCTACAGGCTTTCGAGTTCTAGTGCCCTTTGCCTGCTTGAGTGCTGCTGCCCTATACGGTGGCTTTGCGCTACCGGCAGAGATGGTTTGGTTGGATTCCCTGCCCGTCTTTCTTGGGCTGTTGGTAGCCACAGTGCTCGAAATAGCAGCCTTTTACGTACCCTGGGTAAACGATGCGCTCGACACCATAGAATTTCCTGCTGCTGTGATTGCTGGGACGTATCTAACCGGGTCTTTTGCTGCTGATTTACCGACGCTGCTGCAGTGGAGCACGGCGCTGGCAGTCGGGGGTGGCGCAGCGGGAACGATTCAGGGCATGACAGGCATGACTCGACTAGCCACCAATAGCGCGACCGGTGGCTGTGCTAGCCCCGTGACGGCAAGCCTGGAGTGGATGAGTTCGGTGATGCTCTCAATTCTTTCGCTCACCTTACCGCTACTCGCGTTGGTGCTCGTAGCGATGGTTTTACTATTTGCGCTGAGGCGACTTTCAAAACGCCCGAACGCGCTTTAGCTCAAGAAGAAAGCTTTGAGACAGTGTAGGCATCTCAGCTAGCTCAGGCGATTTCAAAAAGTTTAGTCATCGTCGGACTGGGGTGGCCAGCCATCGTCTGTGGCTTCTCGGGAGACAGTGTCGTCTGTACCGGCGACTGCCGCTGCAGAAGCAGGCTCGGCGGCGACCATCGCCTCTGAGCGAGCAGGTGCCTTCGTTTCATCGACTGGCTTAGAGGTCACTACCGATTCGGGCGCAGTCGCGTTTGAACCGGTGGGTTCAGGGGCTGAAGCCTTAGTAGGTGAAGATGTCGAAACAGTGTTAGCTGTAGACGGTTGTGGCTTAGCCGATGTCATCTTTTTTTTTGCGGGTGTTGGGGGCATTGCCTCTAGGCCGAGCTGTTCGCGGGCTTGTGACAGGAGATAAGCTGCGCCTTGGCGGCCACTGTCAAGCAGGCTTTTGCCTTTGTCTGCCATGCTGGTCGTGTCTGTTGCTGACGCTGCAGAAGGCGTTCCCTGCTCATCGATCCAGGTTCGCAGGCTGTTGCCCGTTTTCACCGATGCATCGCCAAACCAAGCCCCAAAGACAAACACAGAGCAGATAATCAGCCAGATCAGCTGAGCGGATTCCTTCAGGATAGTGCCTGTGAGATTGAGCGCAGTTTGGTAGGTTTCTGCAGTTTCATCAGAAAACAGGAGGTCCCAGAGCTTTGAGGCTTGTAATTGAATGCGGTCCATGATTTTAACGGCGGTAAGGGTTTTAACAGGTACTGCGTCGATAGGTATGATACGAATAGCCGGGATACTGGAACCATACTATTGGAATGATCCTACGTGCTAGCCGACTGAAATTTGATGTGTCTTTTGTCGGATATTAGCTAGCCACCCCAGACCTTTTGTAAGACGGCATCGGGCTGAATGTCGGCAACATGACCGGTGCTAGAAGTTACGCCCAAAAAGCGAGTCTCTTCGCCAGGGGTAGGGGGCAGCATTTCATCGGGCTTGTTTTTGCCGAAGAGCGCTAGGGTGAATACCTTGAGTGCGGCAGCTAGCTGCATGACGTAGCTGTCGGGCGTGAGCACCAAATTGGCCCCTGCGATGATGGCAGCGGCCTGACCCAGGTTCTTGGCAGGTGCGACGATGAGCTGCGTGTCGTCGGCCTTGAGCGCATTCACCTGTGCGGCGCTGCCGTCTGTCTGTAGCAGCACGATAGGCATGTCGGGCTGTTTGGCCCGAAAGTCTGAAATGAGGGCTTGCCAGCTGCTAACCGGATACTGAGCCTGCTTGTCTGAGCGGCCAGTATCCTGCCCTGGGTAGAGCAAGACGTAGCCGCTGTTGAGGTTGAGGCGATCGCGCAAATCATTGGCCCAGGCGATGTCTCCCTCTGGCACGTTGACCGCTAGCTCAGGGGTTGGGCTATCGATAGAAATGGCCTCTAGCAAATCGTGATAGCGATCCGCTTGGTATTGAGGCTGGTCACGGGATTTGTCTGGGACGGTGGCTGTGTAGAGCCAAGCTGACCCTGTATTGCTGTAGGTGACTCGGGTTGGCACGCCGCTCAGCCATAGCAGCAGACCCATCTGCCAGGTGACGTCGGTGGTAATGGCGACCTCATATTCTCGGTCGCGGACGAGCCCCAGCAAATTCGCCCAGTCTGACGGACTGTTTGCCGCTGAAAACGTGAAGGGAATCACCGTGTCGACGATCTTTGAAACTCGGTAGGCAGCGGCTGCCTTGGGCTCAACGACAACACCAATGTCAGCGTTTGGGTAGGCCCGCTTGATGTCATCTAGGGCCGGAAAAAACAAAAGCTGATCACTGATGCCACCAGGGACTAGGGCCAGTATGCGCATGCGGTTATAGTTGCGTATTTTTATCCGCTCATTATTTTAAGGGACGCTGGGAAGCTTACGACCATTCCTCGGAAAGAAAACCAAAATCAGCTCAAAACGGTGTTCTAGGTCACTTATCAGCTTGCTGGCCAGCTTGCTGAGGCAATACATTTTTGGCTGGGTGATGTGCTTCGGGCGATACAAGCTAGCCAGACTGTAAGAAGATGTCAGACAGGGTATTTCATTCGGCTCGCTGACGGTTTTGGCGAGCCGGTGGAAACCCCAGTCTCTACCTATGCAATGTTTCCGAAAATGCATTTACTTCTTCCTGCTGCGGGGGTCGGCCGCCGAATGGGCAGCGATCGCAACAAGCTGCTCATGCCCCTACTGGCCAAACCCATCTTGGCTTGGACCTTGCAAGCTGCTGGCCTCTCTGAGTCAATCGACTGGGTTGGCATCATTTGCCAACCGGTAGACCAGCCCGACATCGAGCAAATGCTAAAAGACTGTCAGCTCCAAAAGCCAGTGCAGTTCATCCAGGGCGGCAGCACTCGTCAGGCCTCTGTGTACAACGGGCTGCAAGCGCTGCCAGCCGACGCGACTCACGTTCTTATTCACGATGGTGCTCGCTGCCTGGCTACCCCAGCCCTGTTTGACCGCTGCGCGCAGGCAGTGCTGAAATATCCGGGCCTGATTGCCGCAATTCCAGTAAAAGACACGATTAAGCAGGTTGATGACAATCAGGTCATCACCCATACACCAGATCGCTCTCAGCTCTGGGCTGCGCAGACCCCGCAAGGCTTTGAGGTGGCGCTGCTGAAGCGGTGCCATGTGCAGGGGCAGCAGGCGGGCTGGCAGGTGACAGATGATGCCGCCTTGCTGGAAAAATGCGGCGTGCCTGTGCAGGTCGTAGAAGGGGAAGAGACGAATTTGAAGGTGACGACACCGGTTGACTTAGCGATCGCGCAATTCATCCTGCAGCAGCGACTCCATCCAAGCTGATATGGCGAGCTGACACGACAAGTGCCCGCAATGTATTTTCCGATCCTGGAAAGACATACTGCGGGCACTACTTCGCGACAGCCTTTGCTGAAGCAACTGAGTGCGAAAATATTCGAAGAAAATTGCTTACAGGTCGCCGCCTCGAAGCGCTAGCAAGAAGACAATGGCAGGGCCTGCAATGACCACCAGTGCCAGCATGGTAAGCTGAGCAATCAGTACAAAATCAATACTACTAACCGCAGAAAGAGCACTATCTAACAAAGCCTTTTATCCTCCGAACAGGTCTTATCGAATTACATGTCAGTAATTTCACTTCACAGCATTGTACCTGCTTAAGGGAGCCCAGGTTAAGCTTTGTTTACAAAATTCTAAGCTAAGGGATCCGTTTACTGGCAGGGTATTGCAGCGATTTTGGGCCGCTGCTACTCGCCGACTACGATGAAATGTGTATGGCGGATGGCTAATATCTGAAAGTTACCGATTAGACACTATGGCAACTTGGCAATGTGTTAAAAACTGCGGCGCCTGCTGTCAGCTAGACCCAGCAGACCGCCCCGATTTGAACGATTACTTATCGCCGGATGAGCTAGCCCTGTACATGAGCCTCGTCGGTGAAGATGGCTGGTGCATCAACTACGACAAAGCTAAACGCAACTGCCGTATCTATGACACGCGGCCAAACTTTTGTCGGGTACAGCCCGATACCTTTCAGCAGCTGTACGACATTTCCCCCGCCGACCTAAACGACTTTGCCATAGAGTGCTGCGAGCAGCAGATATCTGGCATCTACGGCAACAAAAGCCCTGAAATGGACCGCTTCTACAAGGCTGTAGGCATAGATAGCGTCGTTATCGAAATCACTGGCGAGGCAGACCCTGCTGAAACGTAATGGCGCATGGCTTGCAGCCTGATTATTTGTCTGATGTGGCAACTGTCACAGATAATGAAAGAAATCTGAAACCAGCACAACTGTGACCTCTTCTGACCCTACTGCGCCCGATTTAGATTCTTTGGAGCTAGAAGCATCGGAAAAGGTGACCCCTGTTCAGGCTGACCATGCAGACGGCCCGGCGATCGCGAAAAAGAATGATCTGCAGGCTGGTGGCGGTGTTGCTGAGAATAAGGGTGGGTTTTGGGCTGTTTTCTTATCGACCTTTCTGACCATATTTTTGGCTGAGCTAGGCGATAAGACTCAGGTGACGACGCTGCTGATGAGCGCAGAATCTCAGGCTCCTGTTACGGTATTTTTGGGTGCGGGGTCGGCGCTGATAGCGACGAGTCTGATCGGGGTTTTGCTAGGGCAGTGGATTGCCAAGCGAGTCTCAGAAGAAACCCTAGACATTTGCGCAGGGATTTTGCTGCTGCTGATTACGATTGGACTGGTCGCAGATATTGTTGGGAAGGGGTAGCGATGGATTTGCAGCTGTTTTTGGTGAGCTTCGTGGCGGTGTTTGTCTCCGAACTAGGAGACAAAAGTCAGCTGGCTGCGATCGCCCTCGGTGGATCTTCTCCCTCTCCCAAAGCTGTCTTTTTCGGCACCGCAAGCGCCCTTTTGCTGGCCTCTTTGATCAGCGTTTTGCTCGGCGGCAGTACCGCCCTCATCTTTCCAGAAAAGTTGGTAAAAGGCATTGCTGCCATTGGCTTTGGCCTACTGTCCGTACGGCTGTTGTGGCCAGAGCAGGAAGCTGAATAAATCTTTAGCTGATAGGCGTTGTTCAGGAAAAATGATGCCATCAAATCTGTCTTGCTCCTGATTTGAGAGCCTGACATAGAAAAACGCCCGATATAGATCAACAAAAGGTGTGTCTGTACCGGGCGTTTTGGTTTTGTGAAAGCGCGCGCGTTCCGCGTTCTTAGAAGCTCAAGCGGTGTGCCCAGAGATATCGCGGTAGCAAAGGCGCATCATAAAGCCTGCACCGGCCAGCTTGAGGGCTTCGAGTGCCCAGTAGGCCAAGTGCATGAGCGGCATCGACCTGGGCATAGGCTCGTAGATGCTGCCGCTGAGGTTGAGGCCGAGGGCGCTCATGTGGGGGGTGAGCAGGTAGGTGTAGGTGAGTGCGATCGCAAACAGCAAACCGCCCAGTAACAGAGCCCACCGGCTACGGGCACCACTAACCGTCACCTCGAATGGGCTGCGACGCTGTCTGAGCACCAGCAATCCCGTCAAAACCGTCGCTGCGCACAGCAGCTCCACCCGATTAAACAGCCAGAACAGACTGTAGCCACTGCTAGCAAAGCTAGGGTCATTCATCATGCCAGATTCGTACATCATCGGCATGAACAAAAAGTCTAAAAGAACGCTGCTGCTGAGCCAAAAAGTGACGATGAGTAGCACAGAGGCCGTCCAGTTAAACCGGCCCCAAGATCGGTCAAAAGAGAGGTTAGAGGTATTGGCCATGTCGGCACTCCTAGGCTGAAAGGATGATGGATATCTTGTCTCCACCTTAGCTAAGCTGCCCAGCTTTACCCGTGAATATTTCTTTCAGGCAAACTAATCAGCGCAACGCAAGTTTTGTTTTCTAAACATTGCTTAAACTACCGATTATGCTGCTGACGCCTTGCAGTAGTAGTAAAAGTGCACTACTCAATCATTTCTTTTTTGACTTTAGCGATCCTCAATACATGAGTCAGCAAGACAAGGCAGCGCCGCGGTTCTAGTAAAGGAACACAACAATTGAAAACTATTAACGATGCATTAGAAACGACTCTTTCAGAGTCTGCGCTGTGTGAGCAAAGCTAGGATGAGGTCCCTAGAAGCAAAGCAGAGAGAAAGATAAGCGTTTAGGCAGAGCGAAGCTTTGTCGGCAGTATTGGTTGGCAGATAGTCTGTTTTTTCTATGTCACTTTAGTGCAAATTGTTTTATTTGCTACCCACGTAGGCAGCTACGAATAAAATTGATATATAGCTTCGTTGAGTTGCTGAGGATAGCCCTGAAGGTTGAAACCTCGGTTCAAATAAAGCAACTCGGTTTGCAGGTGTCTGCATGCATTTTGTCTGCATTAGAACGCTTGCTACGTAAGCAGCTGTTTTGATGGGTGATGCTGTGCAAAATTCAATGGGTCAAATTGGCCGACAGTGGCTGACGGTGGTGGCAGTTGTAATGGCGATCGCCGTCAATGCCCTCTCTAACTTTTTCCCGCCTGCGGGGCAAAACATCGGTCAAATTTCGAATACGACGTTCTCTGATGTTTTGATTACGCCTGCGGGGTATGCGTTTGCTATTTGGGGGCTGATTTACATCGGCTTGATTGCGTTTAGCCTGTATCAGGCACTGCCCGCTCAGCGCCAGCAAGCAGACATCGCGCAGGCTGCGCAGTGGCTGATTGGTGCTTGCCTGCTTCAGATGGTGTGGGTGTATGTTTTTCTGCTGTCGCTCTTTTGGCTGTCGGTGGTGCTGATGTTTGGCATTTTGTTTTGCCTGGCCAATGCCTACCTGCGGACGCGCGCAGAGACGGTGGTCCCTAGGCGGAAAAATCGCTGGCTCTTTCAGGCCCCCTTCAGCGTTTATTTTGGCTGGATTACGGTGGCAGCAGTGGTAAACGTAGCGTCGGCGCTGACCGTGACGGTACAGGCTGGTAGTTCGGCGCTGTCGATGGGCGCGATCGCTTGGACCATCGTGATGATGACCATCAGCGCCGGAATTGCTGCAACCGTAGCCCTCCGGTACGACGATGCGGCATTTCCGATGGTGGCCGTTTGGGCGCTGTGTGCGATCGCGGTTCGTCAGTCTGCGGTGGTGCCGATTGCCTTTGTGGGCATTGCCCTCTCAGTTGGGCTGGTGTGCATCATCGTGCGGGTGCAAGGAGTGGCTAGGCGTTCGCGCCGTGAACCGTCTTCACCCACTTGAGCTGCTTGGGCCGCACCGAAATTCGCATGGCCATGGTGCCGATGACAACGAGCCAGTGGAGCATGTAGGCAGAGCCGCGTAGGGTTTGTATCGCCGCTTTGCCCACCGACATTTCTTCCGCCTGGCGCAGCGTAGTAAACATGCCGATGCAAGACATCATCACCGCCATGGTCGTCATCGGGCCAAAGACCGGCAGCTGACCGCGAATGAGCGCGATGATGAGGTCGGGCAGGGCGACGACGGGCAGCATGTACTGAATCATCCAAAAGCCCGCCATATCGATGGACTTTTGCCAGCCCAGGCGGTTTTTGGCGAGCTGACGCCAGTAGTCTAGGTAGCGCTGAAAGCCCCCTTCTGCCCACCGATTGCGCTGATGCCAAAGGGCGATCGCACTGGTCACTCCTTCTTCTCCCACCGCTGGTGCAAACAGCAGGCCAATATTCCACTGCTGCAGGTGCAGCTGAATCGTCAGGTCCAGGTCGTCTGTAATCGTCTCTTCGTTCCAACCGCCGCACTGAGCGATCGCGCTACGACGCACAAACTGTCCATTTCCCCTCAGCTCACCAATGCCACCGACGGCGATGCGTCTTTCTTGCATGTAGCAGTCTAGGGCCATCTCTGCTTTTTGTCCGCGCGTCCAAAAGTTTGTACGGTCGTTGGCGATCGCCTTGCGCACCTGCACAGCGCCTGTTTCCCCACCGCCCTGCTCAGCGTCAAACATCGGCACAACATGCCGCAGCAAGTCCTTTGAAACCTGCGCATCCGCATCAAAAACGGCTAATATCTCTCCTTTTGTTTGCGGCCAGACTAGGTTGAGCGCGCCGGACTTGCCACCAGTGGCTTCTGGCCCCCGGTGAATGACGTTGAGATTGTCGTGGCGCTTGGCGAGCGAATCGAGAATTTGAGGGGTAGCGTCTGTGCTGTAGTCGTCGATAATCCACAGGTCGTAGCAGCTTTGGGGATAGTCAATGGACAGCAGCGACTGGACTAGTCTGCCGATGACTTGCTCTTCGTTTTTCGCCGCGACGAGCAGAGATACGTGAGGGTAGGTCGGTGGCGCTGTGATCTGTGAAGCCGAAACGGTTTGCTGCACGGAGGGCAGAGCGTCTGGCGGCGTCTGCGGCTTTGCCAAAATGACTCGCAGGGCGTGAATGCTCATCACTCCTGTGAGCACCAGCACCAGCGTATGCCCCCACTGCACGCTGTGTAAAAAAGCCGTGATTAGCCATAGCAGGCTCAGTGCGATCGCGGCCTTTAGTCGCCGCCCTTCATACCCTTCAAATAGATCCCCATCAAAGCCGAATTCATCCTCAAAGCTCAACTCAGGCTCAACCGGCTCAACGAAATCTGCCATGTGTCGTTTTGTATAGATCCCTTAACAATTCCTTTCAATTTAACCATAACCTCTTGCGGGGCTCTCGATACAGCTTTGGCCAAGGGAGACGGACGGCGCATGAGCAACTTGACTAACGGGCGGGCATTCTAGGGCGAGGATATTTGCTGATGTGGCATTTCTCTCTCAAGGCATTTCTCTATTTGTACGTCTACTGCAGCCCATGTCTCTTCAATCGATTAAGCCTGCTACCAAGCCAGAAGCCAGCGTATATTTGCCCTACTACCAGGGGAAAAAACGAAACGCGCTGCCCTACGCCATCGGGCTTTACAAACAGGGCAACATCGAGGGCGAGCGCAAAATTGAGGGGTCGGGGAGCATTCCATTTTTGGCAACGTGGAATGTGTCTATGCTGCCCGCAGACCTCACCCGCTGTCGCATGCAGTTCGACGGCGATGCGGAGCTAACCTACGAGATTACGATGGCGACCTTTGAGTTCGTTGATTTTTTGATTAGCGTTGTCGTGGCGATGAACCAAAACAAAGAACCCGACTTCGACAAAGCTTTCTATCGCAAGCTGCTGAGAATTGACGAATAAGGGCATTTTCTGCGCGTGGTTGGTCTAAATCATTGCTGCTGACCTAAAAGCCACCACTTGGCATGGACGGCTGTCTGCTCTCAAATGTGATGGAGAGCGGGCAGCTTTTTTGATTTTTTTGTTACGACTTGTAAGCGAACGTGTCAGAATAATTGGGTGAATAAGGCACAAGCCGAAGGCAACGTTCTCACCAAGGGGAGATGGCCGACGCGACAAGTCGAAAGGAGTGAGGGCGTGACTCAGTCATTAGGCCGACAACCCAAGCATTTACTCATTGGGTCGGTTGAAGCATATAGCGGGAAGTCTGCCACCGTGTTGGGGCTGGCAATGCAGCTGCGATCGCAAGGTTTGGATGTGGCCTATGCCAAGCCAATTGGCACCTGCCCGAGTGAAGGTACAGACAACCTTGATGAAGACGTTCGCTTTATTTCGCAAACCCTAAGCCTGAAGGATGATCGCGTTAGGCCAACGCTGTTTGTGCTTGATGAAGAGACGATTCAGCAGCAGCTCTCGAAAGAGAAGCTCATCTACCGCTCAGAGGTAGAAGGCGTTTTGGAGAGCAAGGGTGAAGATATTTTGCTCATTGAAGGACCTGGCAATTTAGAAGAAGGGTCGCTGTTTGGGCTATCGCTACCAGATATGGCTCAGATGAGCGAGTCTGCGGTGATTTTAGTGGCGCGCTATCACTCTGCGCTGGTGGTAGACAAGCTGCTTGCCGCCAAACAAAAGCTGGGCGATAAGCTGTTGGGTGTCGTGATCAACGATGTGCCAGATGACCTGATGCCGGTGGCACAGTCTGCCGTGCGCGAGTGCCTTGAGCGCCATGAGATTAGGGTGTTTGGCATTTTGCCGCGAACGGCCATTATGCGTAGCGTGAGTGTCGAGGCGCTCGTGCACCATCTCAAAGCGGATATTCTCAATACGCCAGAGCGCATCGATCAGATGATGGTCGAAGAAATTTCGATTGGTGCGATGAATGCCAATTCTGCGCTGCGCTACTTTAACCGTGCTCACAATATGGTGGTAGTGACGGGGGGCGATCGCTTTGATATTCAGATGGCCGCGCTAGAAAGCTCTACCCAGTGCCTGGTGCTCACCGGTAGACTCGCACCTCGCAAAGATATCTTGGACCGGGCGAATGATGTTGAAGTGCCCATTCTGTCTGTCGATTTGGACACGCTGACGACAGTAGACATGATTGAGCAAGCCTTCGATCAGGTGAGGCTGCACGAGCCGATAAAAGTAGAGTGCATTGGTCACCTAATGGAGCAGCACTTCGATACGGAGCGGGTGATGGATGCACTGGGGCTTAGCCCAGCGATGACCGCGTAGGTCAGTCGATTTGTCTTTATTTAGTCGATGCGTCCGATGCGCCTTTGCTCAGTTGAGAGTTTCGGTGTGCGTAGGTGGGTGCCGTAGGTAATTTTTCAGCGGTTTGGTAAGATTGCATAATCGTTCATCTCCTAATCTTCTCGTTCCCCGAGGTAGCCATTGAGTCAGTCCGTCGAAAATCCACTTGAATCTGTTAAGGTAGACGACTTTTTACAAGAGCTGGCCACCATTCAGCAGTCTGGTTCAAAGCGCATCGCTATCTTGGGATCTCGTCACGTTCCGATTACCCATCAGCGCCTCATTGAGCTGATGAGCTACGCCCTCGTACTAGGCGGTAATCGTCTCATTACTTCTGGCGCGGCTGGTACAAACTCTGCCGCTATTCGAGGGGCGATGAAGGCCGACCCCAATCTTTTGACCGTGATTTTGCCGCAGAGCTTAAAAAAGCAGCCCCGTGAGTCTCGCGAACAGCTAGAGCTAGTGACAAACCTGGTAGAAAATTCTGCCAATGACATGCTGCCGCTGGCAGATGCAAGCTCCATGTGCAATCAAGAAATTATCGGTCGGTGTCAGCAGCTGATTTGTTTTGCCTTTCACGATAGTAAGACGCTGCTGAAAACCTGTCAGGACGCGGAAGAACAGCGAAAAATTGTGACGTTGTTTTACTTCGACTAATCCGATATGTTCGACTTTGTTGGGTGACTTTTATTTAGCGCTCTAACTGTTCTTTGGCTCTTTCACTGCGTTCTCTGTGGATATTTTCTACTCGCTACCGTTTGTTTCTCCGAGTAATGTTTTGCTGTGCAGCATCGTTGCTGCCGCAGCGTTGATTTATTTTCCTTATTTGCTAGTGGCGGCTGGGCGGTTTCAGGTCGGTTACGAGATGGGTGCGCCGCGAGGCATGTTCGACAAACTGCCGGAGTACGCGCAGCGAGCAACTTGGGCTCATCAAAATTCTTGGGAGTCTTTTGCGCTGTATGCGCCAGCGGCGTTGATGGCCTTTGTGGTAGCGGTTCCGGCGGAGCAGGTGCTGGGCTCAGCCGTTGTGTATCTGGTGTCGCGTGTTAGCTACTCGCTGTTCTATGTTTTGAATGTGCCTATTTTGCGATCGCTCTCTTGGGCGGTCAGTATTAGCAGCATTGTGTCTTTATTTGTCGCTAGCTGCCAGTCTGCGCTGGGATAGGGTGTCTTACTTGGTGATGTTCGCACAATCTTGGCCAAATTCTTGAATTTTTCACTACTACGACTGTTGCTCTCAGTCGCTATCTATCGTTATCATCAAGTCCGACTGTGCAGGGTCGTTTGACCTCAATAACTTTGACCTTAAAAACACTATGGCTTCCAGTTCTTCCTTTGACGTGGTGAGTGACTTTGATCGTCAGGAGTTGGTGAATACTCTCGATCAGGCCCGGCGCGAAATCAAGAGTCGCTACGACTTAAAAGACACTAAAACATCGCTAGAGCTCAAGGAAAATAGCATAGATGTCGAGACCGACAGCGACATGACGCTAAGGGCTGTGCACACCCTGATTCAGACCAAAGCTGCCAAGCGCAACTTGTCGATGAAGATTTTCGAATTTGGAGAGATTGAGTCTTCTAGCGGGAGCCGGGTTCGGCAAGAAATAAAGCTAAAGAAAGGCATCGAAAAAGAAGAGGCAAAAAAGATCTCCAAGCTGATAAAAGACAACCTGAAGAAAGTGCAGGCGTCTATTCAGGGTGATGCCGTCCGCGTCTCTGCTAAAAGTAAAGACGACTTGCAAGAAGCCATGCGACTGATTAAAGAACAAGACTGGCCCATGGCACTGCAGTTTAATAATTATCGGTAAAAAGTCGTTAGTGGCATGGCGCGCTCCGATGCGTTTGCAGCTTTAGATAGAAGCTTTAGATATCTAAGGACATCCACCTTGCCTGTGGGCTATAGCCCAGCTTGCTGTACAGGCTGATTGCGGGCGTATTGTTTTCAAAGACTTGCAGGCTTATTTGCTCATACCCTTGCTGCTTAGCCCAGCGGTGGGCGTGCTGCATGAGGGCGGTGCCGAGCCCTTTGCGACGGTGGGCTTTGTCGACATATAGCAAAAAAGTGTAGGCCTGCCTGTGGCCGTTGCGCTGGTCGATGGCTTCACCTAGCCACAGACAGCCCATGGGCTCATGACGCTGCAGTCCGGGAAGGGCTTGTGCGATCGCAGCTTCAGGCCCAATCAACCACCACAGTTTTGACTTGGCATTGAAGTGACGGCTGACGGTGTCGGCTAGGTGACTGCTCGTTTCAGAGGCGCCGAGGTCCCGGTAAGCCCGTCGCATAAACTTAACGAGGCGGGCCCGGTCTAACGTGGAGCCCGCCTCAAGGCGATAGTTTGGGATGGGGAATGGCTCAGCCATCAGTCTGCCTACGGCTTACTTACTTCGTGTGATCTGCCTATGTCAGCACAGAGGGCGTCGGTACCGGCAGCGCAGAAATAGGTTCTTCGATGGGGGCCGGTGCCATCATATCGCTCGGCAAAAAGATGCGAGCGCTCGTGGCCAGCAGGGCCAGCCCGAAAATAAGCACAATAAAGAGCGGTGCGATGTATTGGCGAAAGAAACCCATGGCTATGCGACTTTTAGTGAAGTTATGTAAAACGGTCTTTCTATCTTAGCGGGATTGGTCGCCTTAGCGAGATTTCTATGGTCCCTGTTACACCAAAGAAAAATCCTAGAGTTTGTCAGTTTTAGGAGCCTAGCTCAGACAAACTCTAGGATAAGGATGGTGAGGAGAGAAGGTTAGTAGATGCAATGACCTTTAGCGAACGATGCCCTTGTTGCGGATATCTAGGCCTGTGAGGCGGGCTTTTTGCACATTGTCGACGGCTTTGGTCTGACGCTCAAGAAATGCTAGGCGAGTTGCTTGAATATCGTCAACGGCTTTGGTTTGGGTATTCAGGTGCTCCAGGCGAACTTTCTGAATATTGTCGACAGCTTTAGTCTGTGTGTCTAGATGCTCCAAACGAGCTTCCTGAATGTTGTTAATTGCTTTGGTTTGAGTATTCAGGTGCTCTAGACGAACCTTTTGGATGTTGTCGATAGCTTTAGTCTGTGTGTCTAGATGCTCCAAGCGAGCTTCCTGAATGTTGTCGATGGCTTTGGTCTGTGTATCTAAATGGTCCAAGCGGGCTTCCTGGATATTGTCAATCGCTTTAGTTTGCGTATTTAGGTGCTCTAGGCGAACTTCTTGGATGTTGTCGATTGCTTTGGTTTGATTTTCAAGAAACTCCAGCCGAGTTGCTTGGATATCTTCTACAGCCTTTGTTTGATTCTCTAGAAAGCTAAGACGGCGCTGTTGGATGGAAGGTGTCACAATTTCTGCGGCGTTGGCAACGGGTGCGAAAGTGACCGTAGCAGCGGTTAGTACAAGTGCGGAAAAGAACTTTTGTGCGTTGAGTGCTTTCATGGTTTGGCTCCTTGGAAAATTAACTTGAAGAATCAAGTGGTTTGCTTCAGTGATTTAAGAATGCCATCGGTGAGCGGCTGAGTTCTGAGGAGGCATTAAGCCGCTTCTGAGAAGTTCTGAATAATCTCTGCGCAAGCCACACAGCGCTTTCTCAGCGTTGGCTCAGGAAGGTACTACAAGCCGCTTTTCATGGGCTGATAGCGGCTAAGAATGGTTCTGCAGGCAGAGGACAAGCTCCGTCGTACGATGAGTGTTTCTGTCTGCAAGCAGGCATAGAGTGGAGAGGATGTTTTGCTATGGACCTGAGTAATGGCGCTATCTGAGGCTGCAAAGACAACAGCGATCGCACAAGACCATCCCTTGCGATCGCCCGCCCCCTCCCTGCAGCTACCCCAACCCCTACAGCAATACTTCGACACGCTAAATGACCAGTCCTTTGACCAGACAGCTCAGCTATTTTTACCGGACGGGCAGCTCGTTCCTCCTTTTGAAAATGCCGTTGTTGGGAGGGATGCGATCGCAGCCTATCTAGCAGACCAAGCGCTCAATATGACGCTCGTGCCCCTACAGCTTGAGCAGACCGATCCAGCTACACCGGTAGAAGCCTCAGAAGATACTAAAAGGTTAACGGTGACGGGTAAGGTGAAGACGCCGATTTTCAATGTCAATGTCGCTTGGCGCTTTGTCCTAGATGCGGCAGGCAATATTGAATCTGTAAACGTAAAGCTGCTGGCGAAGCTGACGCAGCTACTTAGCATCAAGCGATAGCGGCTACATTCTTTTAGGTAGATATTTCGGCATACGGAAGAGAACAATAGTCATTTGATCGCTCGAACGTTAGAGGCCAGAATAGAGAGTCTTCTAACTTGTGAGAGTCACCAGAGACAACAATACTGCATAAGCTGAAAGTGGAAAGTGAAGGGTGCTTGCAGAAAGGACAAAAAGTGTTGAGTGATATCTTTTCGTCGTTTTAAGGAGCACAGCTGTTTTCCCTGTATTGTTACAAAGAATTGAATTATGCCGATTTCTACATCCATTGAAAATCCAGAAGCAGCGAATTATCAGACTGACTTTGAGCAGTTCAAATCGCAGTTTGACAATCTTGACGTAGACCAAAAGCTAGCCACGCTCTGGTATGTCTATGATGGTCTTAGCGAAGGAGTGATCGAAGACCCAGACGACAACAAAGAATCTGACAGCTCTAGCGACCTGTACAATCAGCTTGCCGAAAAATCAGAAGACGAGCAACTGCAGTTCATGCGAGAGACGCTCTCCGGTGAGAACAATGATTTCTCTGATGCCTACAGTGAACTTAGCAACACAACAAAAATTGCGCTGTGGTACCGACTCGGCCAGGGCATGGCCAATGGCTCAGTTGTTAACGTCCCTGACGACTACAAACTATCCGACGAAGCTCAAACGCTGGTTGACCAAGTGAATGCAATAGACTTTGAACAGCGCTACATCTTTATGCGAAACGCGGTCCTGGGCTAAGCTTCAGATTGAACAGTTCTGAGAGAGAACATCAATAAAACAATCTCAACAGGCACTCTCAATAGGTAGCGTGTACACAATGACACCATGTTACGTGAGCCTTTGACATTTACAATTGATAAGTCATCGTAGCCGGGCGCGACCAATTTCAGCGAAATTCTCGTGACATGGGTCGCGCTCGACATCTTTAAAGGAAACAGGCACAGTAAAAAAGCCGATTCGCTAAGGCTTTTCAATAGGACACCTATGAGCACCGTTCAAATTGTTTGGTTCAAAAAAAGCTTCCGGCTGACAGATCACCCTTGCCTAGCGAGCGCCGCTGATCGTGGTCCCGTTTTGCCGCTGTATATCGTTGAACCAGAGTATTGGCAGCTGCCGGATACGAGCTATCGCCAATACCTTTTTTTGAAAGGCTGCGTAGAAGAGACGGCTGAATCGCTCAAGGCACTTGGCGGCGACATGGTGATTCGAGTGGGGACCGCGGTCGATGTGCTAGCGGCGCTGAGCAAAATATTTCCAAACTTCGAGCTGTGGTCGCATCAAGAGACGGGCAATGCCTGGACCTATGAAAGGGACAAGGCTGTTCGGCAATGGTGCCGCCGTCAGGGTGTGCCTTTTCATGAGCCTTTGCAGTTTGGCGTATGGCGAGGGTCTAAGATTGACCGTGACCATTGGGCAAAGCACTGGGATGCCATGATGGCTGAGCCTGTTGCCGATGTGCCCAAACAGCTTTCATTTGCGGAACACCCCGACCTTGAGGCGTTTAATGCGCATGCTCTGCCCTCTCCTGAAGAACTCGGCCTCACTCACGATGGCATTCAAACGCTGCAAACACCCGGTCGACAGGCTGGTTTGGCAGTGCTCAATAGCTTTTTGCACGAGCGGGGCGAAAGCTATCGCACGGATATGTCTTCTCCGGTGACAGGCGAATCGGGCTGCTCCCGGCTGTCTCCCCACCTGACCTACGGCACCCTGTCGATGCGAGAGATTTATCAGACGGCGCAGAAAAGATTGGAAGTGGTGCGATCGCTGCCAAAAGATGAGCGGGGCATTTGGGCCGGTGCGCTTAGCTCCTTTGTCGGTCGGCTGCACTGGCACTGCCACTTCACCCAAAAGCTAGAGCTAGAACCTGAGCTAGAGTGGCTCCCCATGGCGAGGTCTTACGTGGGTCTAAGAGAGCAACCTTTGGAAGACGGGGTTGATAATGACACCGACCGACAGCAAAGACTCGATGCCTATGAAACGGGACAGACGGGCTACCCGTTTGTGGATGCCTGCCTGCGCTACCTGCGGGCAACCGGCTGGATAAACTTTCGGATGCGGGCCATGCTGATGAGCTTTGCGAGCTACGATTTGTGGCTACCCTGGCAGGAGAGCGGCACAGTTTTAGCCCGCCTGTTTACAGACTATGAGCCGGGTATTCACTGGCCGCAAACGCAGATGCAGTCTGGCGTGACCGGAATTAATGCGATTCGGGTTTATTCGCCCATCAAGCAGGGGCTAGACCAAGATCCTGAAGGGGTCTTTACTCGGCAGTGGGTGCCAGAAATTGCCCATTTGCCAGACAAGGTATTGCAAACGCCCTGGCGCTACGAGGAGAAGCCGCTGGACTATCCGGCTCCGCTCGTAGAGCACAGAAGCGCAGTCGCTGCCGCCAAGTCCAAGATTTGGGCGATTAAGAAATCGCCCGAGGCAAAGGAAGAGGCAGAAGCTGTGTACCAAAAGCACGGGTCTAGAAAGCGGCCCAGAGATACCTCGAACAGGCGACGTAAAACAAAGAAGAAAACCACCAAAGCAACGGCTAAAGCCGCTCAAAAATAAGGCGCGATGGAACATCGCATAAGAAGATATGTCACTGAACCATTTAATTGGCGATCTGCCAGATAGAGTTGTTGCCGCCAATGAGAAAGGCCTGTTGGCAGAGGGTGAATTGACACTCTAAAAACCGAAATCCTAGCCCGGTATAAGTGGATTCGAAACAACGCGGCGCTACCCCATTCGACCTCTCAGCTTTCGCCCTATTTACACTTTGGCATGATAGGCCCGCATCAGATACTTACTGAAATCGAAGCCGCCGAAGTCCCCAAAACCTATACCTGGAAATTTAGAGACGAGTTCTTAACCTGGCGGGAGTGGTCTCACTATCAGGCCTTCCACACACCCAATATTCACCAATTCGACGCATTGCCAAAGCGAGCGCAAGCGACCCTACAAGCCCATGCAAGCGACCCACGCCCTGAGCTACTCGCCACCGAAGAAATATTCAATGGCAACACCCCGGATGCGACTTGGAACGCCGCACAGAGAGAATGGCTAGCCACGGGCTGGCTGCACAACAACTTGCGAATGTATTGGGCAAAACAGCTGCTAAGATTCACCCCTGACCCAGAAGCCGCCTGGCAGCTCGCTTGCAAAATCAACGACGCTGTTTCGCTAGATGGGCAAGATCCGGCAACCTACGCTTCCCTGCAGTGGGCCTTCGGCGCGGCAAAGCCTGGCTACAGCGAAAAGCCAATCTACGGCTGGGTTGCGCCAAAGTCTGACCGAGCGATTCTCAAGCGGAAGGGCATGCCTGAGTGGATAGCTGCTAGGCAATCACTTTAGCTGTGATGGTTTGTGGGTGTTTGGTCCTAACGTTCTGACGCATCGGAAAACAGGCGACAGACAGCACCTTCCATCCGCAACGTGACGATTCGATTCCAAGTTTCGGGACCGACGATGCCATCTGCGATGAGGCAGTGCTGTTCTTGAAAGAGCTGTACGGCGGTTGCTGTGAGGTGACCGTATACGCCGTCTTGCACGAGATTTAGCGGAATGGCTGCAGCTAGGGTTTGCTGCACAGCCTCTACGGCAGTGCCCGCATTGCCCAGGGAAAGGCGCTGCAGGCTGTAGGCTCCTCGGTTGATAAAAGCGCGAGTGCGATCGCCCACCACTCCATCGACAGGTAAGCCCCCCACGCACTGGACGTACTTCACCGCCGCGAGCGTTTTGGGGCCAAAGTAGCCATCTACCCGCAGCGCGACATAGGGATGAAACTGCAGATGGATAGAACGCTGGAGCGCCTCGACCTCATCACTTTGAGCGCCGAGAGAAAGCGTGGCAGAAACGTAGAAAACAGCAGTAGACATCACGAATAACTCCTTGGCATTTCGGGGGGAATGGCAGCTCGACCTACAGGTGTCTGAATGTGTTGGGACGCTTTGCTACAAACAGACCGTGAGATGAAAAGAATGCAGTCGGTCTCGCGGGTCGCCTATACCTATCGGGAGAGCTCAGCAGTTTTACGCAGGGCTGCCTATAGCCGCATCCGCAAAAGACCTGCCAATCGCTCGCTCTGCAGGTACCTTTCAAAACTTATATTCAAAACTTATAGGTGATGCTAGCCGCTGACTTTTGCCATACTGAGTTAAAAATTACTCAGGCGGGTACTGAGAAAAAATCTAATTTCGCCTACTTTTGAAAGAGTGCCTGTGTATCGAACGGGTGATGGTGAATGGGATGTATGAGCCAGGAGAGCCAGCGCCATGATGGGTGAGGATGCCGTAACCTACGCAAAGAGAATTTCTGCGGCGCTCAATGAGGTGCTTCGTCACTATCAAGCGATCGCAAAGGTGGGCATGCGCCGACAAGATAGCCTGCTGTACATCGCGCTAGAAGCCATCGTGCCAATCTCCTCTGAGAGTGACCCTGACAGTCGAGATATCGCGCCAGGTAGTCGAGCTGCCGAGGTTGAGCTAGCGCCCTCAACCCTATTGCCCGTTGTTCAGCGGATGCTGACCCAGCTAAAAGACGAGCTGAAACTTGGCTGGGTGAAGCTTGTCAAGGTCAGCGGCCGCCTACCGGGCAAGCAGTTTCCACTCTGGCAGGAAGATCTCTTGCTCGCTCGTGCGACGTCAGCAGGCAGCGTGAGCGTGAAGGTCGGTGGCAACTTTAGCGGCCAAATGATTATCGGTGACCACAATCAGGCCTTCAGCTACACCTATAACGTTGCCAACGGGGGCATCCTCAACGTCGCTGCGCCCCCGTCAGTGAGCCCCCGACCGACGCCCATTGCCCTCAAACCCAAGCCCATTGCCCGATTTTTAGACCGGCAAACAGTTTTGCCAGTAGTGAAAGCGGCGCTGGAGCAGTCACTCCCTGTGGAAATTTTTGCCGATGAGGGCTTTGGTAAAACTGCGCTGCTGCGATATCTATCGCACGATGAGACGCTGACGGCGCGCTTTGCTGATGGCGTGATTTATCTCCCGGTGAATCGACAGCTTGCTGGTGACGTACTGCAGTCGCTGTACGATGTGTTCTACGATGCGCAGCCTCCTTTTAAGCCTAGTTATGGCTATGTTCAACAGGCGCTGAGAGAGAAGCGGGTGCTCGTGATGCTCAATGGGCTGACCCTGAAGATTAAAGAGATGGAGCAGCTGTTAGCTGTTTTGCCACGGTCGGCTTTTGTCATGGTGTCTGAAGAGCGGATTTACTGGCAGGAGGGAGCTGCGATCGCACTAGAAGGACTACCTTTGCTAGAGTCGGTCTCGCTAATGCAGATGGAATTAGGCCGAGCCCTTTCTCCCGAAGAACAGCAGGCTGCTCAGTTCGTATGGCGAGCTTGTTTGGGAAATCCGCTAAAGCTGAGACGGGCCGCTGCCCAGGCCAAAGTCATGGCGCTAGTCGATACGCCCGAAGCCAAATCACAGACGCAGTTTGTCGGCAGGCAGCAGGCGCTATTTTCGCTGGCACATTCGGCACAGGAGGAAGCGGGTGAGCCACTGTCTGAACAGGTGCTGTTTCAATCTGTTTTACGGAAGCTCACAGCGCCGCAGAAGGCGGCGTTGGCGCTGATGGGAGCAATGGCTGGCGTAGCGCTCAGTGGCAGTCAGGCCAAAGCGATTACCCAGTTGCCATCAGCGGCGACTGCCTTGGATGAACTGGTGAACTTGCACTTGATTGAGGCAACTGGTCAGGGTTATCGGCTCAGCGCTGACCTGATCTTTTTGGTGACGCGATCGCTAGACCCACAGCCTTGGCTAGTGCGCGCTGCAGATTACTTTACCTCTCGTAGTGCTGCCTACAGCGCAGACCTGGGCGAGACACAGTCTGAGAGTGTAGACGCGCTGCTGCACCTATTGAATTGGACTCAGCATACGGAGCAGTGGCGCTTGAGCCTGGCGCTGGTGCAGCAGCTGGATCGTCCTTTGTCGATGGGCCGTCGTTGGGACCAGTGGCAGCAGGTTTTGCAGCAGGGATTGAGGGCGGCTGAACAGTCTGGGAATGGTACTGCGGAGGCTTGGGCGCTGCATCAGCTGGGCACGCGATCGCTTGCCTTGAGACAGCCAAATCAGGCAGATACTTGGCTTACGCGATCGCTGTGGCTACGTGAACAGCTCGGCGATACGGCAGGTGCGGCGGCGACTCGGCACAATCTAGGGTTCATCATGCCGTCGCTGATGGTGTCCGAGGTCAATTCGGTAGTGCCGGTTGAGCCTGCCTCTACCAGCCTGTTTGAGCGGCTGACGACTCAGCTGGGAGCTGGATTTTCTCGCTTCTGGCGGTCACCGATTGTGTTGGTAGGCTTGCTCTTGGGTGGGATCATCGGCGGCGTGGCTTGGTATCGCTCGTCTGTGTCCGAGCGTCCGCTATTGCCGGTTGGCCTGCGCGAGCAGGTGGAGGACAAAGGTGCAAATGACCCTTCGGGAGAATCTACTTTTTCTCTTAGCTTCATCCCGGCAGAGCTAGCATTTGGTGAAGTCCTGCTCGAAGATCGCGCCCAAAAGTCTTTACAGATCAAAAACGAGAGCAGTCAGCCGCTTGAGATTGAATCGTTTGAGATTGTTGATGGGCAAACCGAAGACTTTGCTCTGATGGAACAAACCTGTACTGCGGGGGCGCTCCTGCCCGGTAAGCGTTGTCAGGCAGGGGTACTGTTTGAGCCGACTGCAGCGGGCGATCGCACGGCCAAGCTGAAGATCAATGCCTTGAATAGTGAAGGCAGCTTGGTATTTCTGTCGGGGGTGGGTACATCGCGGGAGGCCTCTGAGCCAGTGAACAGGGTAGACGCGCCGCCTTCTGTGCTGCAGGTGAACAATGACCAGGTCTCAGTAAGATCTGGGGGGTCAGTCGTGGTCGATGTATTGGCCAATGATGTTTCTTCGGATGGGAGTGCGCTGCTGATAGCAGAAGCCGGGCAACCCGCAGCTGGTGAAACAAGAATTGAAGGTGGGCGTGTCGTGTATGCCCATGGTGGAGGGGGTGGAGCGCGCGATCGCTTTACCTACACCGCCCAAGATGCCGCTGGCCGCAGCGCATCTGCCACCGTCATTGTAGAAATCAGCGGCACTGCTACCGCCACTCGCCCGGTCATCCCTAATCCTCAACCCAACAGACAGA
>JBCBFY010000072.1:0-25420 GCA_038527325.1 Cyanobacteria bacterium J06614_10
ATCCCTATGCCTTATTAAAGTACAACAGGTCCCTATTCGTTAGAACTTAGTTGAAAGCCACTGCTGCATTTGATTTGCAGGTGCGGTCATACCCAATTTTGAAAACTCATTCTGCGCTAACTTCACCCATTTGTAAAAAGATTGAGATTGAGAACGTTGCTTAGAGATGAGAGCAAGGTTAAAATACGACTTAGCTATACAACGTTTATCCTGATGTCGCTTTGCAGCTTTTAATACGGAAAGAATAAGTTCCTCAGATTCATCTATTTTTTCTTGCTCTAGTAATAAGCTTGCTAAACCACCCTTTATATAAACAATTTGCTTTTCCCAGTTTGCAGATTTTGCTAACTCTAACGCCTCTCTATATGCTGCTTCAGCAGCTTTATAGTCCTGTTTTTTAAGGGCTATTTCAGCTGTGTAGTAAAAGTACACGCATTCCTTCTGATCTCTGTATGGCTTCGATAATGTATTGATCTCGTCTTTCCTGCGAAGCCAATGAATAGAATCTTCCAGTTGATCGCGCTGTAAGTATATAGCCGCAATGTAAGATAAAGCTCCAAACTTTATCTCTGGCTCAATCTGTACATCCGACGCCCAAACCTCCTGAAGCATCGATAGAGCACCGCCTTTGCTATCCGTATCGTCAATATGTACTAGGGTTTGACCCTTGTAAAAAGTTGCCTGGGCTAAAAGATTTCTATCACCTCGCCTTTTCGCCATAGCGAGCAGCGCATCCATCCATGCTTGTCGTTCTTCCCAGTAACCTCTAAAAAGCGTATAGCCTCTCAGGCCTAGCCATAACCGTTGGAAAGCCTCACATCGTTCGTTTTCAAGACACCAATTAACCAGCGCTCTAACATTATTCCATTCAAGATCCAGCTTCCTGTAATCTTGCCAATCTAGCCAATTATCAGATAGGGGTGCTAGTAAATTGACATACCATCCTATTAAGCGCTCTTGTGCTGTCTTCTTTAATTTTATTTGCTGCTCTATCTTTGCTCGGACAAAGTCCTGAGTAAAAGCGTGCATAGAGTAGTAGAGAGAATCTAGCTTATTGACAAGCGATAGCCTATAAAGACTCGCAAATTCTTGGCTTATATCTGCTCCTGTATCTGACAAACCAGCAACATAAGCAGCAGCTTCAATAGAAAACTTCTCTGCAAACAGGGCGGCCGCCATAAGTAATTTATGGGCAGATTTGTGCTGTAGCTGATCTAGAGAGGCCTCTACGCAGTATTGAGCGATCTCGCTCGGGGGTTGGTTAGAGTGCGATCGCTTCAAAACCGGTAAATGCCGGTGAACCGATAAGTAGCCCACGCTATACGACATCGCCAAAGGAAGCCCGCCACTGAGCGCATAGATTTCTTGAATTTGCGAAAATTCAAGAGAGACCAGCTTCTTTCGTGCCTGATGCGCAATCAGCGCAAACCCCGGTTCGGCAGCCAGATAGTCAAGCTCAATCATCTTGCCCACCCCAAACCGGGTGCGGCTGGTCAAAATCACCTTCACAGTCTGAGGTAGAGTCCGCACAAAAGCCAGCAGACGGTTAGGACTCTCCGCAGTTTCCAAGTTGTCCAGAATCAGCAGCGTCCGGTACGCCTTCAAAATGCTGTAGACATACTCAATCTGGCCCTCTAGCGCAAAAGGTGCTCCCTCCAAGCAATCCACCGTCCTCAAAATTTCGCGGATAATATCTTTGAGCGTACGGTCAGTTTGCCAGCGCTCCGATAGGTATGGTCCCAAAAACTCCTTTGGCTGAGCAGAGACAAAAATGATCACATCAAAAGCAGGCAGCTCCGAAGCTTCGCCCTCATCTTGCTGCATAGCCGCCAGACAGCGGTGTGCCGCCTCTAGGGCCAAAGTCGTTTTGCCAATGCCACCAGGACCCACAATGCTAATCACATCATCGGCATATGTCTGGGCCAGCGCCGAGAGTAGCTCGGTCAGTACAGATTGAGTTTCGACAAAGTGACTATCTGGCCGCAAAGTAAGATTGTGCAGCGGGTGATCCTGGTTCTTTTGCGCAGGCTGTACCAAGGTGGGATCTAGCTGCGGAGCACTTGTCACCGCATTTCCATTCTGCGTAGACTTATATTTCGCCCAAACCTGGTCAAACTTGCCGAGATTTCTATCCGGGGAGGTGTGCCACAGCTTCAGCGTAAAATCCCAAATGTCTGATCCCTGAGTTTTAACTCGATTGTCCTCAAGTAGACCTAGCTTTTTTTGCAAAACCAACAGCACCTCGCGCACGTGGTCTTTTGAGACCTTAGTGCCCGATTCACTCGCGATCAGTTCTGCTAAGTAAGGGAGCTTCGTTTTGATCACGAGCTTAGGACAGAGGGTATGTTCGTCAATCCAGCGATATTCGAACACCTCCACCGAAAAGTCGGTCGCAGCCATCCCCAAATCTACACGTTCTAGTATTTTTTTTAACAGAATGCGAATACGTGCTTTAACCGTGGGGCTTGTACTGAGTCTGGGCATGCGCAAACAGAAGACTTGAAGAGCAACTTTGGGGAATTCCCAAATCAAAAAAATTCATACCATTGATTTTCCTTAATCCTACAGGGTTTTCAGGCGATCAGCCATGGATTTGCTTTGGGAATATCGGCAAATCTACTATGTAAAACAGCTTATGGGCACTTCAATCAGGCGAGTTGGGGGCAGATTTTATGCTCAGGTCGCTCAAAGAAAGCTCATCGGTCTGTGCTGTTCCATGATGAATGGATAGGTAACTATTCATTACACCTCATGGACTAATAAGGGGCAACATAGATGGAAAACAAAGAAAGCAATAAAGAGGTTTATTTACAGGTGGATTTTTGTTCTTCTGATGCGACACACTCACTTCAAAAAATTGAGCTTTTGGGAATACCCGGTGAACGGTCAGAAGATGGAGGATATGTTGTCAATGAAAGGGTCAACCGGTTTTTTGAAGAGCTGCTAGCAAAAGAACTATTTAGGGAGAGCATCAAGTTAACTCAGTTTCCAGTCAACACTTTAAAGATCTGGCTGTACGACACCAGCATCTCAGAAGAAGATCGAGATTATCACCTACCTGAAATAAAAGGAAAGGATCTAGAGATTAATTCACCCCTCAGCTCTTCAGAATTAGAACGTGTTTTTGTAATCGACAAGGGCTTTTCAGGCAAAGACTACGAGGTTTGGAAATCATCTTGCAAGGAACTTGTAACCCCTCTATTTAGCCGATTTGTTCCACCACCCGACCCACCGGAGATTCTCAAAGAGTTTCTAGTCATGAAGTTTGGCGAAGAGCTTTCTAGCAAGCTAGATCTATATCTGAGCATGCGAAAAAACATGTTCTTTAATGCACTAATCGTTCAGATTCTCTAGTGGGTTTAAGCGCTCTGACAAACTGAAGTGAACGCTTTCGATTCATCTGAAAACGGGTATGCGAATAAAAGAGTAGACAAGCACACAGATAGGAAAATGTGAGCCTGGCATCGCTTCGCTGTTTTCATTTGTAGCTCAATCAACACCTTCAAACAGGGCTGTTAAGCAAACTGCTCAAGTAGGAATTTGTCAGAGCGCACAGAGCATTTTTGTGCGCGTTCATTCTCTGCAAATGAAGAGCTCTGGTGGCCAAAAAGCTACATAAAAAGACTCGCACAGGTTATGTATTAAAAAGCAGTTATGCACAGTCTTAGATGCTGTGCTCATTGATTATCTACCACTGTTTTTTGAATTAGGGTGCCAGATAAATAGCCAGGCTCAAAGGTCATGAGCCTTATTGTCGGAGGAGAACAGCAAGTAGATGGCAATTACTCTAAAAACTGATAGACAGGGGTTAGCGATTGTTGACAAGGCACGGGTCCACAAAAACTGGACTGCACTGGCTGCAGCTTGGTGTACCCAAGCCAATGTTTCAGTCTCTACCCTCAAACGCTTTAGAGAAAGAAAGGCCATCCAAAAAGATGCTTTCATCGCGATTTGCCAGGCGGTTGGCATACAGGAGTGGGAAAGCGTTGTTGCGGGTGCAAGTCAGGATGTGTCTGTGCTGAGACGCAGCTACCGCCAGTCTAAAAAGCTGATAGCAGAAGAGGTTTTGTCCAATCTCACTAGCCTAGATGCACGTTTGGACTTTGTAGAGCAGGTGTTTGCAGATGACCCACACGCGGTAAAGCAAGAAACTTGCCGTCAGCGCCGCATTGCTTCAGATGCCTTCCCTGCCTCAAGCGATGCTAGCAGCCGAGGCCACCACAGGAGGAGGCCGCCCACCAGCCCGCCTAAAAATCAGCCCATAAGGCAGTCTATAAATCAGTCTAAAGTCAACAAAAGCCCTACCCGCTGTCCCCTTGTGCTAGAAGCAAATGTCTCTATTATTCAAATCCTGATGGATATATAGCGGAAGTACATCCCACTTTTGAAAAGTTGACAAGGCCCTTAGTCACAACCCTTCTCTCGACAGGAGAAAGCGCTAGGGTTGAATTTCCAATCGGTGCGCAAATATATTCACGCCCTCGCCACACACTTCGCGTTTTAGGAAAAGGGCCATAGTATGCTTAAAGAGCAAAAGCACGGGGTCGAAAATTAAGTTGACGATTGGAGAGCGTGAACCCACACCAACAGAGTCTGCGGTGGAGCTGCCGTCAGCAGGGAATGAGCCATTTCAAGATGAGGCTTTTCAAAAGGCGCGATCGCTCGCAGAATGGATCACCCTGACCATATCCACCCTGGTTTTACTGGCTATCGTCGGGCTCGTCCTTTACGACTGGCAGCTCACCAAAAATCTACCCCCCGCCTTCCAAATCCAACTAACAGAAGCCCCCCGGCTCACTGAAAATCGCTACTACGTGCCCTTCACCCTTAAAAATACAGGTGGTCAAATCGCCAGAACCGTTCAGGTCATTGCCGAACTCCACCTGCCCGACGGACAAGACGAAACCGGTGAACAACAGTTTGACTTTCTCTCTGGAAACGAGCGGAAAAAAGGCAGCTTCGTCTTCGAGCACAATCCTCAAACCGGCGACCTCACCGTCCGCGTCGCCAGCTTTGGCCTTCCATAGCGCTTTCCTTAGCTCAGATCTGAGCGATATCGGATCTGAGCGATATCGGATCTGAGCGATATCGATTGCTACACACTACGGTACGTTATGAGCCGCCCTTCACCAGCTGCAATTTCCTAATCCGCCGCCTGCATGTCTTCACCATCCATCTCAGCAGCCAAGTCACGCTCCAACAGATAATCTTCTAACAGCGCATCCACCTGCGGCTGACTCTGTTTTGGAATGCTCAGCGTTAGATATCGACGTGAGAAAAAAGTCCGGGGAATCGCCTTCAAAATCAGCGTCTCGGGCTTGTCGTCATCCCAGCCAAAGGCCTGTATGCGCTCCCATGGCTGCCAAGAATATAAGTAGGCCAGTCCATTCTCTCGAATCTCCAGCCTACTGCGACCCAACGCAATAAATAGCAACGCAATGATCCACCAAAAGGAGAGCTTGATGATTCCAGAGACGATGTTACCCGTCGTCACAAAGGGTCCGGTGACCTGATCCCAGAGGGGAATGGTCATTGCGATCGCAATCCCTATCTGCAGCAAACCAACCCAAAACAGCAGCCGGTTCTGCACGGTGGGCCCCACCTCCAGCAAAAGCGTACCGGCAGCCCGCTTTCGCAGCGGCCAGCTCAGCAGCCAGAGCAAAACACCGCCCGCATACAGCGCGTACAAAATCACCAGCCCATAGCGACCCGTCGCCGACAACAGCAGCGGCAGCAGCGCGCCCAACACTAGCCAGGGTGCAGAGTAAAGAACATTTCGCTGAGCCGCCTGCGGACCCAGTATTTTTCGGGCGATCGCGTACCCTGCTCCCAGTGCGATCGCCAAAAAAACCAAAAAACCAACGATGCCCAGCATAAATCAGTCACCCAGCCTTTTGCACAGTATTCAGGACCCAGTCTCCCAGACAGTCTCCCACACAGTCTCCCAGACAAAACCTACCACGCACCCACCCACCCTGCACCCCTCATAAGTCCTCACAAGTAGAACTCGCACAGTTGTCAAATACGATGGGTTCAACACCATTGCCTCACCCGCAGCCTCACCGAATCGTCTCTTCCAGCGCCACACGAATGTCCTCTGTCAGCGCAGCCACTGCCGCCCGTCCAGCCCGCCGACTTTGCTGATAGTCGGCCAAACGCGCCGTCACAGAAATCGGCGACTGCACCGTCATCCGCACCCACCGCTTGCCCAACCGAGGCCGCCCCGGCCTACGTCCCGAAGCAAAGCGTGCCACCAGGTCAGACATCAGCAGCGCCATCTCCGCACAGCGCTCAAAAGAGGGCTTCTCTCGCAAATACTCACCATCTACCGCCACAAAGCTCTCCACCAGCCGCATATGAAACTCTCGCAGGCTCGCCTCCTGCGCCGCCCAGTCTGCCAGGCCCCGCTCCAACAGTGAAAGCGAAGCCAGGTCGTCCACATCTTCCCGGTAGATCATCTGCCAGCTAGCCTCTTCTATACGGCGACAGCGCTCCGCCAGCGTCCCCTTACTAGGCAAGCCAAAAAACTGTTCTGCCACGCCCAGCGCCCGGTCCAATAGCTGAGACAACCGGGCAGAGAAGGCAGGCAGCGTCTCGTCAGTCAGCGGCTCACCAGACAGTATCTGCGCGCCGGTATCTTCCTTCTCACCCTTCTCAAAAGTCTGATGGTAGCAGCGGGCATAAAAAGTCTCCATCACCACTAACAAATGAGCTGCTAATCGCAAAATGCGCAGATAGCAATCTTTGTCTGGCGTGGGAGCAGAGGCCTGCGGCGGGCCTAGGCCGCTATCGCGCTCTAGCTTTGCCAGCAGCTTCGCCAAGCGAGACCAGTGTGCCGACTCATAAAAGTACTGAATACCAATCGGTATTACAAAGACCGCCTCAGACCGCCCGGCCTGCTGCAGATCTTCCGCGCACCAAAAGCCCAGCTGAGCCACCCCCGGCTCCAAAGGCCCTAGCCGCTCGCTATGGCCATTTGTCGCCCCCTCCGGTGCAATCACCATCGGCATATTGCCAGACAGCATCAGCTTTCGCGCCGCCTTCAGCCCTACCCAGTCTGGCCGTCGGCCCCGTCGTACAGGCACACCACCAATTCGCGAGAGCAGCCACCCAAGCGCCTTTCCGGCCCACAGCGTCATCCCTCGCTCGTACACAAAGTGAGTATGCACAGGCTGCTGCAGCTGAATCCCCCTAGCCCGGGCAGCGCGAGCCACCGCCCGCGAGCACAGATACAGGCCCGTAAGCGGATCATCGACTTCTACATGCCGAACAGCCATCAAGAACCGCGCCTCACCCACCTCTAGCTGGGCGTAGAGGTCTACCAGCCGGTCGACATTTTCCACCTCAATGCGGTGGATCCCAGCGGGGAGCCAGGGACGCACGCGTACGCGCAGCAGCACGGGCAGCACGCTGTGTACTACCCGCATGACCCAAGGGCTGTAGGCAGTCGGAATAAACGGCAGCGGCGGATGAGCAGAACGTGTAGGAAGCGGCACAGCAGTTTCCTAAAGGTGCGGATCTCGGTTGAGAGCCTAGTTTGGCACGACCTGAACCATCAGCGATCGCCGGTCGAAGGTTTGAACCTTGCTGACCTTGGAGAGATCTTCTACCACTCGGTTTAGCAGATCGGTGGCGCGATCGCGATGCTGGTGTTCACGGCCTCTCAAACGCACCTGAAACTTTACAGAATCGCCCCTTTCGAGCCATGCGATCGCCTTATTAATCCGAACCTTGTAGTCAGAATCGCCCACGTTGGGCCTGAGTCTGACTTCTTTTACCGACGTGCGAGCGCTCTGCTTCTGACGCTTACGGCTTTGGTACTGATGCTTGCCGTAGTCCAGAATCTTAGCCACAGGCGAATCTTGGTCAGGGGAGACCACCACAAGGTCTAGCTTGGCTGCTTTGGCTAAAGCCAACGCCTCTGACGTATCGGTTAGGCCGCGATTATTACCTTCATTGTCAATCAGAAGAACCTGCGCGGAACGGATCTGTTGATTGATGAGTGGTTTCTTAGCGATTGTATTTTCCTCTTAATTTGAACGCAACAGGGGTATCGAGAGATGACCTGTCCTAGCCGGATAAAGGGACTATCTTTAAGGACTTATTATTGGATTGAATCTTTGAAGGTGACCTCTATCTACCGTCGGACTAATACCGTTAGACAAGTGTTAGAAACGGTCGCTAAAGGACAGTTCAATTGTTTTCGATTCCTATATATAGAATATTTTATGCCAAGTTGCTAGGGTGACATCACACCCTAGCAAAGTGTCTTTACAAACGGGCTTCAGCCGAGACATCAGCCCGATTCGCTGTCGATTCACCGCCGATTCGCAGGCGGCAGAAACAGAGTCCTAGATGCGAATGCAGCCACCGCTGAACAGAGGCACGCTCATACTGAAGTTCTCGCCGTAGGTGAGCTTTTGCTCTTGCAAAATGCCAATGGCGATTTGCTCACCAAGCCGGGCCGACTCGTAGTAGTCAGTAAAGTAGTGCACACCGGCCCAGTTGCGACCAATCGAGATATTGGCAGCTAGCTTGTTCAGCTCGCCCTCCACCGTCAGCCTGAGGTGCTCGTCTTGCACTGAGCACAGGCCACTGCCCGTCTGAGACACAACATAGGGTTGCGGCAGCACGTAGCCATGGTCAAAGAAGGCCTTGAGAATGGTCACGCAGGCACCGGCCACCGTCGCATGGCCCGCCCCGTAAGAAGGATGCATCGGCGACCCCTCGGCGAATGCCATCGGCAACAGATACACATCATCCCGGTCAAATTCGTGGCAGCTACCAGCGTCAGCGCCCAGCTCAGACTGGTACTTTTGGTTTTGCGCTTGGTTGTGCAAAGCCACTTTGTGCAGCGTGTCGCTAATGTGGTCGCTCAGCTGGGCTACCGGTGCCAGGCTAGGTAGCTGCGTATTGCGCCACTGGTGAATGCGGCCTGCGATCGCTTCCGGACGCAACCGGCGATGCACATTAAACTTCTGGTAGCGCACGGCCTTGAGGGCACGGGTAGCCACCTCAGTCACCAAAGACAAAATGTGGGGACCGCCAAAGTGAGCAAAGCCCTGCTGATGATCCATCCGGTCTGGAGCTTGGAAAGGCAAACCCGGATCGAACGGCACACCCATCGCCAGCATCGACAAGCAGGCATTCAGATAGGCCTGATAGAGCGCGTCGTAGTGCACATAGGTCGCCAAGTCACGCGGCGTCGTAATGAACCGATATTTTTCACCGCAGTCTACATAGGTTTCCTTGCCGCGCAGGTCTGCGCCATTTTGCACATCGAGCCACCATTCCCAGCTGGTCATGTAGTCTCGGTGAGGGGTGGCCACCCGAACCTTGTTGTCAAACACCATGGCACCGTAGGCCACTAGGCCATCGAGCACGCCGTCGCGATCGCCGCCCAGCTCAGGCGTTCCCCGGCACAAAAACTGAGAGATATAAGGCCCTTCAGTATCGCCGAAGGCCGTTCCCCGAAATAGGTTTTGCGGCGTCACCAGGCCTCGGCGACGGGCCTTTGCCCCATCGGTAATCGCCAGGTCAGTCTCTTGAAACCAGTCCAGATTGTTCAGGCGAGCAACAGTCGCCGCCACCTGCGGATGGGTCTCAAATTCAGTGAAGGGGATGTCCCGCAGCAGGGCCATCTCATAGACTTCAGCCACCTCTGCCACCAGCTCGTCGCTGTCGATGGTGGGGGCAGGCGGCATGGCTAGCGCCTGAGCATCGGGTCCTTCTAGGTCAAACACAAGCCCTGCACCAGCGCTTTCCCAGCCGCGCACATCGACCGGGTCTTGCGGCGTGCTGCACTGCTGCGTGTACTGAGACTTCCACTCGACGGGCGACCCGTCATTGACCGTGCCCTTCGGCCCTAGCGGCGTATCTCGAAAATCGCGCACATCACCAGAGTCAATGCCTCGCACAAAGGCCTGGTAATCAGCCGGGTCGCAAATCAGACCGTCCTTTTCGTGGTGAGGGAGCCCTTTGGTGTAGTTGGCCAAGTGAGAGGCACTAGCACCCCGCTCAGTGTCAGGCTCATCGAAGCGGTAGCGCAGCTCTTCGCCGTTGGCCTGCTGCTGCGCGTGAGGCCGCTCGTAGGCAAGCCTAGCAGCAGCAATACGACGGTCTAAAGCCTGTTGTTTGCGAGATTCCATAACTTGGATCCTTCAGGTAATGATTGAGTGACAAGCCCAATCTATGAAATCGGATCCGCGCTTGGCAGTACCCACCAGGGTGATTCAAATCACAGCGCCACCATCAAACAAATCGTCTTACAAGCCAGCCGACTGTCCGGCTACCGCGCTCAAAAATTCCCACGTACCGAGCCCTGCGGCGATGCCCAACCCAAGTACAACCGGAGAAAACCAAGCCGCCAGCCGATCGGAGAAGAACTGAATGCGAGAAAACCCGCTCCGCAGCGTCATCACCACATGGGAGCCCGCCCACAGCGTCGCGATCGCTATCCCAGCCAGATTCACCCGAGCGACCAGCTGCGGTGCCAGCTGCCAGTCACCCAAAGCCGATAGCTGCTGAACTGCCAGCTCACTCGCCTGGGGAATCATCGCCGCTGCGATCGCCAAAAACCCCAGCGGAATAGACGCACTCCCCAAGATAAAAATATCGGCAGACCACAGCCCGCGAATCCGCAGACACAGCCGCACCAACGCGACCACAAAAACCATCGCCACAAACATCAGACCACCAGCCGCCCAAAAGCGAGAAGCCGCCAGCCAGGTACTTTCCTCAAAGTACTGCGTCGCACCCAGCACAAAACAGAGGTTGGCCAGCACCGCCAGCCCGTAGCCCATCATGCTGATTTGCTTCGTCGAAACGAGCTGATGATAGATCGGCACCAGCTCTCCAGCCGGATTACTCAACAGCTTGAAAGTGGTCACAAAGCCAGCTGCCCTGTGTTTCCGTAGGCGGGGTGGCGTAGTGGGGCGGGAGCTGATGCCGGGGGCATAGTCGCGGGGTAGCTGAGACGCCCCAAACGAGCCTGATGGGGTGCGCATTTGGTAGGTTCTGCCGTCCCTGGAGAACCCCGTGACCGGGTCGGTCGTCGTCGACCGGGCGGTAGAACCCCGATAAGCTGCAAACTGCTGCGAGTAGGACATGCGATCGCGCCGTGGGGTCAACAATCGCGTTAGCCTTCCCGTCACCTGCCCAACCGCCCTAAAGGGCCAGGCCAGGCCAGCTGTCCCCAACGGCTTCAAAAGTGCCTGCAGCTGATGATAGGTCACCATATCGCCCTGCTTTCGGTACAGGCAGGCAGCCCGGCGCAGGTCCTTGGCAGCCGCTTCAATATCGCTCAGATCGCTGTAGGCAATGCCTCGCCGGTAGAAAAAGCGGGCCTCCTCTGGGTCGCAGGCGATCGCATTGGTAAAAGCTGCGATCGCACTCTGAACATAGCCCAGCCGGTAGCGCGACATGCCTTGAAAATAGTACGTCTGAGCCTCTGTCGAATTCAGCGCGATCGCCTGCTGACAGTTCTCTAGTACGCCTGTGTCATCTTCTAGCATGTACAGCACTTCAGCCCGGCGCAGGTAGGCCTCTGCAAACTGCGCATCGAGTGCGATCGCCTGGGTGTAGTCGCTCACCGCAGCCCGGTAGCGATGCGCCAGCGCAAAGCGAATCCCTCGAATGTAGTAATCCGTCGCTGTACGAGGCCGCTCGGGAGGGCACTTTTCACCCGACGAACGGGCCTTCCGAGCAGCGTGGGATCGCCCCTTAGGAGACTGCCAATCAGAATCGGCCCTCGGAGACTCCGACGATCGCCCCGCCGCCTGCGCCTCGTCGTAGCGCTGACGGCGCACCCGGTCGGTTAAAACTTCGTATGCCTCTCGCAAAGCTTGGAACTTAGCCGCCGCATCCGGCTGATTGGGATGAAGATCCGGATGATGCAGCCGGGCTAACCGACGAAATGCTGCCTTAATCTCTCGCTGGCTGGCATTTCGAGGCAGACAGAGACGGCGGTAGTAGTCACCGGAGAAAAAAGCCATGGAAAGCAACGTAATAAGAACAAAATAAACGCTAAATAAAGCGGAAACGGTTACGGGCTGGTCAATCTTCTAAGCCCCACTTCAGAGCCCTATAGTCTTCCTTGGCCCACAATCTTCTTAGGCCATAGTCTTCCTACAGCCAACAGCCAAAGAAGCCAACACCAGCAACCAAAAATATGTTCAGAAAGCAAAATAGCAGTCTTCAGAGAAGATACCCTGACCGACTGCGCTGGATTATTCTAGCGGGTTTCCCCCACCAGGATTACTCATATATACACTGGGTTTCGACCAAATCCCTTTTCTTTTTTGATACCAGTAGTACTGAGATAGGCACTTCAAAGAGGACTCTCGAAATAGCTATTTCAGCAAAAACAATACCGTTTAGGTAGCCTTTGCGTCTTTCCCCACCCAAACTTACGCTGATGACAGCTGACATACGGGGGGTAAGACCCATCGGCTATTTATTTTCTTAACTTAAAGTCCGTTGACCTAACTTAAAAAAATTCCTTCAACAGTTATGACGCCGCACAGACGACCTTTTAGTACAGGCTGAACTTTTTTATCGCTCAAATTAATAATTTTGGATGAAGATGCAAAACCAGCCGCAGTCCCAACACCTACTGGTCCTTCCCCGAATCCTGCACCGCTGCCGCCAAGAGCACATCTAAAAAGGCAAACACCGCCCGAGGCAGCACCGCGCTCTCCAAAATAGCCACCCCCACGACTCGCTCCAGCGGCTCCGGGAGAGACTTTACCCGAACGCCAGGCGGAATGGGCTCTGCCTCTAGCCGAGAGAGCACCGCAGCCCCCAAGCCCTTGGTCACTAGGCCCATCAGCGTAGAATCTTCTCTGACGGCGTAGTCAATCGGCAGAGCGTAGCCAAACCGAGCCAGATGCGCTTCTACCAGAGTGTTGTGCTGGGTTGACCGCTGATTGGCTACGCGGGCATAGCTCACCAACTCATCCCAACTCATTCGCTCATCGTCTGCTACTAACGGCGGCACCAGCGGCGGCAGCAAAGCTACGAAGTCTTCTCGAAACAGCTCCCAAGTTTGAAACTCCGAGGCCGCAGGCAAAATGGTAAAGCCCAAATCTGCCTGCCCTTCTCGCAGGGCCTGCTCAACCTCCGCATAGCGATCATATTCGGCAATCTCTACGGTGAGGGTGGGATGCGATCGCCTAAATTTTGAAATCACATCAGGCAGCACGTGGGTGGCCACCGTCCGGATCGTCGCCACCCGCACCCGACCCGTTTGTAATCCCTTTGCCTGCTTAGCAGTTTGCTGAATCGCCTCAATCTGCTCCAACACCGCTTTTGCCTGCTGGCAGATTTGCATCCCTATTGGGGTCAGCACCGCGCCCGAGCGACCGCGCAAGAGCAACACAATGCCTAAGTCTGTTTCTAAGGTTGCGATCGCATGACTCACCGTAGACTGCGCCAAACCCAAATGCAGCGCCGCCGCACTAAAACTCCCCTGCTCACTGACTGCCACTAGCGCCGCCAGCTGTGAATTCTTTATGGGCCGATTCAAAGATCGAGTCAGCGGCTTGTTCAGCGGGTTATCCACAGGCCATTCCTTGAACTATCAGCAATATCAGTAGACCGGAAAGCGCCTACATCTACCATCGCTTTTATCGATAGAAGGTATCAACCCCTTACGTTGCCACCAATAAAGAGACATCCTTACCCTTGAGCCATGTCGTTCAGCCACCGTCAACAATAGGCCAGACCTACCCCTATGCACATTCGTCCAGCAACCATTACTGACCTTCCCCGTATCCTAGAGCTGATCCATCTCAAAGCTGAGTTTGACGGCTGCCCTGAAGCGGTCGAGGCAACGGCAGAAACGCTCACGACAACCCTGTTTTGCGATCGCCCCATGGCCCATATCTTGCTGGCCGAAAACGACGCAGCTACAAATACTTCAGCACAGACCCGCCCAGCCTCACCATTGGGCTTTGCCAGCTATCACTTTACTTACTCCACCTTTCTTGCCAAGCCGGGACTCTGGCTAGACGATTTATTTGTCAGAAGCGAGCATCGCAACCGAGCCATCGGCGCCACTCTCATCCAAACCCTGTGCAGCATTGCTAGCCAGCACAGCTGCGGACGCATAGATTGGACCGTGGATGTAAATAACCAGGCGGGTATTCGCTTCTACCAGCGCATGCAGGGGCAACTGCAAACTCAGGTTCACCTCTGCCGCCTGAACAAACCAGCGATTGATCAGCTAGCTCAATCAGCCAACGATACTCTATTGGCATCGTCATGAAGCCAAGCAAAAGCAGTGTAGATAACAACAAAAACAACAAGCCAGCGAACAACAGAAACAACATACTAAGTTTGGTAGCTGTCCTTATTCTCTCTTTTATCTTGCTGGTGGCCAGTGCACTGACGGGTACGTTTATGGCCTACCCCCTGCTCATTTCGCTCATCCTATTTATAACGGTTCTATGCCGCCAAGGCTTTTCACTTCTTTCACTGATTAAAATGGGCATCGCAGGGGCGCGGCAGTCACAGCCGGTGGTAGAGGTGCTGTTGCTCATTGGCATGCTAACGGCGGTGTGGATGGCCGCTGGCACCGTACCGGCTCTGGTGTATTACGGGACTGAGCTGATTTCACCCAGATTCTTCATTCTGTGGGCGTTCTTGCTTACCAGTGTGGTTTCTGTACTCACAGGGACTTCCTTTGGGGCGACTGGCACCATTGGCATCGCGCTGATGGTCATTGCCCGCAGCAGCGATCGCGATGGCGTGCTCACACCCGTTGCGGGAGCGATTATCGCTGGGGCGTTTGTCGGCGATCGCTGCTCACCGATGTCTTCTAGCGCCCACCTAGTCGCCAGCATCACCCATACCAACCTCTACAACAATCTGCGCAATATGGTTGCAAGTAGTGTGTGGCCCCTGCTCCTATCTGTTGCATTTTACATCGCACTTTCTCTTGTATATCCCGTACGGCTGAGCGAAACAGCCATCACGGCGTCACTACCTGACTTTTTTAATCTTTCACCGATCGTTCTTTCACCGGCGGTGATGTTGTTACTCTTAGCCTGCCTGCGAGTGAATGTAAAGCTGGCTATGCTAGCAAGTTTGGGCATAGGAGTTGCGATCGCCCACACCATTCAAGGCAATAGCCTTCCCAACTTGTTGCAATTCACCCTGTTTGGCTTTCAGCTCAGCGAACCCACCCCGCTACAGACCATTCTCCTAGGCGGCGGCTTACTCCCCATGGCAAAAGCCACCCTAGTCGTGCTCATCTCCACGGCTTTTTCAGGCATATTTTCAGGCAGCCGCACCCTCCGCTTCGTAGATACCTGGCTTCGCAACATCCGCACTCCCAGCAAGCTCAAACAAGCCACCGTTCTAGTCAGCACCCTTTCCAATCTCTTCGGCTGCACACAGACCATCGGCATCTTACTCACCCACCAAATCGTTCATTCCCACTACTCATCTATCAGCCCGCAAACAAACACCCCCCACAACAATGAGCAGCTCGCCCTCGCCCTAGAAGATACTGCCGTTGTCATTGCCCCGCTCATTCCTTGGAACATTGCCGGACTCATCCCAGCGACGATTCTCTCGGTAGGGCCAGGATTTATCCCCTACGCAGCGTACCTACTGCTCCTACCTCTGTTTTTCATCTTTCAGAGAAGCGCCCTGTCATTAACAAATGATCTATCTTCAGAAAGGCGTCGAATCTAGCAGCTTTTCGGTATCATCTTATAGAAATAAGAGTCTCCTACAACCGCTGCTATCCCAATAGCAGAGTGAACTCAAAGCAGTCAAACCAGAGAGCAGAATGGATATTCGACAAAACCTACCCGAAATGCCCCCCCAAATCACCCAGGCTCTAGCGAACGCAGAGCAGCTAGGTGGCTTGGTATCAGCCGTAGGCACTCAAATATTCAACAAAGTCTCTGCTCCGGCGATAGACACGGCCACTCGCGTTAGTGAAGTCGCCGCCGACTCTGCCCACTCCGCCCTAGAGCAAACCACCGAAAGCGTCGGCGAAACCCTCAGCCCCATCGCCGAAAATCCAGCCGTCGATTACGTTGCCAAGGTCCCCGGCCTCGGCTGGCTAACCAGCGCACTCGGCCGGGTAGACAAAGCCGCTGCCGTCAAAGACGTCGCCAAGCTCAAGGCAAAGCACCCCGATGAAACTGCCGAAGATCTGGCGCACCGAGTCATTGTCGACACCACCATCAAGGCAGGTGGCGTAGGCCTAGCGACTAACATTATTCCGCCCCTCGCGCTGGGCTTATTTGCTATCGATATTGCAGCCGTATCAGCACTTCAGTCAGAAATGCTGTATCGGATTGCCGCCATCTACGGCTTCGACGTATCAGACCCAACCCGAAAAGGTGAAGCGCTCACCATTTTTACAGCCTCCCTGAGCGCATCTACAGCAATGAAAACAGGCCTTAGCGCTGTAGAACTCATTCCCATCGTTGGCGCGGCGGTCGGCGCGAGCGGCAATGCAGGCATTCTCTACAGCTTTGGCATTGCCGCTTCAGAATTCTATAAGCGTAAGCGATCGCGGGCGAATCGAGCTGCAGAAGCTAGAACCACAGAGACAATAACAACAGAAGCGAAAACAACAGAAGTCAAAACAACAGAACAGTAGCGCTCACCCATCTATTAAAATCTCTCTCTTTTTGACTGGCTGAGCAGGGTTTCCAACATAAATCATCCAGCTCTCCAGCGAGCGACTGGCCACACTATTGAGAGAGAGCACTGCGCCAGCACCGACGGTCACCCCGGGACCCACCACCGACCTCGCCCCCAGCCAAGCCCCTTCCTCAATAGAAATCGCCCCCACCCGCAGGTCGAAGGTTGGCTTGCGCCAGTCGTGATTGCCGGTGCAGAGATAGGTCCCCTGAGAGATGCAGACGTGACTTGCGATCGCAACCGGTGCCAAATTATCTATCCAGGCACCTTCGCCTAGCCAAGCATGGTCTGCAATGCTTAGCCGCCACGGAAACTTAACTCTGACGCCGGGCTTGATACGGACACCGCTGCCGACAGTCGCCCCGAAGCGCCTAAGCAGCCAAACCTTCAGACCAGAAAAAGGCAGCAGGTAGCTCATGCACAGCGGAGAGCCCACGTAGTACCAAAGCAGCTGCTGCAGTAGGGGAGCACCCGGACTATAAGTCGGCCCAGGAGAGTATTGATCGAGCCGAACAGGGTTTGGCATAGCTTAGCGGCCCAATCTCGCGGCCATGAACATCACGGAACACGATACTGGATGAGGATGCGATCGCAAAATCGACTCTCCGCTTTCTGAAATCTCTGCTGCTTTACCACCGACAACCCCACCGCTTCAAAGTAGCTAAGCTCCTCCAGCGTCAGCGGCCAAGGTGGATTTTCCCCTGCAGGCGCACCATCTTCCCGTAAATACGTAGCAATTAGCACCGTCCCGTCAGACGCCCCTAGCGCCGCAATCTGGCCAATCACCGCCTGCCGGACGGCCAGTGGCAGCGCCTGAATCGTCCGAAAGTCAAAAACCAGGTCAAACACGCCTTGCCACGCTGTGGGGAAATTGAATAAGTCAGCGATCGCATAGGTCACCTTCGACTGCGGAAACCGCTGCTTAGCCCAAGCGATCGCACTTGCCGAAACATCAAACGCCGTCACCTCAAAGCCCGCTGCCGCCAGTGCTTCTGCATCATCGCCCAGGCCGCAGCCCACCACTACAGCAGAGCGCCCTTCGCCATTCACCTGATTTTGCGATAGCCAATCCGTTAGATATGGCGTAGCGCCCGGCAATGCCCATGGCACCCGGTCAGCATCTCCAGCCGCTTGAGCATACAGCGGCTCAAACCAGTCAGACGGACCGACTAACTTTTCCACACCGTTTTCAGCACCGTTCCCATCCGCTGCGCTTACCTTGTCCATGTACCAATCTCCCAATACCAGGCTAAAGTGCTGATTTCCAAACGATGTATTCTCTACAACTATACTGAGTCGCCTAGCCCCACGCACTCTAGCCCCATGCACTCTAGCCCCACGCACTGAGTAATCTACAACAATTCATATCCTACTAGCTCGAATCAAACACCGAACCTATCTCTAGAACCGTAGAAAAAAGTCTCCTTAAAACCGCTCACGGCAAAATAAGAAAATCACAAAAACAGTTGCGCAATCGATTTTCTATCGCTATCATGGCTAGACTCGACAATTTTCCCCAAAAAATGTTTACCGAAAAACTGTAGATCACTGCAGATAAACAAGCTAGGCAATCGGCCTACTGCGTAGCCCATCTCAGGTGCAAATCAAGGCGCAACACCCTAGCAAATAGGCATTCATCACTCATCCCGGGAGGCTCCACCATGTTATTCATTCACCCATACTTCACCGTCCAGCGTTAACCTCGTCCACCGCCAGGCAACCATTCCACGGGTTCGGCTTGCGGAAACACTACAATACAGCACCCTTTTCAGCGATTTATATCAATCGCTAGGCTTAGGCACGTGTCCGCGCAGTTTGCGGGCACGGCCCACATCCTGCGCGCTCGCGCGTAGGTGCCCGCCTGGCGTGTATTGTCATCGACCCGGTGAACTGGCACCTTCATTAGGTAGCCAGCACCCACTGCCGTCGCGACAGGCCATAAATCGCGGCTGATAAGGTTTGCTGTTCGTGCTTAAAAGCATTTTTTGTTAGCGCGGCCCGTTCCCAAAGCAATCATGATGTCGCCCCAAAGGAGACTTTGTTGTTTAAACAACACTCTCCTTTGGGGCACTAATCCGCCTGTCTTCTGTTTCCTGCCTTCTGTTTCCTGCCTTCTGTTTAACTACAATTCTTCCTTTGAATCATGCAAAAGTTTTTGAAGATTCTAAGCTACTACCGGCACTACTGGCAGATCACCCTCTTTAGCGCCACCATGATGAGCCTTTTCGAGGTAATCGATCTCTTTGTGCCCTATGCAACCGGGCAAATTCTCAACCTCATTTCCCGGCAACCCATCGACGCGCCCCTCCAGCGATTGGTCAATCAGCTGGCCCAAGCCACCGGGCGCCCTTCCACAGAGCAGTTCGCACTGTGGACACTGGTGATTCTCACGGGACTGGTCACTGTTGGTCGCGCGCCCATTCAGCCGTGGCTGGGCGGCTGGTTCAGCTGGGATACTGCTTTCCGGGCTCGCCGGGTCAACGCCGAAAAAGCACTCAAGCAAATTCTGTCTTTACCCCTAGAGTTTTACGATGAAAACAACCCAGGCCGCATCGCCGCCCGAGTTGCCAAAGGTCTCTCAAACTACACCTGGACCTACCCCGGCATCACCGAACAGCTGATTCCAAAAGTGGTGCGGGTCGTTGGGATCTTCGTCGTCATCGGCCTAGTTGACTGGCGAGTGGCAGCCATCGTACTCACCTCTGTAGCAGGCATCTTGCTCCACAGCTTCCTGGGGCTAAAAGATCTCTCCCAGCGAGAAGAACGCCTAGATAAGTACATCGAAAATACCGACAGTCGCAACTCGGAGATCATCACCAATATCAAAACGGTGAAGGCCTTCGGCAATGAGCTGGCCGAACTTCAGCGCCAAACCCAGCGCCTAGACCGGGAGTTCAAAGTGCTCGACTATCGCATTCACAAGGGCTACACCATCCTCAGCACGTATCAGCGCACCATTGTTCAAAGCTGCATGTTCATCGTGCTCTGTACGACGCTGTGGCTCACCGTGCGGGGAAGTATTTCCATTGGTCATTTCATCACCGTTCTCACGGTGGCTAGCATGGCCTACGCCGAAGTCGATCCCATCTGCGATCTGGCAGAAATGTTTGCTCGCCGCTATGCCCCCATGGCTCGCTTTCAGGAATTTACGGCGCTACCGCCCGGCAACGATGCGGGTGCACTCCTGCCCGACGGTCCTATGTACCAATTCACGGGCAAAGTGCACTTTCAGCAGCTCACCTTTGGCTACAGCACCCACAAACCGGTGCTGAAAAACATCGAGCTACTGATAGAGCCTTATAAAACAGTGGCCCTAGTAGGTCGCTCTGGCTCTGGCAAATCGACCCTGGTAAAACTGTTGTTTCGCTACTTCGAGCCAAACAGTGGCAGCATTCTCATCGATGGAAAAGACATCCGTCAGCTAGATGTCACCGGCTACCGGAAGCGGCTGGCTATCGTGCACCAAGAGGTGGATATTTTCAATGGCACGCTGATGGAGAATTTGCTCTATGGCAACCCCGAAGCCAGCTTTGAAGAAATCAAAACGGCCTGCGAAATTGCCCAGGCCCACGACTTTATTCAACAGCTGCCAAAGGGATACTTCACCACCGTTGGTGAGCGCGGCGTGCGCCTTTCGGGCGGTCAGCGGCAGCGTATCGGCATCGCCCGTGCGCTGATTGTCAACCCGGATGTGCTGGTGTTTGATGAGGCCACCTCTAGCCTCGACTACGAGTCTGAAAGGGCCATTCAAATTGCAATGCGATCGCTCTTTGGCACCCGGACGCTCATCATCATCGCCCACCGGCTCAGCACCGTCCGAGACGCCGACCAAATTGTCGTCTTAGACCAGGGCCGCATCAGCCAAATCGGCAACCACGACGAACTGCTCGAAGCAGGCGGACTCTACCAAAGGCTCCACGCCCTCCAAGAAAGCGGTGAACTGATCGACTAGGCACGCAAAATCAAGCGCGCAAATTTCTGATCAACAAACTCATCACTTCCCCTTGGCGTGGCGTGATAATTAGCTGATTGTCAGGAATGGGTACCAGCGGACTCCACAGTGCATTTTCCACATACCGCAGCGTATGGAGAAGGTGTATGGTCTGCCGGACCCCACCTGGCGTACCCAGTAAGATGTGTCGTAGCGGCTCTCCCTCACCAGGAGAGAACGTCGGCGCGGCCAGCAGTTCTGGTGAGCTTGTTGTTTCGCTAGAACTGCTGCCTTCGAGAAGAGACCGGGCAGTATCTGAAGCATTGTTTGAAGCGCTGTTTGGGACAGTCACAGAACGAAGAGCGAGGGCATTCATGCGTGTGAGATGTGTTTATTTACACTCTCAGACTCGCACGCTTAACGGACAAATGTCAATCACAAAAGATAGATGTTCAAACAGTCTTCAAAGTTACTCCGAACGCTATGGCAAAAAAGTCGCCTGCTCTGCAATCAGCGCTAGATGCTTAGCGGTAGAGCGGTCTGGCTCGTACACACCATTTTCCCACTCGCTTACCGTTTGCCGGCGCACGCCCATGGCATCGGCAAACTTAGCTTGGGTGTAGCCCATATGCTTACGCAGCGCCTTGATAGCGTTTTGGTCCCACACAATCGCATCACCCGTCTTGCGAATCGTATATTCTGCCTGAAACGGAGAAAAGGTGACACGTTGTTGTTCAAAATCGACAGCGGCCACATGGTAGCCCGCCTGAATCCAAGCACCTGCCTGCAGCGCACTGTTGCTGTCGCGATTGCTCCACCAGGCTCTCTTCGCAGCAGAGGCTGGCAGTGGCTGTTGCAAAATGGCCTCCACTTTAGCAAACGTCAGGCAAATGTTGTCATCATCACCCAGCTGATACTGCTGTAAATACTCAAACAGTGGATAGTACTTACTCCCCGCTTTCATGAACGCCCGTCCCCCCTCTTGGATGCCTTTCCATTCTCACATCAAATTATGTTGATGCGAACAGTGTTTTAAGGTATCAGAGCATTTGAGATACAATACAAAAGCACTCACGATTAGGCGATATGATTGCAAACCCAATTCGCTGGACCGTTCGAGACCTCACCGCCATGCCCGACGATGGCGGCTGGAAACGCTACGAGCTAATTGATGGAGAGTTACTTGTGACCCGCGCGCCTCACATTCGCCATCAAGGCGTAGCCAGTAAGTTGAATACGCGACTCGAAAATTGGTCTGAGAAGACGGGCTCAGGAAAATCATTTCAAGCACCTGGCGTCGTTTTCACAGAGATCGATGCGGTGATTCCAGATGTGGTATGGGCGAGCAATGAGCGCCTAGAAACCGGTATTGATGAAGCTGGCCACTTTGTTGTTGCCCCCGAATTGATGGTCGAAGTACTTTCTGCAGGCAGCAAGCAAGAACAGAGAGACCGCGAGCTGAAGCTAAAGCTTTACTCCATTCATGGTGTGCAGGAATATTGGATCGTAAACTGGCGGCTAAAAAATATCGAAGTTTATCGGCGGCAAGCGGCGCAGCTAAAGAAAGTAGCTACGCTGTTGCAAGAAGATGTATTGACTTCGCCGATTTTGCCAGGGTTTGAGTGTGCGATCGCTAGCATCTTTCAGTAAGCGACTTCAGCTCACCGAATCAGCCTACCTAAAGGGTGCCGGGCTATAATACGGGAAAGCTCGCTGCTAAACATTACCCGTTTTAGGCTATGGTTGCTAATCCCGTTCGCTGGACGGTTCAAGACTTGGACCTGATGCCCGACAACTGGGGCTCAAAACGATACGAAATCATTAATGGAGAATTACTCGTGACGCGTGCTCCTCATGCACAGCATCAAAATGCAGGGGGGAATCTTCATTTTGAGCTGACGGCTTGGTCTCGCCAAACAGGTTTGGGTAAAGCGTTAGAAGCACCAGGTGTGATTTTGACAGATGAGGATGCTATTATTCCTGATGTGATTTGGGTCAGCCAAGAGCGTTGGGAAAATGGCCTTGACGACGCAGGACACTTTACGGTCGCACCAGAAATTATTGTCGAAGTACTCTCTGCAGGGGAAACCAATGAGCTAAGAGACCGCAAGGCAAAGCTCAAACTGTATTCACTGCATGGGGTAGCGGAATACTGGATTGTAAACTGGCGAATGCAAACCGTTGAAGTGTTTCGGCGGCAAGATGCGCAACTGCAGCAAGTGGCGACACTGTTACAAGAAGATGTGTTGACTTCGCCGATTTTGCCAGGATTTGAGTGTGCGATCGCCGCCATCTTTCAGTAGCGTTGCACATCATTTTGTCGTGACTAGCTACCCAAGTCACACTCTCACAACAATAACAACTTTCCGACAGCGTTGATCAAAGTAGCTGACTAAGCGTTAGCGCTACGTCAGGAAATAGCGGTGATACGATTGGATCATCTCTGCGAAAGCGTGAGACTTCGTATTCTCCATCGACTAGGCTGCATACCGTAAAAGTGGGCTGCTTTGGCTTACCGATGTGACGCACACCACCAATACCTGCGTAGTCGATGATCCAGTATTCAGCGATGCCGACTGACTCATAGCCTGCTAGCTTAATCTCGTAGTCGTCTTGCCAGTTGGAAGAAACCACTTCAACCGCGAGCTTAGCAGTGGTACCACTTTGGATAGTAGATGCTTTTTCCCACAGGGGCTCATCGGTTGAGGCTTCTCGGTCTAAAACGATTACATCGGGCTCATATCCAGTATCATCGCTTACCTTAACGATGCACTCTCGGGGAATGAAGAAAGGAAGCTCGTTTTGCCGAAGCATAATCGCCAGCTCATCATGAATAAATCCGGCAATTTCTGAATGTTTTCCTCTAGGCTTTGGCATCTGAATGATTAACCCGCGATGTAGCTCGTAGCGATACTCAGCATTTTCGGGATACCACTCTATAAACTGCTCGAAGCTCACCGGCGTCGGCAGGGGTGAAATTGTTTGCTTCGCTTTTTGGGTAATGGCCGTCATTGCAATGATGCTCGCTATCTTACGCAACCCAATGATAGTGGAATAGTGGGTGCGATCGCTAACTTCTCTCCGCTACGCCATACTCTCAACTAAACCCTCTACGCTGGCCACCTATCTTAAACACTCAACATTCGTTCCCTCTCTCAACATCCTCGTTCGAAGCGATCTGAGGATTCAACAGCCAACAAGTTTCTTTCATCAGCGTTCTATAAAAGCGCGGCAGCCGCTCAGGCAACCGTTGCCACTCTTCAAGCGTATACACCTGCGCTTCTACCGGTACGGGAATCGAGTAAAAATCCCAGGCATTCGCCCGGCGCTCAAATGGCTCACTACTTTCAGCCAGAAGAATGACCACATCCAGGTCGCTGCCGACGCCAAAATCGCCCCGAGCATAAGAGCCGAAATATCCGACTGACAAAACAGCCGATGACTCAGCGGTATGCTTCAACGATTCAGTCCACTGCTCAAAAGCCGCGTGTACGTCATCACGGTTTGGCCACTTCATTATCGACGAAGTCAATGATCTCACTGGCATAGCGAATAGCCTCCTTGCTCTGCAAGATACCATAATGCTCGAAGGGAGATCCCTCCGGGTGGCTATCTGGATACCGGGTAGGTATGTAGAAGTTATCTATCACCCTAGCTTGCTCAAGTAGTAGTGACGGAACGTCCACCGTATCCGGAAGTTCACTTAGCAAACGTGCTACTAGATGCTCCTAAGCCTCCTGACCTAGCGCAAAGTGCAATGCCTTTACTGCTTTCTCAGCAGCTTGATGCGCTGCGAAGCAAGCCCACTCATAGCGCTCACCAGCCTCAGATGCCTGCGCTTGCTGCAAATCACGCTTAGCTTGCCGCAACCAATCCAGCGCCCGATTTGCCATGGGGTTTGCAATCTTTCAGTGGTTTCTCTATTAATCTAAACCCGCGAGGGTCTCTTTTGATAAATTTTACGAACCTTAACCCATGTGATTCCTAAGGTACTCGATTAGGCTAATCACGAGGCGCAACGTTCGTACAATGTTCAATCTAAAGTTTCGCTACCTCGCTTTCGGTATAGCGATCGCACTCACCCTTTATTTCGCAAGCATCCCGATATCGCTAGCTGCAGTGAAGTCTCGTGTGCCTAAGCCTCAAGCTATCTTCGTACTGGGGGGTGGACAGGCCCGGGTAGACTTTGCGGCAAACTTAGCTCGTCAGCATCCTCAGTTAGACGTTTGGATTTCTAGTGGCGTATCCGCTGAGAAAGCGGCTGATATTTTCGGCAAGGCGGAGGTGGTGCTCTATCGCGAGTACAGCTTGACGATAGAGCGACAGATACGGTGACTAACTTTACAACGCTGGTAGGGACCTTTCAGCAGCGAGGGTTAGTACATGAGTATTTGGAGACGTCAGATTTTCATATGCGGTAGAAAAGAGCGATCAATTTCTCAGTATTTGAGAGCCGAGGAATTGTGTGCGAACCAGTCAGCGTAACGACAGATAGAAGGTCAGAATCTGATTGGCGGATCTTCAGAGATCTATTACGTATCCTTTTTTGCTGTCCACGGCCAAAACTGGAGCATCCCCAAGATTTAATCTTGAGCAGTAAGGTAAGCCTGAGAACTGTAATCCATACGATATGAAAAGTCTCTGCTCACTGAGCTTATGCAGCTAGCACACCATTCTTCTACTAAGAAGAATAAAATTATCGGAGATATCGACACCGGAAATCTAGGAAAGAAATCTGAGATATCTAGCGTAGAAAAGGATTTGCATCAAAGAGTATGAATATCAACTACAGTGATCGCACAGCATGTTCGCAAATAGTCAAAC
>JBCBFY010000073.1:0-25415 GCA_038527325.1 Cyanobacteria bacterium J06614_10
CCCAACGTACTGAGTCTTATTTTGCTTTCCGTACGGAGGCAAAAATACCTAAAACCCCCTACATTAAACCCACACCAAATCCATCAGCAGGGCCTGCATCTCAGTCAAATAGCCTTGCCCCTACGCCTGTGTTCATATGGAATCAAAAAGAGCGATCGCTCGAGCACTGAGCCGTCGAGGATTTTTTTATCAGAATCGTGTGCGTAGCCATCCGCCGAGTCGTCAAAAGTCCTCGGGTCTGATGTCCTTTGTGATTGGCGCATTTTTGCTGTCGCTGACGGCGGGTACCCTTGCAACTGCCTACAGTCGCCATCAGCAGCAATTTCTTACCCCCTCCGTAGCGCTCGTGCTAGGCGGAGCACCAGAGCGCGAAGTCTTTGCGGCGCAGTTTGCCAAGACCCACCCCGCAGTTGAGATTTGGATATCGTCTGGCAGCAATCCTGAGTATGCGCAGTGGGTATTCGACGAAGCGCATATTCCTGTAGAGCAATGGCACCTCGACTACCAAGCGGTAGACACCGTGACCAACTTCACAACCCTCGTCGATGAGCTAGAGGCCAGAGACATCCGCGAAGTCTATTTGCTCACCTCTGACTATCACATGCGGCGAGCAAGCGTCGTCGCCCAAATCGTACTGGGCAGCAGAGGCATTGGGTTTAAGCCGGTGGCCATTCCGACCGAACGCACCCCCGACAGGCCCGAAACCATTATGAGAGAAGTCCGCGATGGGGCGCGATCGCTGCTGTGGGTCGTGACGGGTAAAACCGGATCAGAATGGCGTAGCGACTTTAAGAACAAATCCTAAACAGAAAAGGTCATAAAAAGTAGATTTAGGCCTTAGGTCAGACAGCAGTAAACTGAGATAGACCAAAGGCCTAGACTTTTTAGAAGTGTACTTCTGCCGACTCGTTTGAGACAGCCTTGAAAGCTGTAACCATGGTTGAATCGAGTGACTCGGCCCCGCAGTTTCCTAATACGTTAGAACACCGCCGATAAAACATAAAAAAACTATTACAAAAGGGCTACTCAAAAAAGAACTTAAAAGGCCAATAAGAAACCGTTCTTTACTGTTAGTATCTGCTACTTCAAAAAGGAAGATAAACGCATTAAGCAGACCTGTATCTTGCGATGGATTTTGCCTAATAAGAACCATGACAATAGCCACCCAAAATTCCCCCTACACTCAGTCACAAATTCAAGTTTGGCTACGAGGTTTGCTGACGGTCGCCTGGTCCGATGGCCAGTTCGACGAAGCGGAAAAATCGATCATCCACGCCATGGTGGAGTCTGAATTTGCCCCTTGCACCGACTTTGAAACGCTCGACCCGATTGAGCCCGCTGCCCTCGTAGCGCTCGAACTCAGCGAGGCCGCCGCCCAAAACTTTTTGCGTATGGCCGTGATGGTGGCGCTCTCAGATGGCACCCTCTCCGAGGCCGAACACACCCAAATCATGGCCTTTGCAGAAGCGATCGCCCCCGAGCCAGAAGGCCTCGAATCGCTACAGTTGACCCTCTCCAATCTCAAGTCAGCGCAGCTCCATCCCCCAGAATCAGACGACAGCGCAGAAGACGACTCAGCAGACGGTAGCGCAGCAGCTCCCGCAGGCGCTGCCAGCCCCCTAACGCCCCCCGAAGGCTACTCAGAAGACCACACTAAAGACAAACTCGATCCGCTAAAGCCAGCCCGGGAGTGGCTCGATCAGCTCAGCGTAGAAGATCCCAGGCTTGCTCGATTTGTGTGTAAGCTGGTGCCTTCCCAGTGCCCCTTTGAGCGAGACGTGAAGCTCTTTGGCCGCAAAGTTGTCCACATTCCACCCATGTGTAAGCTCAATCCGCTCTACGAGCAGCTCGTTGGCTTACGGTTTCGCGCCTTGTCTTACCTGGCGGATGACGTGGGAGAAGATGTAACGCCCTACCTGTAAGCTGTCTCTCGTGGCATTGAGTCCTACGAGGATATGAGCACTTCAGATAACATCACGTCAGACATTTTGGTCGTAGGCGGAGGAACTGGTGGGGCGGCGGCAGCCATTCAGGCAGCACGACGGGGCGCAGACCGTGGCACGCAGGTCGTGGTTGTTTCCGAACTGCCTTGGCTGGGTGGCATGCTCACATCGGCAGGCGTCTCGGCCCCAGATGGCAATGAGCTTGCGGCCTTTCAAACGGGGTTGTGGGGCGCCTTTCTCCATGAGCTGCGGCAGCGCCATCCAGAGGGGCTAGACCATGGCTGGGTCAGCTTCTTTACTTACAATCCGGCGGTTGGGGCGCAGATTTTTGCCGACTGGGCGGCGGCCTTGCCCAACCTGCGGTGGATTGCCGGACAAAAGCCAAGAGCCGTTTTGCGTCAGGGCGATCGCATCACTGGTGTAGCCTTCGACCAAGTCACCGTGCAGGCCTCGATTGTGTTAGATGGCACCGAGCTAGGCGATGTGCTAGCCCTGGGTGAGGTGCCCTATCGCTGGGGCTGGGAAACCCGAGATGTTTGGGATGAGCCGAGCGCGCCGGTCTCTCTCAGCGATCCGGCAGATCCCCTGTATGCCATTACTCAGCGCTACCCGGTGCAGTCCCCCACTTGGGTGGTAATCATGCAGGATTTTGCGGAGGCGGGGGCGCCTGCCATTGAGCGTCCGCCCAACGTTTCTACAGATGCTGAATTGGCAAATGACTTCGCAGGCGCCTGGCAAAACTACGGTGATAGCGACACGTCAGCCGGGGAAATGTGCCTGAACTACGGTCGCCTGCCTGGCCATCGCTTCATGATCAACTGGCCCCATCGCGGCAACGACTACGGCGTCGGCCTGCAGCGACTCATCGAATCAGACGCCGCCAGAGCGCAGTACGGCCAAGAGGCGAGATGGCACAGCCAGGCCTTTGCCAGATACATTCAGACCCAGCTAGGCGATCGCTACGGTCTCGCGCCAGACATCTTTCCGGCCACGGCCACCGCTCCGGGAGGCGGGTTTGCGCTCATGCCCTACTACCGGGAAAGCCGCCGAATAATCGGCACGGTGACCGTCAGCGAGCGAGACATTTTGCCCGTCGAGGGCGGGCAGTGCGCAGCTTTGCCGACCGACGCAGCTGGGCAGGTCACCGCTATCGCCATCGGCAACTATCCAAACGATCATCACTATCCGGGCTTCGAGATGCCGCTGGCGCCCAAGTCTACTCACTGGGGCGGCCGCTGGACAGGGACCCCCTTCACCATCCCCTACGGCGCACTGGTACCCGAAAACATAGAGGGCTTTCTTGCCTGCGAAAAAAACATTTCTGTCTCCCACATTGCCAATGGTGCAACCCGGCTACAGCCGGTCGTTTTAGGGATTGGTCAGGCCGCTGGGATGGCGGCAGCATTGTGCATAGAGCAGCGCTGCATGCCGAGAGAATTGGATGTGCGATCGCTGCAAACAGCGCTCATTGAAGAGCCTACTGCCCCCGCTGCGGTCATCCCCCTATTTAATGTCACCCCCGAAAAGGCAACTTGGGCAAAAACTCAGAAATTCTATGTAGAAAACGGTACGAAATACGCAAAAAGTGGGTACCATCCCTTAGCCACAGATAAAATTCCGGTAAAAACACCTCGCTTAAACATCCCCCAATTGCTATCTCTTCAGGGGGAATTCATAAAAATGCCAAAAGGCAAGTACCAACTTTATCAAAACACCATTGAAGTGTTACCTAATAGCGTCAATTTAGTGACAGTTACCTCGGAAATTACGGAGACTTTTTCAAGACTCTCAAATGGACAGCAGGTGAATCTTCTAGGTACTTGGAATTCGGCTGGAAAATGGCTACTTTGCACCCAAATTTGGCCGTTATGATTGGGTCAATTCTTCACATAGATCGTCCTGACTTTACACAGAGTCAACGTAACAGTGAATAACGACTTGGAAATCACTTAGCACTCATGCTGACTTCTTATCAATACCTGCTCGGCGGCTGCGTGGCCGTTTCTTGCGTCACTGGTGCGCTCACGAGCATATATATAGAGGATTCTTCATCTCATGCATCACAAGAGACCCTTGGTCCCTTGCTGAGTGAAGCGGTCGATGTGGCTTATCGCGGCAGTGGCCGACTAGATAGCACTCCCAACCGGGGCAAAAGTGCTTTTCAGTCTGCGAGGGCTGCTTTTGGAGCTTCTTTGGAAGCTTCTGAACAGTCCTTGAACGGCTACCGCAGCAAAGTTCTTCTGTCCCATCGGGGCAGCGGTCGTATTGTTCCGTCACTTATATAGTTTCTAACCGTTTGCTTTTTCCTGAGTAGCTGCAATGGGCACTTCTGCGGAGTCAGCAACTTTAGCGACTCCCTGGGGTGACACCTCTGCGGCTGTCATCGTCACCGTCATATTCGTTGGCTTACCTGCGTAGAGTAATCAACGTACTCCCACAGCTTTTGGCCAACCAGTCACAAGAGGGTTCAACCTTGGAACCAATACTAAAATCAGGCGTTTCCGACCTTTCGCCTAGCATAGGGTGTAGAATGTGGGCTAAGTTAAGGCTGTTTGAAGCAAGACCTTTTCTGCGTAGCATTTTATACCTTGCTCTCCGGGTTCCTAATACGTAAGGCTGTTCCTTTCTGACTGTATTCTGTGCATTCTATGTATTAAGCATTTCCGCTTGATTGAGTTTTTAATGACCAGCAACACCGACTTAGTAAAAAAGCTAGAGCCTAGCGCCATCGACGAGATCATGATGTACCTAGCCTTTAGTGCGATGTGTACAGGCGGTCACCGTCACGGTGCTTTTTTGGATGCAGCTGCGACAGCCGCTAAGTGCGCCATCTACACCACCTATGTAGAGCAGGGCAAAAATCTCAGAATGACGGGGCACCTGCATCACATTGAACCCAAGCGGGTGAAGGTGATTGTCGAAGAGATGCAGGCCGCGCTCCACGAAGGCCGACTCCTCAAAATGCTAGGTTCTCAGGAGCCGGGCTACCTCATCCAACTCCCCTACGTTTGGCTACAAAAGTATCCTTGGAAACCGGGCGAGTACCGTGTCCCAGGCACCAGCCTAAGCTCTAACGAAAAGCGCCAGGTCGAAGCCAAGCTCAAAGCAGCAGACCTACCAGAGCCGCTACCCGACGCGCAGCTACTCAACGGATTCCAATTTATGGAGCTCGTTGAGTTTCTGCATGCTCGCTCCCAAGAAAATCTGCCAGAGAGCCGACGCATGGCCCTCAGTGACGCGCTCGCTGAGCACATCAGACGGCGGTTAATCTACGCGGGTACGGTGGCCAGGATCGATTCGCCGATGGGCGGGATGCCTTTTTATGCGCTGACGCGGGCGTCGTATTCTCCGGTGGGCGAAGAAGAAAGAACCTACACCATGATGGAAGACACGGCTCGCTACTTCCGCCTCATGCGGGAGTGGGCCGACACACAGCCAGGCACTCGCCGAATCCTGGAAGAATTGAACATTCCTATGGAAAGCCGAGAAGCCGCATTCGATGAGCTAGACCAGCTGATCAGCCAGTGGGCCAACAAGTATCACAACGATGCTGGGCAGCCTACCGTTGTTCAGATGGCCATGGGCAATAGCGACTCTCCGCAGTAGGCGGATACTTCTCTTTCGGCTTTAACAAATAAGCCCCTACGGTTCAGTCACCGTAGGGGCTTATTTGTTAGTCGAGTTTTACTTCCGGGTTTGGACAGAGAGCTGACCCCCTAACGCTTGAAGCTGCCAGCTTTTGCTTTCTCGAAGGTGGGGAGCTGAATGGATGAGAGCGATCGCTTCTTCTTCTTCGCTCGCAGCGGATTGACAACGGGAGAAACAGCAGAAGTATCTCCTCCAGCTGCTAGCGCCGCGTCACTTTTGGGTGAATTCTCTTCAGCCGAAGGGGTCTGCTGAGCGATCGCCTGCCCATCCCAAGGAGAAGGCTCAGTAAATCCTGTTTGAGCGTCTGCGACCTGACCGCTCACCCCTTTACCTGCAGATTCGGCCACGACAGCTTTCTCTTTTGTCACGTCTTGAGAAGCTTCCGAAGAGCTTGCTTCCACTGCTACTCCAGTGACAACTTCTGTGGTCGCAACCTCGGTGGCATTGTCCATCACCCGCTCTAGATCTTGCCAGAGCTTAGCTTCCGCTTCGGGGTCGGCAATGGGTTCACTGACAGAGGGCAATGGTGACTGACTGTCGGGCTCGTTATGCACAGCATCGGCCTGCGCAGACGTCGTAGGGCGCAGGTCCGATTCGCGGGTGGGTTGGGCTGCGCTGCGGATGAGATTTTCTAGATGGGGGTCGATGCCTTCGAAAGGAGAAGCAGTGCCAGCCTCAGCCCAAGGAATGATGCGCTGAGCCTTGGGCATGGAGACGCTGCTGGTGTCTTGAAAAGAGGTGGGCTGGCCTACGGTAGAAGGGCTGCTAAGGCTGGTGGGCTTGGCGGTTACCGTGAGCGATTTTTCGAGAGCCGCTTTGAACTGGAGGGTGTAGCGCTGCTGACGCTGAAGGCGCGATCGCAAATCTCGATTGGCCGTTTCGGCCTGTACGCGGGCCTGCGCTTCTGCAGCATGCTGCTGGGCAGTGAGGGCACCCTCGTGCTCTAGCTGAGTAATTCGCTCTTGGGCATTGGTTAGCTCTGCCTGTAGCGTTTCATTCACGAGCTGCTGACGCTGCAATGCCTGTTCGGCAGTCTCTAACTGATCGATTACTTTGGCAATTTGCTGCTGCGCGTTTTGAGAAGCCTGCTGTGCTGAGGCCTGTTGTTCTGAGGCTTGTTGTGCCATTTTGTCCTGGGCAAGTCTGGCCTGCTCGGCCACCTTCTCAGTCTCGCTCCGAAAGATTTGCTGTGACTTTTCGAGGGCCGACTCTAGTTGAGAGACGCGTGCTAACAGCACATCATTACACTCATTGAGGTCGTGAATGAGCGTCAGTAGCTCTGTTTCACGTTCCGATGGCGTTGCCGAAACAGGCGTATCCATAGATCGACCGGTCGCGGGTGCCTCTAAGGTTGGAACAGTACCAGGCAAATTATCCACTACGTCCCACATGTCATCAGGCTCTGCGAGGTCGATATCGCCAGAGAGCTGACCTTCAGAAGGCGATGATGAGTTGGACATGACCGACTCTAAGGTCATCTGTTCAGTTGTGCGTTGCGCTTCTTCAGCGCCTTCTGTTTGATCTTCTGTCTGGCCTTGCGGCGGGTGTTCTACAAGCGGGCTTCCTGCGCCGGAAGTATCTCCATCGTCGAGGAAACTGTCTGATGTAGGGTAAGAATCTGACGATGATAGAGGTGACTTGTTTTCGCTCATAGCTGTAAGTTACGAACACTGAAAGTGTGAGGAGTAATTCCCGAGGCAGACAACCGCCAGAAGCCTAGAAAAATAAGGCGGTTCAGTAAAAATCAGGGAATCGTAAAAAATAGTTCCCTAAAGTAGTAGCACAGAAGAACCAATAACTGTAGGCCTAAACCAATAAAAACCATAAATTCCGTACAAATAATGATCAAATACGGAATTTCGTCGGTTCAGCTCGGTGTATTCGTTACAGGTTGTAACATTAGTGACGATTAAGTCAAGGCTTGGGCTAGCAAAGTTTTGGCGAGTCGTAGTCTCAACTAGCCAACGTCTCAGCGAGCAGATCCTGATGCATCAGCGCTTGGTCGAGCTTGGCTTGTATTTGGTCTGGCGTTAGGGCATCGCCATTGGCATAGCAGTCTAGCCAGGCTTTGCAAAGCAGATTGGGGGCATTGTCGCCATCGGGGAAGGCAGGCAGCACGGTAGGGGTGGGGGAGAGATCGTAGCCGGGTAGGGTGAGTGATCGCGCGATCGCATCGACTTTGGGGTCGTAGCTGATGGCAAAGCTGCGGCAGCCTTCTGCAGCAGACATAATAAGCGCATGAAAACGCATGCCAATAGTCATCTCTACGCCTCGAAAGAGACCTTTGAGCTGTTGAGGCTGGCTCAGGCTGTAGATTTGGTGAGGTCCGCTGAGATGGCTAGCGATGAACTGAGCGATCGCCAAATCTTTGACCGGCTGAAATGGCACTAGTAATAGACAGACACCGGTTGCCTGCTGAAAATTCGACAGGGCAAGCGCGAGGGTCTTTAGCCTCGCCTCGCTCAGATGCCTGTGGGGACGCAGGGCAACCGCAACGCGGGGGGCAGGCAGCTCCCACAGCCCTTTTACTGGCGTTGCCTCTAAGGCCCACACCGGGTCGGGTGCTAGCAGGCAAGACCGCTGCCAACGACTCAGCAGTGCCGCCGAATCGCGATCGCGCACACTAATACCCTTACAGTGAGAGAGCGCCCGACGCGCCAGCCACCGACTCGTCCTCTTATTTAATGGGCCAATTCCCTGCGCCCAGGCAAGCGTCCTTAGCCCCATCATTTGGGCGAGCAGCATCAGACCGCCGTAGTAAAAGGGATTTAGGGCGCTGCTGGCATCTTGCATGAGGCTACCGCCGCCCCAAATGAAAGCATCGGACCGGCGCAGGGCAGCGATGACAGCGCCGACAGACTTGCGGGGAATGACTTCTTTGACCTGATGGCGATCGCGCGTCTCCGATGGATTGCCCGACAGCACCACCGGTGTGACCTGCTCAGGCAGCATCTGCAGCAGTGCCGCCAACAGCGCTTCATCGCCGCCGTTTCCCATCCCGTAGTAGCCACACAGCACCGCTCGCATACGTTTGACCCCGATGATTTAGCTATTTTTTGATGCTGCCTGGTGAGCAGCCAATCCGAAGAACCCCAAAAAGAACTCTAGAATACAGAGTAGTTGATCAGGCCTGCAGCCGATACGCCTATGCACGCGCTTTCGATTCCCACCTGGATTGTTCATATTTCGAGCGTAGTGGAATGGATCGCTGCGATTTGGTTTATTTGGCAGTACGCAGAGGCCAGTGGCTACGGCGCCTGGCGATCGCTCTCCTTTGCCATGCTACCGGCGCTGATTAGCGCCATGTGTGCCTGCACCTGGCACTTTTTTGACAATTCGACAGGGCTAAGCTGGCTGGTGACCTTGCAGGCGGCAATGACCGTCGTAGGAAACTGTACGGTGTGCGCGGCGGCCTGGTGGATTTGGCGAAAGGCTAAGGAAGCACCTGCCAGTGTGACAACGGCTGCGCAGACGACGGTAGAGACGGCGCCAGAAACGCAGCAGTCGGGCGCATAGCAGGAGTGCAAACAGCAGGAGAGTAAATAGATGAGCAAAGAATCGTTGTTTGCGCTGTCGCTATTTCCCTATTTGGGGTTTTTGTGGTTTTTGACCAAGAGCGGGCAAACGCCTCGGCTAGCGCTGATTGGATTTTATGTGCTGTTGATTTTTGTGGCGGTGACGATTCCGGCGGGCATTTACGCCAAAAGTGCCTATGGCGCAGAGCTTGCCAATGTGGACTGGCTGCACGGTAGCGCAGAGTTGTTTTTGTCTATTTCAAATGTTTTGGTAGTTTTGGGCTTTCGTCAGGCTGTGTTGCGGCTGAGAGACTGATGCAAAATTAGGCGGTTGCCGTCTGGGTCGTAGGCGTAGATTTCTTGCCCGTGGGAGGCTTGCATGACTTTGCCAGGGGGCGCGTGGCCAAGGGTAGCAAGGTGTGCGATCGCACCTTCTAGATCAGACACTTCCAGACACAGACTCATCGGGCTACCCACACCAACAACCTGCCCACAGCCAAACTCAACGGCATTGTCTGCGCTGGGCACAAAGATAGCCAAGCGCAAACCGGTTAAGCGAAATTCTGCATAGGAAGCAGTCTGAACAACCGGGTCAGTAGCCAAAAAATTGCTGTAAAACGCCACCTGCGCTTCCAGCTGCAAGCTGGCTAGCGCAACAAACGTTTCTTCGAGACAAAACGCCATATGAGAGAACTCCTGAAAGGGCATGTAATCCCCGTAGGAGTAGCTTCTCATATGGCGTTAACCAAGCCGTTATTTACATGGGCAAAGCGTCAAAAGATAGCAGTAATGACGCTTTGCCCATCAGGTTAGGACCAGCCGGGGGCGGAAGCACTCACCACTTCTGATAGGTCCGGCTTAATTTCGACGGTGTAGTCGAAAGGTGAACCGGCGTTGTTGCCTGGGTTTCTGGTCAGCGGCTTGCCATCGACACCCCGTGGATTGGAGAACGACTGGGCACTGAGGACCAAGTTGCCAGCGCTATTGACCCTGGCACCCGTTACCGACAGGGAGTTGGTCCGTCCGCTATTCAAGACAGCCGAGATATGGGCCGCTTTTAGCAGATTGCCGTTTGAAGGATCTATCTGGCCGATGACGGCGATTCTACCGCCACCACCCGGGCCGTAGCTCTTCAGGTAGTTTTGCTTTGCACCACCGGTTGCTCGGCGGAAGTCTTGGCTCGGTGTGCCCTGCGTACCATCGACGCTAAAGACGCCGTACAGCGCGCTGCCTGTCCAGAAGAGGCCTTGGCCTCGACCGTCTGTCCCCGTCGTTTCGATATCTGTTCTTAGCCAGTTGTTTTCTGGATTGACAGGATCGACGCTGCGGATAATTGGGTTTTGGTTGATGCTAGTGACTTGCTGAGTACCGATGTAGATGGTTTGGGTGCCAATCGTAATCTTTTTGGCGCCTCTCGCGATAATCTCTGCCTCACTGCTTCCAGGGTTAAATTTGGGCGTACCCGTTGTGATGTCGCTCACGAATCCTGAGCTAACAGGCGGATTAACCGGCTCAGGTTCCGGCTCAGGTTCTGGCTCTGGCTCAGGTTCCGGTTCCGGTTCTGGCTCAGGTTCTGGCTCAGGTTCTGGCTCAGGTTCTGGCTCGGGTTCTGGCTCGGGTTCTGGCTCGGGCTCAGGTTCAGAACCTGGCTCAGGCTCAGGCTGAGGTTCCGGCTCTGGGTCGGGCTCTAGGTCAGGCGTTTCGTCAATAACTGGGTCGGGCGTAGGATCGCTACCTGGGTTGGGCTCAGGCTCGGGCGCAGGATCTGGGGTGTCGGGTGTTTCTCCTGGCTCGGCGGGATTTTCGCCGGGGGAAAACTGTGGCTCATCCAAAAAGGCCTGCGCTACTGGATTATTTAGCCAGTTGCGAGTGGGAGCAACGAGGGAGGTCAAGCTTGTAACCTGCTCATCTGCACCTTTCAAGCTGAAGATGATGTCGTTGAAATCCTTGTCGGATTGGTTAGCTCTGGTGTCTTCCCAGCCAAAGATGCCGTCAGCTGCTTTAGCAATTTGGGCGCTGCCGTCTGGGTTGTAAGCCGCGATTGAGAATAGAACCTGCCCTTTGCCCTGACTGGCATTTTCAATGGTGCTTTTGGGAACAAAGATGAAGGCAAAGCGCGACCCAGGCTCTAGATTCACAACTTTAGTGCTCGCAGCTTCGCCCTTGTTGAAGTCTCTGCCTTCTAGCAAACCTGAGAACTGGGCACCGTCGGCTTTGTCGCTAATTACGATGTGGCCTTGGTCCGTTCCGCTCAGGGCACGCTTGGCGGCTTCTTTGGCAAATTTTCTTTGGTTTAGGCCGCCCATACCTTCAAGGCTGAAGATGCCTAGCTCACCCGCATAGAATCCTCCATCGTAGAGAAAATCGACTTCTACTTTGCCGCTGTCGTCGGCGACGAAGGTGCCGACAGCATCGTCTAGGGCGGCCTGGTCGAGGCTGGCTAGCTCCACAGACACCAGCTCTTGACCGATCAAGATTTGACCGGAGTCGTCTTCAGCTTGCAGAGCGCTCAGCGTGTCGGGGGCGAGCGGCTTACCCTGCACAATGCTTGAAAAGATTGCGCCTTCATCGCCGGGGGTGTCGCTACCCGGCAAGAATTCGCCAGTAAATGGGTCGGCCTGCACCCCTAGCTGGTAATCGACGTAGTGACCCAGCTCCTCTAGCAAGACATCGACGATTTCAGTGGCTGACTGCGTGCTGGCCCAATCGTCGGAAAGATAGATAGTTTGGTTAGTGGCGGCGAAAGCGCCCTTTGCAGGTAAAACAGAAGCTGGTAGTAGCTCGACTTGAAGATTGGCGCTGCCCTCAATGATGGGCGTCAGGGCCTGCTTGACGGCGTCGGAGGTCCAGCGATCGCCTAAGGTTTCCTGCAGCTGCGATGCGGTTTGCTCACTGCTGGCCGATTCGAGGAAGGTTTCCAACTGTGCGATCGCCTGAGTCCAAGCGGGCTGCAGCGCGGCGCTGACTTCACTCTGCTGAATCAGTCCGCCCGCTAGCAGCGAATCTTCAGATGGCGTAGCGCCTGTGTCACCCCCATTGTCGCTAGTTGCCAGCTGAGCCAAGCTTGCAGGCAAGCCTAGGTCAGTCACTGCAGTCTGCGCAGATAGCTCATCGAGCACCTGCGGCAGTGAGGCAATCTCTCCGTCAACTAAAAAATTATTCGGTTGCTCTACCGGTAAACTCTGGTCACGATTTTGACCAAGCTGGCTAAAATCGTCTTGTAGTAAAATTCCAGATTCGCTTAGCGCATTTCCGAATGATTTGCCTAGGGTGGCACTGCTCAAAACGTCAATCTTTATGAAATCTTGCATAGTACCTGTAAATTTTTAACACCTAACTTAAGAAACGTGATTATTTTTCGCTATCAGGAAAGTGACGAAAAATAGGTTGTCTGCCTTCACGTACCTATTTTTATACAGATGTGCATTGCGTATATTTACTGAGACAATACTCCTATGCAAAAAGTGCGCTTTTTCTTCAGACACTTCTAGTCTTCTAAGAGAAGGTTAAGAATAGTCTTGAGCAGCCGGTCTACGCTCTTGGGCAGAAGGTTTTATCATCCATAAGCTTTAGGCTTTACTGAAACCATTCTCTAGGCTTTACCAAACCGTTCAGTCTTTCGTGAGGTGACTCTTGTGATTGCAACACCGGCTACCGCTGATTCTTCTCGGTCCATTGCTGACTGGCTCGGCAGCGATGCAGACGACCTGCTGAGCTACCAGGCCAAAGTAGACAAGCGCCAGCTACATTTACCAGGTCCCGACTGGGTCAATCGAATTTTTGTGCAGAGCGATCGCGCTCCCCAAGTGCTCCGCAGCCTGCAACAGCTCTACGGCACAGGCCGACTTGCCAATACCGGCTACCTGTCAATTTTGCCGGTAGACCAGGGCATTGAGCATTCTGCAGCGGCCTCCTTTGCCCCCAACCCCATCTACTTCGACCCAGAAAACATCATTAACCTGGCCATTTCCGGCGGCTGCAATGCGGTAGCCACCACCCTAGGCGTACTCGGCATGACCTCCCGAAAATACGCCCACAAAATTCCCTTCATCGTCAAGCTCAACCACAACGAGCTGCTGAGCTACCCCAAAGAATACGATCAGACGATGTACGCCTCCGTAGACCAAGCCTGGAACTTGGGGGCTGTGGCCGTCGGCGCAACAATATATTTTGGCTCTACCGAATCGACTCGGCAGATTCGAGAGGTGAGCCAGGCTTTTGCCCGTGCCCATGAGCTAGGCATGGCGACCATCCTGTGGTGCTACCTGCGCAACGATGCCTTTAAGCAAGATAAGGACTATCACCTCGCTGCCGACCTAACCGGGCAGGCCAACCACATTGGCGTCACCATCGAGGCAGACATCATTAAACAGAAGCTGCCGGAAAATAACGGTGGCTACAAAGCCGTTGCCGACGCTATTGGCAAGGCGTACGGTAGAACCCACGACAAGGTATACAGCGAGCTATCGAGCGACCACCCCATCGACCTGACGCGCTACCAAGTGTTGAACTGCTATGCCGGTAGAGCAGGCCTAATCAATTCGGGCGGGTCATCGGGTGAAGATGACTTTGCCCAGGCGATTCGCACAGCTGTGATTAATAAGCGAGCGGGTGGCTGCGGGTTGATTTCGGGACGCAAGACCTTCCAGCGCGACTTTAAAGACGGCGTTCGACTCTTCCATCTGATTCAAGATGTGTACCTCTCTGATGAGGTGACCATCGCTTGATGACCGTCGATTGAAGATCGTTTGAGGGCCAAAACGGTCTGAAAAGAGTCAATCAACCGACTTCGGACTGCGCTAGGATTGGCGCTGCGCTCAGCAGCGTCTTGGTGTAGGCGTGAGCAGGCGAGTGGAAGATTTTTTCGGTGGGGCCAATTTCGACGATTTTGCCGCTGTTCATGACGGCAATGCGATCGCACAAATACTTGGCCACCCACAGATCGTGAGTAATAAAGAGATAGGTCAGATCTAGCTCGTCTTTGAGCGTCAGCATCAGCTCTAGCACTTGGGCCTGCACGCTGGCATCTAGCATGCTCACGGGCTCATCGCACACCACCAGCTTGGGCCGGGTGATGAGTGCGCGGGCGATCGCCACCCGCTGCTGCTGCCCGCCCGAAATATCGCCTGGGTAGCGGTGGTAGTAGTCATCTACCGGCGTTAGGCCCACTCGCTCTAGCATGGCTTCCACCTTTTTCTTGGCTTCGGCAGGCTTGGCCAACCCGTGAATCAACAGCGGATCGGCAATGCCTCGCCCGATGGTCATCATCGGATTGAGGCAGGCGTGGGGATCTTGAAAGATCATTTGAATATCGCGGCGCTTGGCCTGGAGGGCAGACCGGGAAAGGCTAGTAAAGTCGCCGCCCTGAAAGATAATCTGCCCCGAGGTGGGCTCTACGATTCTCAGGAGCGTTCGGGAGAGCGTGCTCTTGCCGCAGCCCGATTCTCCGACTAAACCCAGAATTTCACCAGGGTACAGGTCTAGCGAAATGCCATCTACCGCCTTGATCGGCTCCGGGGGCTCTTGCCGCATCAGCTTGCCCAAAAAGCTCTGCTCTAGGGTGTAGTGCTTTGTGAGGTTTTTGAGGCTAAGGATGGGGGCTTCGCTGGCTGCGATCGCAGCTGAATTTTGTGCCCCGGCGGACTGCAGCTGATGGGCGGCGGCCAGCAGCGACTGCGTGTAGGGGGCCTGCGGATTGTAAAATACCGAGTCTTTGGGACCTACTTCCACCAGCTTGCCCTGGTACATCACGGCAATGCGATCGCAGTATTCACCGACCAGGGCCAAATCGTGAGAAATCAAAATCAGGCCCATGTTGCGCGCCTCGCAAAGCTCCGTGAGCATATCGAGAATTTGCGCCGATACGGTCACATCTAGGCTGGTAGTGGGTTCATCAGCCACAATCAGCTTCGGGTTTAGCAGCAGTGCAAGGGCAATGGCGACCCGCTGCCGCATGCCACCGCTGAATTCATGCGGGTACTGTCGCCACCGGGCCGCTGGAATATTTACAGATTCGAGCGTGGCGATCGCTCTATCTTTGGCCGTTTTCCGATCCAACTCGGGCTGATGAGCGAGCAGCGTCTCTACACAGTGGTCGCCAATGGTCATCAGCGGATCTAGCCGCGTCATCGGGTCTTGAAAGACTAGCGAAACCACCTCACCGCGAAACTTGCGCAGCTCAGCCGGTGAAAAATCTAGGATTGATCGCCCCTCAAAGAGCGCCCGCCCTTCTACCCGGGAGCCATTTGGCAATAGCCGCATCGCCGCGCGCCCCAGCGTACTCTTACCACAGCCAGATTCTCCGACTAAGCCCAGCTTCTCTCCGGGCTGAACGGATAGCGAAACATCGTCAACTGCCCAACTTAGCGGGCCTGGGTAAGACACCCGAAAATTTTCAACAGCCAAAAGTGGGGTCACCGCTCGGTCACCGGCTTGGGTGCTGGCGTGATCACTATCAGCGGACACGGGAGATTCAGGCATACTTTCACACAAGACTCAACGAATCCAACAAAACTCAAAGAACACAACGTCTGTGTCCGAATGATTTCTCCAGTTTATTTATCAAACTTTCTCATTAAATAGGCAACCGCAAAATCGCCGTGGGGATGGCCCTCAATGAGCTCACCTCGCTCAAATACGCGATTGGCACTTTCTTCGCCCAGCTTATCGACCAGAACATGCATCACACGGTAGCGCATCACCGCACCTACCGATAGGCTCACGAATCTGCCTGCGGGCAAACTTCCGTTGCGATCGCAGAAGTGAACTGCTGCAGCTGCTTGAGATGGTCTTGAAGCTGCGATCGCACCGCCGCCAGCCGCGCTGGGTCTCTAGCCGTACGCAGTCGCATCGCTTCCACGCCCAGTAGCCGTAGCCGCCGATGGGCTTCCGTCTGGTAGGGCTGAATGCGCTGTTCTATCTCTCGTGAGATGTCAGCCTCGGCGAGGTCTGTAATAATCTGCTGAAATTGGGCACGTAGCTGGCCTGCCTGTTGCGCTAGAGACAGCTTCTCAGAAGCTATCGTCTCAGGAGCCGCGAGCATACACCGCTCAAAGGTTTCGAGCGACTTACCAAAAGCCCCTATTCGCTCACATAGCTCCATCCATCTACCTGCCAAAAAGCACACCCGTAGGCCAGGTCATCTCTACCTTCGGTACGACATTTACCCACAGGTCGAATCTAATTACTGCAATATATTGTCTTAAACGTGACAGTTTTGTTTATGATTAGTTACATACATCCTGTATACAGGGCTACATAAGGCGCTTGTAGAACACACTTAAATACATAAAATTAAGAAAAATAGGTGATTCTGAAGAGATTTCAACAGATTTCACCTTCAAAACAGCCCGTAACCATCGCCCTATCATGGCACCGTGGCGCTTCGAACCGTATCGCGCAGCTACGGGATCAGACCCGGATTAACTATCGCTAAGCTCAGGCCTTCAAACCACCGCGATAGCGCATAGTTGAAACAAGGTAACCTTTACAACAATAGCGACATCCGTAAGGAGCTACAGCAACAGAAGCTGACCTTTTTCGTCACATCTTCTTTACAACCTTTCTAATTGCTGTCTTTTTAACCACAGCTTCTCTGGCCACAAACAAACTTCGCAGACTATTCAACCTTGAACTAGAGCATCTGCATACCGACCAAAAGCTTCACTCGTAACTTACCCGCACCTTCAGAAGACAGTACTTCAGAGACAGCATTCGGCGCTTATCTGGCGCTTCGGTTACCTCGTTTCAAATGCCTATTCTCAAAAGTTAAAAAGCGGTCGTCTCAGTGTGATTTTTATCTCGTCGAAGTGAATTTTCTCTTTAACTATCTTTGTAATCTGTCTCTGAAGTCTGCACATTGCCTACTTTTACCGCTTAGCTAGCCCCCTCCCGCGTAAACCTTCGCTCGACAAGTGAGTGTAGCCATGACCACCACAGCCCTTGCTCTACCCCAAGACTGCTCGCTCCCAGACTGGTTGTCATCATGCCTTGAGGCGCACAGTAGCTCATCAGAACTGTCCGAAGATATTGCCGCACTAGAAGCGATCGCCCACGGTAGCCCTAGCGATCCCGGCAGCGCCGCCAAGCTCGAAAAGATCTCTCCCCCCGCCACCGGAGAACAGCTCGTTTGCCGGGCCTTTGAATTTGCCTATCAGCTCCACAAAGGGCAAACCCGGGCCTCCGGCGAACCCTACATTGCGCATCCAGTAGCCGTTGCAGGGCTGCTACGTAGCCTTGGGGGTGACAGCGCCATGATTGCAGCTGGGTTCCTACACGACGTTGTAGAAGATACTGAAGTCACTGCAGATGAGATTGAGGCGGCGTTTGGCTCGGAAGTGCGCCACTTGGTAGAAGGTGTAACCAAGCTCTCCAAGTTCAACTTTGACAGCAAGACAGAGCAGCAAGCAGAGAACTTTCGCCGTATGTTTTTGGCCATGGCCAAAGATATTCGCGTGATCGTTGTGAAGCTCGCTGACCGGCTGCACAACATGCGCACCCTAGAGCACCTGCGCCCCGATAAGCAGGTCCGCATTGCCCGAGAGACCCTAGAGATATTTGCTCCCTTGGCCAACCGACTGGGTATTGGTCGATTCAAATGGGAGCTAGAAGATCTTTGCTTTAAATATTTAGAGCCTGAGGCCTACCAGGAGCTTTCTCAGCTGATTGTTGACAAGCGGACCGATCGCGAAGATCGGCTGCAGAAAGTTAGCAACGTGTTGCAAGAAGGCATTGGTAAACTCGGCATTCACTGCGAAGACGTCAGCAGTCGGCCAAAGCACCTCTACAGCATCTACAAAAAAATGCAGCGCCAGGGCAAAGAATTCAGTGAAATTTACGACATTGCCGCCGTTCGCCTGATTGTAAATACTAAAGATGAGTGCTACCGCGCCCTAGCCGTTGCCCACGATATTTACCGGCCCATCCCCGGCAGATTCAAAGACTACATCGGCCTGCCAAAGCCCAACCGCTACCAGTCTTTGCATACGGTAGTCATCGGCCCCCACGGTCGCCCCATCGAGGTGCAAATTCGCACGGTCGAGATGCATCATATTGCGGAGTATGGCATCGCCGCCCACTGGAAATACAAAGAGTCGGGCAACAGCCACACGGCGGTCGGCACCGACGAAGAGAAGTTCACTTGGCTACGCCAGCTCCTAGACTGGCAAAACGAACTCAAAGACGCCCAGGAATATCTCTCCGGGGTCAAAAACAACCTGTTCGATGAAGAGGTCTATGCCTTTACGCCCAACGGCGATGTGATTCCCCTTAGCCGGGGCGCGACGCCGGTTGACTTTGCCTATCGCATCCATACAGAAGTGGGTAACCACTGCGCTGGGTCGAAGGTAAATGGCCGCATCGTCCCTTTGAATACAGAATTGCAAAATGGCGACATCGTCGAAATCATCACCCAAAAGAACAGCCACCCCAGTCTCGACTGGCTGAACTTTGTGGTGAGCACCGGAGCGCGTAATCGCATCCGGCAGTGGTACAAAAACTTTCACCACGACGAAAATCGCGATCGCGGCCATGCCATGCTCGAAAAGGTGATGGGCAAAAGCGGCCTCGACGCCCTGCTCAAAACCGCCCCGGCCCAAGCCACCGCCGAACGCTGCAACTACTCTTCGGTAGACGATCTGCTGGCGGGCCTAGGCTACGGCGAAGTCACGCTCAACGCCGTGGTCAATCGGCTGCAAGAAGCGGTCAAAGAAGCCCAGCCGATCACCACCGATGAGGTCGCCACCTTAGAAGATGAAATTCCAGCGGTCAAAGCGCCGGCGAACCGTCGCACCGCGCTTGACCATGCACCAATTGTGGGGTTAGAAGGTCTGATGCACTACATCGCAGGCTGCTGCCATCCCATTCCAGGCGAGTCGATTTTAGGCGTTGTCTCCACGGGCGGGCGCGGCATTGCCGTTCACAAGCAGGGCTGCCCAAATGTAAAAAATATTCCAGGCGAACGACTGATTCCCCTCAGCTGGAACCAGCCGGACACCACCAGCGGCAAACCCGACACCTATCCCGTTCAGCTGAGGATAGAAGTGATTGACCGAGTCGGCGTCCTCAAAGATATTTTGACCCGCCTCTCAGACCTCAAAATCAACGTTCACAAAGCGGGCGTGACCACCCACCCCGACCAAATTGCAGAAATTGATTTGGGGATTGACATCCGCGACCATGCCCACCTCAACCAGACCTTTGCCCACATTCGCAAGCTCTCTGACGTATTGAACCTAAAGCGGGTAACGGCGATTGACTGAGGCATCTTCGGCTGCTGAAAATAATCCCCTGCTGTCGCTGCCTTACGAGTCGGCTTTGGCCGATCTGGGAGAAGAGTATTATGACCGGGTCACGCCAGCCAAGTTTCCCAAGCATTTTTTGCGCTTTCGAAATGACGCGTTGCTGCAGAGGCTGGATTTAGCGCCAGCAGAGGTGAGCGATCGCAACTTTATAGAAGCCTTTGGCGAGTTCAAAGGCCACGATGATTTTTTGGCACTTCGCTACCACGGCTACCAGTTTCGCAGCTACAACCCCTTTCTGGGCGACGGACGCGGTTTCCTCTACGGTCAGGTACGCGGCAACGACGGCAAGCTCTACGATTTTGGCACCAAAGGGTCGGGACCGACGCCCTACTCTCGGGGAGGAGATGGCCGCCTCACGCTCAAGGGCGGCGTGCGGGAAATTTTGGCATCGGAGGCGCTGCATGCGCTGGGGGTCAATACCTCACGAACGCTCAGCCTAATCGAGACGGGCGAAGCGCTGCACCGAGGAGATGAACCCTCCCCAACTCGCTCCTCGGTGATGGTGCGCTTTAGCCATTCGCACATTCGCTTTGGCACCTTTGAGCGGCTGCACTACATCAAGCGACCAGACCTGGCCAAAACGCTACTCGATCACGTTATAGAAGTGTATTATCCCCATCTGCTCACCCTTGAAGATGAGCAGGTTCGCTACGGTCAGTGGTTTGGCGAACTCTCGGAGCGACTGGCGACGCTGGTGGCCCAGTGGATGACCGCAGGGTTTTGCCATGCCGTCTTAAATACAGACAATATGTCGATTACGGGCGAGAGCTTCGACTACGGCCCGTTTGCGTTTATCGATGAGTATGACCCACGCTTTACGGCGGCTTATTTTGACTATTCGGGGTTGTATTGCTATGGCAATCAGCCGGGGGCCTGCTATTGGAATTTGGAGAAGCTAGCGATCGCCCTTGAGGGCGTCGTTGAGGCCAAACAGATGGAGGCAGGCTTGGCGCAGTATCAGCCTAAGTATGCTGAAGTATTTTGCGATCGCACCCTCAAAAAGCTCGGCTTCACCGAAGCGCTCTCCCTCTCCCGCGCACTCCGCCACACGCTACTCACCGCCACCCTAGACCTCCTAGAACAAACCCGCGTCAGCTACACCGACTTTTTTGCAACCCTCACCCGCCAGTTCACCCCCGAGTGGCGCACAGATGAAACGCTCATCCTCGCTCCAACGCTCAAAAATTCTGACCCTGAAGCCGCCGCTCAGCTACAACGATGGCGCCAGGTTTATCAGCAGTGCCTTGCTAAGCTGCCCGCAGAGAAGATGACAGACATTCAGACTTGCCTGCAGACTACCAATCCGATGGTTGTATTGCATCGCCCCCTGATTGAGTCTGTCTGGGAACCAATTACCGAAGAAGACAACTGGGAGCCGTTTTACAAGCTGGTTAAAAAAATTCAGCATCCAACCATGAGCTAAGCAGGTGCTACGCTGCCCAGACAAATAATTTGATGTGTTGATAGCGCAAAGCCGCAAACAAGCCAGGGCTAATTATGGCCCTTGTGAGTGATACGTGATGTCGCCTACATAAGGGACTACATCTGTTGGTAAGGATGCAAAGGAAAGACATTGGGTGATATCGTCAGCCCTATTGTGCCAGTTGTGCCAGAAGAGGACTGGACGTGCCTTAAATGATTCTGCTCGATACCCACCTATGGTTTTGGTTGATCAATATAGCTACTCTTGGCGAGTACAGAGACAACGTTCTCAAAACGCAAGGATTCAGAACTACCGTACACACCATAGAACAACCGTAACTTCTCACACGGATTTCCCCCGCTAGCCCTGGTGGTAGGCTTTGAGTGCAGTCAACCGTGGCCCCTGGTTGTCTCTTATTTTTTTAGGAACTCAATAGCTACATTCGCAACCTGCCAATTTCGAAGCGTCTTGATAAATTTATCTAGAGGATTGAAATCAGCAATATAATTACCGATGCGACAGCCGACAGGCTCTAAATGCTTACCAGGCAGCTCTTTGACAGGAGCAGATTTTGTTTGAAGGTACTTACGTAGCCACAACACGTCGCTTACACCCATATCTCTATCAACCAGGCTACCCGCTATCGTATCTCCCTCAAATGAGATCATTGCTGTCATATTGAACAATGCACTTTGACGAATGAGGTCTAGCGTCTGCTGACGATTGGGACGAACCCTGATACGTAGCCAGTTGAAAAGTTCAAAGATAAACCGACTAGGAATAGCACTTTTGAGGTCACTAATGTCAGGTGCGAGTAAGACTGAGCTTTGATTCCAGATACCTGAGCTGCTGCGGTAAGTATCTACTAAGTCTGCAGGAAGGGCGGCCTCAACAGAATCATCGTCGCCGCTGAAGAGTTCCAACAAAGCAATGTATTTGCAACCTAAGCTATGGCCAAGCCAGTGATAGCTTGATGGATCTTCATATAGCAAGGTTTCATAGCCTAGGCGTTCTGCAAGCTTTGGCAAAATCTGCCGTAGCCGATGTTGTTCTTCTAGTAGGCTGTAAGCAATTTGCCAATGAGATAGCGAAAACCTAAAAGGCAAAACGACCAAGCTATAGCCTTCTCTGTATAGCTCCTGGAGCAAATGTCGATAAAATAAGGTAGGGAAGTTACCGAAAAAGGCACCACCAATAAACTGAATAATACCTTTAGGCTGCGGATGTAAAGCTACCCAGCTAAAAGAGACCGGAGAAAACTTAGGCTGAGTCATGACCTGTATACCGTTCTGTCTAAATGTAGTGAAATAGAAGTTACCGAAGTGGCAACTTCTCCTGTAGATTCAGCAGCCTATTTCGAAACAAGTTTCAGCTCGATAGGAACATACAGCATTGAGAGAAAGTTATCGAGATTTTGCCGATAGCGTTATCCCTCAGTAGGATTATCCCCCAGCAGGAAGGAGAACTGCCCTGCTGAGGGATAGGTTCGATACGCCTAAGCCCCTTCTCTGCTCTAGCAGCATGAGGAGTTATTATCGAACTACGATGCTAGAAAACTAAGGTAGCGTAATCAAACTACCGCCGTTAGGAGTCGGCAAGCTATATGCCTGCTGGTCGAAGTCAGGATTTACAGCGCCCAAATCATTTGGGACAAACGTTCCTCGCACCTGAGGAGAGACTAAAATGTTAGCCGCAGGGTTCGGCGAGAAGTTTGATAAAAAGACTTCTACATATCCTCGGACTTCATATTTGGCGACGTCAAGGCTAGCCGGATTAGGAGCTGCTTTAGAAATGTCAGGTTGAAGAACAACAAGCGCGGTTTTTCCTGCGGAAAGCGTTATATTTACACTGGGTTTGCTGGTGTCATCGTTAGGAGAAAGCTCTCCAAACATATTTCCCGATCCGGTATCTGTGATAATAAAGGTCTCATCAGTTTTCAACTCTGTTGTAGGTGTGAACTGAAGAGACAAGACGATATCATCAGCACCAGGCGCATCAAGGTTGGCAATCGTTAGAAAGTATGCCTGTATAACTCGGCGTGAGACATTGGTATCGAAAGGTTTAGGCGCAATTGGTTGCACCAACAGTTCAAAGGTCGAAATTTCCATGGTGAAAGTCTCCTAGCTAAGCTAGTTGCAGTAATAGACTCAACCCTCTTTGTGAATTGGCGTAGCCACAGGATGACTGCCATTATGAAAGTTTTCTTGACATCACAGTGTATGTTTTAAAACAAATCTGCTGTAAGGTGAAGAAAGTACTTTTCAACAGTGCAATCTCCATTTTCTGAAAACGTGTTGAGACGCTCTCAAGTCTTTATTGCCTTATCAAGAGGATCATCAGTTTTCACGAACATCAGATAAACAGCGTCGATGGATGTGTAAACTGCATTCATACTAGAAACAGGTCTATTTCTCTGAAGCACCCAAGAGGGTACTTTTACTCCTGCATCAACAGTGAAAAACTACATCACTTGCCGAATACAGTTCCGACTTCTAAAAAATCCAGCCACAGACTAAAAGCTTTTCAATACCTGACTCGCAGCCATTAAAAATCAGACATTCAGGAAAAACTGTGACAAGGTTTTCAGGGAGAAGAAGACGGGCACCTCCAGCAAGCGGCCACAGTTGCAAGCTTGTCTTGACTATCTTAGAGAAGACGACACGCTGGTAGTACTCGACTCGACAGGCTAGCCCGCTCTACGCTGCATTCGTGCCAGGTGGCTGACCAGCTTCAGGAGAAGGGCGTCAACCTGAAGGTGATTGACCAGAGTATTGATACGAGCGATGCAACGGGCCGACTGCTGTTCAATATGCTCGGTGCGATGGCAAAGCCACTCCTGCGGAGTATCGCACAGTTCGAGACCGAGATTCGCGCTGAGCGGCAGATGGACGGCATCCGCAACGCTAAAGCAAATGGCGTTCATCTCGGCAGAAGGAAGCATCTGACAGAAGACGAACAGGTAGAGCTACAACTGAAGCGACAAGAAGGCACTCTGATCAAAACGCTTATGGAAGAGTACAACCTCTCGAAGGCTAGCGTTTATCGCTACCTGGATGGTATAACTGTCCAGCAGTCCTGACATAAACGGGTTAGTTGACTGTTGCTGTATCACTTACCTCTATAGTTTCTTTAGCGGGGGAGCGTAGTAGCATAGCTGTCGTACCAGGTAGTTAGCTGCTATACCTATACGCAAGGTGTTCTCATTAAAGCTCAAGAACCCTGCTTACAGCGGCGAAGTGGTCTCTATATAGCACTGCTTTTGAATGTACAAATAACGCAAACGAGTTATTTAGAATGGTCTTATTCGCTCTGGGGACTAACACCTGATCGTCTGAGTACATGATGATTAGTCAGAGCGGTTTACAATGCTGTGCAGTCTTCGCCGACCGAAAACCAAGGGTACTGAAGGATAGCTGCAATAATTGCTATGCCGCTGTGACTGCTGCATTACCAGCGTACTCCTTAAGCCATGCAATCGAGATCTGTTCTACTTTCACTTGGCAGTCATCAAAAGTAACTGAGTCTGGGTCAAGGAAGTGTGCGATCGCAAGTTCTATTACTAGCTCTGAGGGTATCTCTGTCTGCTCTGCATACTGTAGTGCCTGACTCTGGAGAATTGGTGGCAGTGCAGCTAATAAGCTTGTGTCCTCAGCTATACTGGTCAATTCACTGTTGAGTGAAGTATCCAGCTCAAGGAAGTGCCTGATTGCACCTTCAATCACCGCATTCGCGCTTAGTCCTGATTCATTCGCATAGGTCGAGATAGCTGCACGAATCTCATCCGGTAGCGAATCTAGAATGCGATCGTCTGTTGTGATTTCGGGTTGGGGCATGGCCTTAGTCCTCTGAGTCAAACCCGCACGTTATATGGCGGTAACAGCTCTCGAATGATGATCTGCTCTAGTTGCAATGATAACCGAATCCATTGAAGCTTCAGTATGACCACCGCTATCCGCACATCATCTGGATCTAGCCTGTCCATGAACGCCCAACCCAGCGCTTTGTGGCCTCCTTTGAAGCGACCCTTAACACTACCTGACTTACCAACGTAGAGAAGACCTTGCTGCTTGTGTTTTACAGCGTAGATGCCTGGACGGGCCGGTAGTTCTACGAACTCTTTAGTCAGCGGGCAGCAGTCGTCGAAGGGCATTTCCTCTAGCAGTTTGAGAATTCTCAGCGCTTCGGCTTTAATAGCATCTGCGAAATCGGTTATTCAGCTCAGGCGATGCGGCTATCGGATTGTACTAAAAAGCGCTTCCTAGTTGAAGAGATATTGCTGTTTCACAAGCCGCAGAGCGGCTAGCCTTTTGAGACTTTGATTGTGATACAAGTTGTGGAACGCAAAAGACAGCAGACGAATCAGTCTATTCGCTGTCTTTAGATCTGTCGCAGAAACGGTCATTGAGATACATGGACTGAGTTCCGCTGACTTAAGCTGTTAAATCCCGAAGCACCCTTCTGACGCTGCACCGCTGGGTTACAACGGCGATTAGCTGAGTGGACGCATATTCTTATATGCGTCCACTCAGCTAATCATATTTTTTACTGCTCCCAGGTACTCCAATACTTCTTGCACACTTGAGAC
>JBCBFY010000074.1:0-25407 GCA_038527325.1 Cyanobacteria bacterium J06614_10
CGTCTGGGCGCCGGGCAACGATGTCGGTAAAGGTGCCACCGCGATCAATCCAAAACTGCCAGCGAGCTGAGGATTTGGGTGGGTGGGTGGTCATGGCTGTGCTGCCGTTTTGTTTTGCCTTTTTGCGCTGCCTTTTACTGTAGTGCTCGGATTGAAGATATTCAATAAAAACTGCCTGCTCGCACCCTTGAGATGCAGGCAGGCAGTTTGGTAAAGAAGGAAAAAGCGAGTGAGTTTGTTTAGCAGATCTATGGCGCTGCGGTTTTAGTCTATGGCGCTGCGGTTTTAGAGCGATCGCAGGGCTTGCTCTACTTGGGGCTGATATTGGGGGCAGTAGTAGGCCGACCCGAGGTTCATGACGCTGCCGCTGTAGAGGCCAAGGGCGTAGGTGGCCTGCTCGTAGGCTGCTCCGGACCCAGGGCCAATCGCATTCATCACTGCTGACATGTACACAGAATAGACATCCGCTGGGCTCGCGCCACGCTCAAAAGACTGGCAGAAGGTCTTGGCTATCCAAATATTGCCTTCGTCTCTCATCTCGTTGATGGCTAGGCCGTAGGCAGTGTTGTCTTGTGCTTGCAAGAAGCTGTACAGGCTATCGAGGTACTCCTGATCGGCGGCGCTGGTCTGGGCGGATGCGGCGGCTGGCGCAGACAGTGCGATTAGGCTGGACAGTGCGATCGCTCGCACGCTATTGCGCAGGGCAGTCTTCCGAAATGCCAGAAATGTAATCCCTTTCATAAACTCTCCAATATTTAGTTATGCTCTCCACAAAAGATTGCCCGGTTAGTGGTATAAATCCACGACTCATTCATAAGCATAATCACTGCTTTTAAGCCGTTTTTGCTGGTTGCGAGAGGATGCGTCTACATTTTTTCTCGGACGATTTTTCTCTACTATATGTATAGGTATTGTGCTTTCTTGAGCTGAGGTGAAGGTTGAGTTATGGACTGTGTTTTTCGAGGATTTGACTCCTTGCGTGCAAGCTGCGGAAGGTTAAAGTATCCAGCGTTGCGGTTTTACAAATTCGGTCGCTTCTTGGCAGGATTTGCTGTGTGTATGGCTATTTTTGGGGCTTGGCTTCCGGTGGCGCCTGCTCTGGCAGTGGCTAATTTGTCCCATGCAGATGACGCTGCTTATGCCTACATCATTGCCCCTAGTGATGGGCAGACGGTTCCTCAGTCGTTCACGGTGAAGTTTGGCCTTTCGGGGATGGGAGTTGCCCCGGCGGGCTTCGATAAGGAGGGGACCGGTCACCATCATCTGCTGATCGATGTCGACGAGCTGCCTAGCCTGACTGAGCCATTGCCTGCGACTTCTCAGATTAGGCACTTTGGTGGCGGACAAACGGAAACAACACTTTCACTACCGCCTGGTGAGCACACACTACAGCTGGTACTGGGTAACTACACCCATGTCCCCCATGACAATCCGGTGATGTCAGAAAAAATTGATATCACAGTCGAGTAAACCGGGTAGGCTAACGGATACCATCTCGCAAGCATTGTGATATTTGCTTGTGAAGTGGTCGCATCGCTTGTATCAGAGGGGCTAGGCTTGCTCGTTACAATTTCGGAGGTTGATAGCTGACATGCGGAATTGGCTTAGCCCGGTCTGTATAGGCGTGTGTGGAATCAGGGTGAATACACTTAAAAAGGACATGTATTATGGGAAAGACAACTGCGACAGGGCGGTTGGAGGACTCTAGTGAGAAGAATATTGCTGTGCCTAAAAAAGAGCTAAGCGCTAAGAAAAAAGGTTCATCGGCTAAGAAAAAGGCTTCTGCTGCAGGGGCTACAAAGTCGGGTGGTTCGCAAGCTAAAGGGGCTGGGTCTAAAGCCGCATCTAAGGCCACTAAAGCTAAGGGGGCAAGTAAGAAAAAGGCGAAACCGATGCCTTCGCTTGAATTTTTAGAGCAGACCCATCCGGCGGTGCGATCGCAACTTTCAAAAGCAACTGACCTACCCGAGTTTCTCGCCACGGTTGGTAATTTGACGCTAGAAGAGCGCAAGCAGATTGTCGAACAATCTCTGGTGCTGATGCAGGAAAACTTTGTGCATCTACCTTTGAAGGAGGCGATGCATGGGATTGACCCGATTCAGCGGCTAAAGCTGGTTCAGCATCGGCTTGAGCAGTCGACGCCTCAAACGATGGGCAGCGAATTTCAGTTCCACCGAGACATGATTGATGTCTTTACCTCTATTCGCGATCTGCATACAAACTATTTGCTGCCGATGCCGTTTGCCGATAAGGCCGCTTTTATGCCGTTCGATGTGGAAGAATGCTTCGATAACAATGGCAAGCCTCTCTACATTGCCAGCCACTTTGTGCCTGGCTTTACCCATGAGCACTTTAAGCAAGGGGTGACGATTACTACCTGGAATGGCGTGCCGATTCGGCGAGCGATTGAAATCTCTGCCGATCAGCATGCGGGTAGCAACTTATCTGCTCGCCATGCGCAGGGTATTGACGGGCTTACGGTTCGGCCTTTGCGTCGTTCTTTGCCGCCGGATGCGATGTGGGTGATTATTGGTTACACGGACCTAGAAGGGGTGGAGCGTGAGCTAAAGCAGGCCTGGATTGTGACTTCCCTATCTCGTAATACGGGTAGCGTCGATGCGAATACGGCAAGCGAGCATGCGGCCTGTTTGGGGCTTGACCTACAAGCAGACCTGATTCAGCAAGTTCGTAAGATGCTGTTTGCGCCTACTGTTGTTGCTGAGGAACAGGATACCGAAAAGACAGACTGTACGTCGAAAGCTGATGATGAAAGTGAAGATCCTCTGGAGACGCGATTGACGGGGATTTTTCGGGCGAAGCGGGTGAATACGCCCAACGGTGAATTTGGCTATATTCGGATCTTTTCTTTTAATATCAATGACCCGGATGCCTTTGTAGAAGAGTTTGTTCGACTGGTTGAGCTGTTGCCACAGCAGGGGCTAATTGTGGATGTTCGCGCCAATGGTGGGGGACATATTTATGCCAGCGAGGGACTGCTACAGGTGCTGACGCCGGGTGAAATTACGCCTGAGCCGACACAGTTTATCAATACGCCGCTCAATGGTCGGATCTGTGAGCGGCATCGGCGCAATCCTGTGGGTATTGACCTTTCTCCCTGGGTCGATTCGATTCGCAATTCTGTTGAAACAGGTGCGGTTTACTCTCGCGGATATCCGATTACGCCCTATGAGTTTGCAAATAATAGAGGGCAAAAGTATCACGGGCCGGTGGTGCTGATTACCGATGCTCGTTGCTATAGTGCAACAGATATTTTTGCGGCGGGCTTCCAGGATCACAATATTGGTCATATCTTGGGGGTCGATGGCAATACGGGCGCGGGCGGTGCCAATGTGTGGGAGCACGGCCTGCTACGTGAGCTACTGCGTGTTCCTCAGCCAGAAGATCCAGAGACGCCTTATTTCACGTTGCCCCATGGTGCGGGAATGCGGGTGGCGATACGGCGGACGCTGCGGGTGGGCGATCGCGCGGGTACCCCTGTTGAAGATTTGGGGGTTGTGCCCGACTCTCAGCACGCGCTCACTAAGAACGATTTGCTCAATGGCAATGAGGACTTGATTAACGCGGCTGGCAAGATTCTCAGCGGGATGCCTGTGAAGGCGCTTGTGCTCAGCACGAAGAAGGCGAAGGCGAAGCTTACTATCAAGGCTGAGACGGTCGGGCTCGACCGGATCGATGTCTACATTGATGAGCGACCGGTAACCAGTTCGGATATTGAAGCGGATGGTGACTGTAAGCTGAATGTAGCGCTGCCAGCGGGCGCTGCAATGCTGAAGGTGATGGGTTATGAGGAAAATCAGCTGGTTGCGGCTAGGCGAGTAGCGCTTTAGGTAGCTTATTGGCTGATTTGCATGACAAAGGCGTGGGTTAGGCCAATTGTGGCTACTAACCCACGCCTTTTCTGCGCGTTATGTCTGCCGTTTAGCGTCTGGACATGAAGATGCGTAGGACGTACCAGAACATGAGCATGACTGAGGAGAAGAGGGCCAGCGAGGCGGCGACGTAGTAGTCGGTGGGGTAGCGCCTCATGACTTGGGAGGTTTGGTAGAGGATGGAGGCGGCGGCGAAGGCCACCATGGCAAAGGCGAAAAAGATGCCAAGGTTGAGGCCGAAGATAAAGCTACAGACAATCAGGCCTAGGGCGACCATGCCAAAGATTTTGAGAGCGCCGCCCAGAAAGGTGAAGTCTTGGCCGGTGGTGAGGACGACGGCTGTTAGTCCGCCGAACAAAAATAGCGTGACGATGGCGGCTGACTGAATGACTGAGACGCCGCCGCCCGACATGACGGCTGCAAGATAGAGCACTGGCGCAAACATAATCGCTTCACCGACCACGTAGAGCCCTAGGCCCATGTATTGGGTGTTGATGTCGCCTGCTTTGCTGGCTAGGCCGCTAGCCATGTAGCCCAGCAGCATGAAGCCGCCGAGTAGGGCAATCCAACCTAGCTGACTGCCGAGGACAAAGCGACTGATGGCTTCGGCGATGCCTAGCTGAAAGAGCAGGAATTCAACGACGATAAATGCACCGACCGCACCCGCTAGGTGCTGGTAAGTTTTTCTAATAAATTCGGCCCGTTCGGTGGGCCGTGCCTGTGCGACTAAAACCATGAGTGGTCTTCCTTGATGCTGTTTATAAGGATGATTTGCAATAAGTGAGCAGGGTGAAGCACTCTTCTTCCTATGATAGGAAAATTTTGCGTATATCCAAGATAAGGGAGAGATTGGAGGCGATCGCGCTGGCTTAAGTATGTTTTTCGATGGTGCTTGCTTAGTTTGAATAGCTTTGGCTGACTACAGCAAACCGGTTTTGACGAGTGCATTTTCGACAATAAAGGCGACTGCGAGGAGAACTATGGTGAGTAGTATGGGTCTGCCGCCTGGGACGAGGGGGGGTGGATAAGCCTCTTTTGGACTGGCTTGTGTGGGTGGATGGTGACGGAGCTGCCACACCATGAGGGCGGGAATGATGCCGAAGAGGATAGAGGTTCCAAAGGCACCGGCAAAGTCGATGGCTTGGAAAAAGATGTTGGGGTCGATGACGGAAAGGGCTAGGGGCGGTAGGAGAATGAGCGCGTAGCGAAATAGCTGTTTGTTTTGGGGGCGATCGCTCTGGTCAATATTGCTCGGTCCGAGGAGGTCTTGGAAGACGCTGAGCAGGCCGACGACGAAGCCGATGAAGGAGGTGGCGATCGCAACTTCTGAAAAGATGGCGACTATGACGCCGAGCAAGGGGTGCGATCGCCCCTGACGCAGCAGCTCGATGGGGTCTATCAGTTCGCCAATATTGCCTGGCGTAGCGCTGGCCACTTCCACACTGCCTAGAATCACCCCGTTCCACAATACGAACATGGCCAACGGCACCAGCGAACCTAGAAAAATGGCCTGCCGGACCCGGTCTCCGTCGCCTTCCAGCTCGGTGGTGATGACGGGGATGACGTTGTGATAAACAAAGGCGACTACCATGACGGGGATGGCTAAGCCGACGGCTTCCCAGTGCTGGGGAAGCCAGTGACTAGGCTGAACTTGGCCGAGGGTCAGACTCAGCAGGCCGATGAAGGCGATGATAACTGCTGTGACTAGCAGGCTGTTGACGAAGGTGATGAAGCGGTTGTTGCCTCGGTAGAGAATGCCGCCAAAGAGTGTGGTAAATACGACGTGGCCTGCCCATCTTGGGATGGATGCGCCTGGGCTGAGCTGTGCCCATAGATTGGTTAGGGCGCTGGCTAGGATGTCGCCGCCTCGGGCGGTGTAGGCAATGAGGAGGGCGTAGTGAATAAAAAGGTAAATGAGGCTAGCTGCGATCGCGCCTGAGCTGCCTAGGGTAGCTTTTACGGTGGCCAGTAGGCCTAAGCCGGGCTGGCCAATTTGCCGCATGACGCGGATATTAGCTTCGGCTATCAGTAGCGCCGCAATGAGCATGTACAGCCATACGCCTACCATTAGGGTAGTTGACGGAAGCACGCCTGCTGGGAGGGTGACGGCAGGTAGCGCTAAAATTCCTGCGCCTACGGTGGTTCCTGCGATTAGCGTGGCGCTGCCACGGATGCTGCCTGGACGGTGCGTGTAGGTGATACCGTCAAAATCCAGGTTTGAGAAGAGGGCTTTTGTGGGAGGCTTCACGATGTGATTTGACGATTGCGATGGCACTGTACCAGATATTGTGTTGTTCTCTATTCTGGTTAGTGAATGAGTTGTTGTTAACTGGTTTGAGAGGGTGAAATGAGGTTAGAAGATGTTGGTATTGTGTCCACTCGGCGGGTTTCTAGTGTTTTGAGTGTGCTGGGGCGACGAGTATTTGCTAGCGGCGTGATTATTTTTGTTGTGCTATCTCTCTTTAGCGTTGCTTTTGTTCCCTCTAGCTGGGCGGCTGGGCTACCTGGCAATCCGATTGTCGTGCAGAAGGCGACGCTGACGGGGCCTCGGGCGGAGGCGCCGATTCCGCTTTATCTGCGGCCTGCGGCTAATCAGCCCAATGTTGGCTACGGCGTGTATGGGAGTTCGGTGACGGTGCTGGAGCAGCTGGCGAGCTTTTTGCCGGAAGCTGACCAAGCTTCTACTTGGAATCATATTCGCTTGGATGAACCGCCCTACACGGAGGGCTGGGTTCAGGGGAGATTTTTGGCTTTGTCGCAGGAGCCTGTCTCGGCTGATGAGGGCGAGGCAGAAGAGAGAACGTCTCGGTAGGATTTTTGGGGCCTGACGGTTCGGATTGAGTCAGGTGCGACAAAATGGGAGGGGTCGTTGGACGTTGGCCTACATTAGGTACCCAAATGGAGAGTGAGTATGTCTGAGCACATGAGTTCTCACGGTAGAAAAACGCGTCGTCATTTTTTGGCGACTGGGCTGACAACGGCTGCGGGCATTGTGGGCTGCTCGGTGGCGCGGCCAGCGAGAAAGGAGGCTGCTGTATCGGTGGCTTCCCCGGCTTTGGATGCGGTTGAAATGCCGCTGCGACGATTAGGGCGGACGGCTGTGGAGCTGCCTGTTTTGGGATTGGGCGGGGCGGGTAGAACGCCTCTGGGAAGGCCTAACCAGGAGGCGGAAGCAACGGCGCAAATCCAGAGGGCGCTGGAGCTGGGTATTCGCTATTTTGATACGGCTGCGAGCTATGGGCCGAGCGAGGGGTATTTGGGCCGGGTGCTGCCTGAGTATCGGGCGTCGGTTTTTCTGGCGAGTAAGACGGCTGCGCGCGATCGCGACGGCGCGTGGCGAGATCTGGAGCAGTCTTTGCAACGGCTGAATACTGATTATTTGGACCTTTGGCAGTTTCACCATGTGTCTTTTGAACAAGAGCTAGATACGCTGCTTGGCTCGGAGGGGGCTGCAAAGGCGATGGAAGAGGCGCAGGAGCAGGGGTTGGTTCGCTTTAGTGGCATTACGGGTCACCATGAGCCTGATGTGATTGTGGCGGGGCTGCAGCGATATCCGTTCGATCATGCTTTGATTCCGGTGAATGCTGCTGATACGCATCATGCTCGGCCTTTTATTCCGGCGGTGTTGCCGGTGGCGCAGGCGAACAATGTTGGCATTACGGCGATGAAGGTGCCTGCGTATGGTCGATTGTTCAAGCCGGGTGTGCTGGACGGGATGCATCAGGCTTTGGGATATACGCTGTCTCAGCAGGGGGTGCATTGCGCGGTGATTGCGGCTGAGTCGATTGCCCAGCTAGAGGAGAATGTGCGGGTGGCGACTGAGTTTCAACCATTGGCGGCTGCAGCGCTGGCAGAGATTGAGCAGCGGACGGCTGAGGCCTGGAAGGACAATACGTTTTTTCGGGCGTGGACTTGAGTGACCGTATTGTGATTGTGCTGTGTCTGTGCTGAGGGTCGGCTGACAGTTACTTTGGTGGCACGCTGGTAGGTATCTTCAACAGTCCTGGGGTCATATTACGGGGAAGTGTTGGGGAGCCAAGGATGAGATTAAGGATGAGATTTACGCGGGTGATGGGTGAGCTGGCTTTGGCGGGGGGTGCGATCGCCGGTATTTTGTTTGTTGTGAATCCTCAGATACCGGCTATGAGCGCACAGCGTATTCTGACGCCCGCTGCACATAGGCTGGCTGAATCGGATGCGGCACTAGCTGAGGATGGGCTGGATCTCGATAAGCTGGTGGGCATTGCACAGTTTGTGAAAGGGCCGGCTCGGTATCGCTTTGCCTATGGTGGCGATGTTGGTGAGGTGACGGGGGCGAGGCTGGAGGGCGATCGCTTGATCGTTGACTATGTGTATGCCGATGACGCTTCTTTAGATGGGACTGAATCGAAAGCCGGAACGCTGACTGGCACAGTGAATAGTGCAGGAGAGTTTTCTGGGATTTACCGCACTCAGCTGAAGGCGGACGGCAAAGAGCGGATTTTGGAAGGCGAGATAGGGTTTACGTTTGCCGCCGATGGTACGGCTAAGGGGCATGATGATAATGGACAGAAAACGGTGAGAATTTTACGAGAAGATTCTGTTGTGAATGTCTCAAAGTAAGCGGCTGATTTCAGTACATGTACGACAATATTTGCAAACTTTTGGTAGAACAATTTCCTACCGATTTCGCGGCTTGGCTTTTGGGTGAGTCAGTCCCGCTTGTAGAACTTAGCCCGACTGAACTCTCCCTCGAACCCATCAGAGCAGACTCCATACTGCTACAGTCAGCAAGCACTATCCTTCATCTAGAATTCCAAACTCGACCAGATTCCAGCATTCCTTTTCGTATGTTGGACTACTGCCTACGCATTTACCGCCGTTTCCCGCACAGGCCGCTACGCCAAATCGTTATCTACCTCAAACCTAGTCAATCTCCTGAGGTGTTTCGCGACACGTTCGAGCTACCCAATACTCGACATCGGTTCGAAGTTATTCGTCTGTGGGAGCAGTCGCCGTCTGCTTTCTTTTCAAGTCCTGGTCTGTTGCCACTAGCCGTGCTGACAGATGCACCGGACCGAACTACCGTCCTCAGGGAGGTTGCCGATAGGATTGAGCAGATAGAAAATGTTGATATTCAGAAGAATCTCACCGCATCAACGGACATTCTCGCTGGGCTATTATTAGAAAAGGCAATCGTCAGACAAATATTGAGGACGGAGCTAATGCAAGATTCTGTAACTTACCAAGCTATTCTCGAGGAAGGCCGTCAGAAAGGTCGCCAAGAAGGCCGCCAAGAAGGTCGCCAAGAAGGCCGCCAAGAGGGTCGCCAAGAGGGTCGCCAAGAAGGCCGCCAAGAAGGTCGCCAAGAAGGCCGCCAAGAAGGCGCACATTTGATAGTTCAGCAGATGCTATCACTTAAGTTAGGCGACTTATCTGAAGGGCTTTCTGCGAGGGTAAAACAGTTGCCGACTTCTGAGATAGCTGCTTTGGGACTGGCGCTCAATGAGTTTGAGACGGGGGATGACTTGGCGCGATGGCTAGCGTTTCGCACTGCGGACGAAGGATAGCGATTACTCTTTTGTTGTTTATCAGTAGCCATTCTAGGACCCCTTAATCCCGGTACTGGTAGTGCTGGGATTAAGGGGTGGTAAGGTCTGAACGGTTGAGAAAGTGCCTTAAGCTTTGCTTTTGTTGCTGTTGGGCGATCGCTGCAGTCCAAACGCAGAGAGGCCGATGAGCAGGAGCGCGGCTACTGAGCCGGGTTCGGGGACGGCGACGATGCGTCCATCGGGGCCGACGAGGAGGGTGAGCTCATCGCCGTAAACGCGGCGCTCTGTGCCTAGCAGGCTGTAGTCACTATCGAGTAGTGGAAAGTTGTAGACGGGGGTGAAGGCTATGCGAGAGAGGCCTTCTTCGGGGAGGTTTTCTACGTTTACTTCAAGATGGCCGTAGTGTTTGCCGCCTTCTACCAGCTGCAAGACGCCGTCGACTTCTTGCCACAGCTCGGGCTCGTTTTGGTCGGCAGTCCACTGGCTGAATGGGTTGTAGCTTAGGAGATTGCCATCTTCGTCTTGAATTTCGCCCCGTAGGCCATCGCCTGAGATGCCAACGTCGTAATACTGCACGCCGATACCGTCGTTGTCTTCATCAACGAAGCTGCGCTCGAACATTTCACTGTGGCCGGAGAAGACGGCGACGACGCCGTACTCTTCGAAGAGTGGGTGATATTGGCGCATGGGTGTGCCGCCCTGACCACTGGAGCGCTCGTGGTTCATGGGGAAGCCGTGGGTGCCGCTTGAGTAGGGTGCGTGATGAAATTGAACAAAGACGAGCTGCCCCTGTTGGCGGGCGTCTTTGAGCTGTTCTATGGCCCAGTTCCACTGGGGGCTGCCGGGGTTGAAGTCGGCTAGGTCGGTGCCGCCTGCGGCTTCGTAGTCTTGGCGGGTGTAGTTTTGCTGGGTGTCGGTGCCGGGGCCGGTGAAGTCTTGGCCGGAGATTTTGGGGGGTTGGCCTTCACCGCCGTAGTTGTCGCGGGTGTCGTCTGGCTCGCCGTTTGAGCTATCGAGGGTGAGGATGGTGATGGGGCCGTAGTCGGTGCGGCCATAGTTGTCTTGGTGTTCGGGGGTGCCGTTTTCGGGGCCGTCGATGTATGTGTGAAATTTGTCGCGGCCAAATTTGGGGCCGAAGCGACCGTCTTCGTCGGTGCCGTAGCCGCCATTGAGGGCGCCGAAGTTCTCCCAGTTTCCGAGGGCGGCGACTAGCGGATATTCGGATAGGCCGCTGTCGAATTCGCCTGCGTTGTGGCGGAAGAATTCATCCCAGCCTGGCTGGTAACCGCCGCCTTGAACGAGGTCGCCGGGCATGAGGAGAAAGTTTGGGTTGCGGCTGTTGACGATTTCTAGGTTAGTTGCGTAGCCTTCGGTTTCTGTGAGGGCGTAGCGGAGGCGCTCGCCGCTAACGCCGAAGGTTTCTGCCCAGAGGCTATCTTCGATGTTGGGGCGAGTGGCTGAACCGGGGGCTAGGGGGCCTGCTTGCCAGTCGCGTCCTTGGATGCGTCCGGCGGGCTGGGTTTCGCTGTCGGAGAGGGCAATGAAGCGAATGTTGTCCCAGCTGTCTGAGGTGGGTGCGGTTTTGAAGGTGGATTCAAAACTGTTGTTGCCGACTGTGACGCTGTAGCTGTAGGTTTCGTTGGCGGAGAGTCCGTTGATGGAGATGGCGTGCTTGTAGTTGCGATCGCTTAGCAGCCAGGAGCCGGGCTCGAGTCCTTCTATTTCTTGATTTTTTTCGGCGGTGGTGTAGCTGAGCAGCGGCTGAAATTCGGGTGTGCTCTCGAAGGTGAGTGGGTTTGCGAGGTTTGGGCCGGTGACGGTGAGCGTGCCTGCTTGGTTTTCTTCGGTGAACCAGGTGATGGCCATGCCTTCAGCGGTGGGCTGCTGGAGGTAGGGGTTTACTCGGAAGGTGGCGGCTTTGGCGGGCGCAGTTGCGAGGTATAGGGTGGCTGCGATCGCAATGGGAGTGAGGGCGCACGTTTTTATTTGCATGACTTAAGCGTTTAAGAACAAGAGTGGGGCGGCTCGGCTTATTTGCTTAAACAACTCATTGACTCAAGTGATCAAACAAAAAGCTTCATAAGATGCAGATAATTACTACAGAGTAAAAGGGTGCCAGCTTAAAACGAAATTAACGGCACTTAAAGATTATGTAGGCTAAATGGTTAACAAGCCTGGTAATACGCCTGCTGTGCGTCTAGATTTTTTTGTGCAGCGCAGGCGAAATTGTGAAAGACGGGTGTCTGATAAGATGCTGGCATGTTTGATTCTATCTGTAAGTTCCTCGCTGAAACGTTCTCTGCTGACTTTGCAAGTTGGCTGCTAAACAAAGACGTTTCACTCTCTGCGCTGAGCCCGTCTGAGCTGTCGTTAGAACCGATTCGAGCGGATGCGCTCATCTTGCTTCAGTCAGAAGATACGCTCTTGCACATTGAGTTTCAGACTCAACCTAAGCCAGATATTCCTTTCCGAATGTTGGATTACTGGGTTCGATGTTACCGGCGTTCTCCGGAGAAAAGTATTCGACAAGTCGTGATCTATCTGCGACAGTCTCAGTCTGAACGTGTATTTCAAACTCAATTTGAAGGACCCAACACGGTTCACACTTTTGAGGTGATTAGGCTGTGGGAGCAGCCGCTGGATGTGTTTTTAGGTTCGCCTGGGCTGTTGCCTTTGGCGATTCTCAGTCGGGTGGAGAATCGTGAGCTGGCGCTTCAGCAGATTGCTAATCAGATCAGAGCGATCGCAGATGCTGATAATCAGTCTGAACTGATGGCATCCACCTTTATCTTGTCGGGGTTAGTATTAGAAGAGGCAATTATTCAACGGGTTCTGCGGATGGATATTTTAGAGGAGTCGGTAACTTATCAACTGATAAAGCGACAGGGGTTGGAGCAGGGGTTGGAGCAGGGGTTGGAGCAGGAGCGATCGCTCATCGTTCGTCAGCTGTGCCGCAAGGTTGGCCAGCTTTCGCCGGATACGGAGAACCAAGTTAAGCAGCTATCTTTCGCACAGCTAGACCAGCTTGGCGAGGCGCTATTAGATTTTTCAACTCTGGGTGACCTGACTGATTTCCTGAACGGGCTGAGTACGTAGTGGCGATTCTGAATTCACTATTTCTTGTGTGAGCAACGGTTGTGGATGATGTAAATTCGGAATCCTTCACAGGGAGACGGCCTCTTTCAGCACTCGCTCTCTAATGAAACAATGAACAGCCTTATCAGGCACGACGTCTACTTTGTGACCCAACAATACTTCTAAATCACGAATTAGGCCTGTAGGGAACCAAGAGGTTGCCTTCGAGATATCGTAGTTTGGGTTCGGTAACTTTAAAGGATTAGCTGCGTAGCCGCTTAAGCAAGGGTGCCGATTCACCTACGCTGAGTAGCAATTCATAGGCAACGGTGCCGATTTACCTGTGTTGAACACCCATGCACAGGCAAGCTTGCCGATTCACCCGCGCCGAACAGTAACGCATGGGCAAGCTTGCCGGTTTAACAGTAGCGACTACCGATACATCTCTATGTCCCTATGGCAGGGCTATTTGTCTATATTGCCGGTGTCAGCCTCCCAAGCGCTACGGAGTTTTGTGAATCACGACGTCTTAAATTAGCGAATCCTACGCAGGCAGGCTTGTATTAAAAGAGACATTCTAGGAGTGTTCTAATTCTTCTATAGAACGTCACAACAAACTGTAAATTAAAGGGTATGGAGTCATTCTTATGGCAAGAAGAAAGAGAAGTTCTCGGACGCTGGAGCGGGCTCAGCTACGCCTGGATGGGATTCTGGCGATTGATAGTAAGCTGAATGTAGGTGGGGGATTCACTGCGCCGGGCTATCAGAAGCTGATTGATCAGCTACGTTCAGAAATTAGCGCGTACAATACTGCGCTTTCTAATGTGGATGCGATGACTGATAGAGTTGCTGAGCTGGAAAAGCAGCTGGCAGAGTACTCTGAGCGGATGCTGCTAGGTGTCGCGTCGAACTATGGGAGAGATAGTCAGGAGTATGAGAAAGCCGGTGGGGTGAAAAAGCGCGATCGTAAGCGTGCTGCTAAAAAGACTGCTGTTGCAGCTGGCTAACAAGACAATTGGCAATGAGGTTGGTGTATCAGTATTGGTATGCCAGCATTGGTAGATCAGCATTGGTAGGTCAGCATTAGTAAAATATGGTTCGATTGAGCGCTCAGTTTTGAGCGCTCTTTTTTGTTGCTTTTTTGTTGTTTGTCGTGTTGCTGACAACTAAATAACATCCTGGCAGGCCCTCATCCTGAATCCTTCTCCCGAGGGGAGAAGGACTTTGAATCCGGTCCCCCTTCTCCCTTCGGGAGCAAGGGGTTAGGGGATGAGGGCGACAAGACGCTGAGGGACTTTCCATACTTGTGTGTACACGGGAGCTCATAGAGGCGCTGAGTAAGACGATCACTGGATCGTCTTACTCAGCGCTTTTTTATCGATTGCTCAAGTCACAAACCCTCGCGGCAGCGTGTCGCCATCCTAGAATCAGCTGATGTGAGGCTTTACGCTATAGTGTGAATGTCGGCATGTACGTTCGCTTTACAGGTAATTTGGGTGCGATCGCAACGAGAAGATCAGCCGTTTTTAAGGTCAATTTGCTGGCAAGGAGAATCGCCCGCCCTAGCAACCCTTTCCGATCAGGAAATGCTTCAGCTGTACGAGCGAAACTGGCGCTACAGAGGCGTGCTCGCTGATTTGAGCGAGAGAGAAAAAGCAATACTGCTCGATGTAGCCACCAAATATCAATCATGGCTAGTTAGCGAGCTGCACTCCTGTGACATTCACACATCCGATTCATAACCAAATCCTTCAGATTTTAGAAGCCGTTAACCACGAATTCTTCAGAGACTGTGCCATCTATTTCGGCGGTGGAACCATGCTTAACAGTTTGAACTTCCACTGTGCAACAGACAAGCTGAAGAAACACGCTAGAAGTAAAGAGATTTATTGAAAGAGACTAACGGCAATCAAAACCGTGCCAACGCCAGATGTTGCAAGCATGCCATAGAAAGCTTGCTTGGCTTTTGACGTGGCGGCTTTAGCAAGCTCAGCTTCTGCCTTAAGAGAAATGATAAATTTGTTTTTCCCTTCTGTTGGTTTGCGGAGAGTGAGCCGGGCAGTGGCATCGGTAGCCATGCCAATCACTAGCGCATCTCGGCCAATCGGCAAGATGGATTCTTCGTATTGGTAGCCGATGGTGCGTCCGGGACCGTGAGAGGCCTGGCGAGGCAGGCTAATCGAGAATTTACCAAAGCTGATTTTTCCGCCTGACGATGAAGATTCTCTTTGAAATTCTGAGAGCACTTCAATGGTTTCTATATCGTTCGCGTCGTCTGGCTGAACTTTGATTTTGCCGGTGGCATCGACGAGCCAAAAGGGTGTGGACTGGGTGTCATTGGAGATTGTTTCAGACTTTTGCTCAGTTTCTTTGACTCGATTGCCGCCATTGTCTTTTTTGTAGGAAGTTTCTTCGTATTTTCTGATGACTTTGCTGGTGTAGTAAACGCAGTCGACTTTCTTGAGCTGCGATCGCAAAGGTTGATCGCACTGAATCTCTCCCTGCACTTTCACATAGTCTTGCCAGCTGCCACCACCGATCTCCTCAGCGACACCCTCAGCCGTTTGCCGAATCTGCTCAGTAGTGCAAGGCCGCGCCATGCGAATGCAAGCAAGCCGCGCTAGCTGAGAACGCCGGAAAAAGAATAGAAAAATACTGACAATGAATAAAAGCCCGCCGATAAAAGCCATGCCCTTGACCTATCCAACCATCGATAAGCCAAGGATGCCCAGAAGATAGGCGACTTTATTATTTGCGAACTCGACACGACACATCACCCAGACTGAAGTAGATCCCTTCTAGAGAGGTGGCCGGAGCGCAGCGAAGGTCGGGGTGGGTCCAGTCGCTAACGCTACTCGCCGGTAACCTACCTTTCGCTGCGCGCAACTACTTCTAACAGAGATCTTCCTTCGGGCTATGCATAGACAATCACCGATGTGGTCACTAGCCCTTCTGGTGTTTTCGAATCGTTTTTGCAATCTGCCTCCATCTCGCTGAGGCTTTGAGATCGTCTAGTTCTAGGTCAGGAAGCTCCTCTAAAACTTCCTCAGCGCTCAACCCTGCCGCAAAAAGGTCTAGCACATCAGATACTCGGATTCTCATGCCTCGAATGCAGGGGCGCCCACCGCACTGCTTAGGATTGACAGTAATACGCTCAAGTAAAGGTGACATGTGAAAATTTGATGAGTAGGTGCTCAGTATAGCGAGATTCTAGCGATTGACACAGGTAAAAGCTTGCCGAAAATGCACGCAGTCTGTAGAAACTTTGTAGATATCGGTAGTTCTTCGGATTTTCTGATATCAAGGAGGGTAATTCTTGGTTGCGTACAAGGCGTGCTGTCCAATGAGTGCTACGTTCCCGGTCCGCAAAATTTTGGTGTTGGCAGCAAATCCTGAGAATACATCAGGACTGCGGCTAGATGAAGAGGTACGGGCGATTCAGCGCAGTTTGCAGCTGTCTAAGGAACGCAATCACTTCTCCCTGATCTCAGAGTGGGCTGTGCGTACTGACGACTTGCTGCAAACTCTAGTCAATCATCAACCACACATTGTGCACTTTTTGGGCCATGGCGGCGGCAAGCAGGGCCTAATTTTGGAAGATGGGCGGGGGCGTAGCCAGTCGGTGCCGACACGAGCGCTGGCAAGGTTATTTCAGCAGGTGACGAGCGTAGAGTGCGTACTGCTCAATGCTTGCTATTCTGATACTCAAGCAAAGGCAATTTGCCAGTTTATCTCCACCGTTGTCGGCATGAATCAGCCGATTGGTGACCCAGCAGCTGTATGCTTTTCCAGAGGATTTTACACGTCACTAGGCAGCGGTGCTTCGTATGAAGCGGCCTACCAGATGGGACGCACGGCCATCGACCTAGAGGGCATCGAAGAAGTGGCAACGCCAGTGTTGCGGACGCGCTCTGGCAAAGTGATTGATGAGCGGGTACCGGGAAGGCCCTCTGAGACACCACAGAATGGCACTTCAGCTAGGCGAGTATTTATCAGCTACCGGGAAGCGTCACCAGACAGGGAGCTTGCCCAAGAATTTTACGATGCTTTTTCGGCAGCGGGTCACCGACCGTTTATGGCCGCGAAGAGCATCAAGTTGGGCGAACAGTGGCGAGAAAGAATCCATACGGAACTTCGCCAATGTGACTATTTTTTACTTTTGCTCTCATCGCTCTCTACGACCAGTGAAATGGTCACTGAAGAGGTAAAACAAGCTAAGGCACTTAGAAACCACAGACGTGCCCAGCAGGAAGCAGAGAATCCGGTAATTTTGCCCATTCGGGTGAAATTTCCGATGGATGACCCACTCAACTATGACCTGCGTGGATACCTGCAGCAAATTCAGCAGCGTGAATGGCGTTCTAACAGTGACACACCGCACTTAATCCAAGAGCTACTGTCTCTAATGGATGAAAAAAGCACTCAAAACATTGATAAAGAGGATGGGCAAAAAGCACCCAAGCGAGACATTTCCTTTGCAGAGCCGACATCCGAGCCAACATACCCTGTCGTAGAGAGTGTTGACCAGCCACCTTTGCCGATCGCAGAGCCAGAGATACATCGAGAACCCGGTGGGGCAGTACAGCTAAAGTCTGGACTGTACATAGAACGACCTCCGATTGAGCAAGATTGCTTTACAGAAATTAAGCAACCAGGAGCACTCATTCGCATAAAAGCCCCAAGACAAATGGGCAAGACATCTTTGATGGCCCGAATTTTAAACTACGGGAAAGAACAAGGCTATCAAACAGTACCGATTAGCTTTCAGAGGGCAGATAGTCGGCTATTTAAGGATTTAGATTTGTTACTGAAGTGGTTTTGCTCAGTAGTGGGTAGACGGCTGAAAAAGCTAAAAGAACTGGAAGACTATTGGGTGGGGGATTTTGGCAGTAAAGATAGATGTAGTGCGTATTTTGAAGATTGCTTGCTAGAGGACTTGGAGACGCCGCTGGTGCTGGCGATGGATGAGGTAGATATGGTGTTTCCTCATCCGGAGGTGGCGGACGACTTTTTTGCGCTGGTGCGCTCTTGGTATGAGGCGGCGCGCTATGGCGACTTTGGCAGTGAGCTGTGGGCAAATGTGCGGCTAGTGATAGTGCATTCTACTGAGGCGTATGTGCCGCTAAATATTAATCAGTCCCCCTTTAATGTTGGCAAGAATGTGGAGCTAAGAGAGTTTGATGTGCAGCAGGTGCAAGACTTGGCGCGACGCTATGGCTTAAGTGCAGAGGCAAGTCAGGCAGAGGCATTGATGGCGTTGGTAGGAGGGCACCCGTATTTGATTCGGAAGGCACTGTATCATTTGCGACGAGAAGATATCACGCTAAACGAACTGGCGACGACAGCGGCGACAGAGTCAGGAATATACAGTGACCACTTGCGCAGGCATCTGTATGTGCTAAGAGACTATCCAACGCTAGCAGGGGCGTTTCGACAGGTGGTCAGCAAAAACCGGGCCATTGACATTGACGCAGAAGCCTCTTTCAAGTTGGAAAGTATGGGATTGGTGCGGCTAAGTGGTAATGAAGCGTCGCCAAGATGCGAGGTGTATCGAGAGTATTTTCAGGATCATCTGGAAGGGTAGGGAATGAGTACAGTTCCAACATATCAATACATCACGGGTGGCGCGCTGAGGAAAGATGCACCCACCTATGTGACGAGGCAGGCAGACCGTGAGCTTTATGAGGCGCTGAAGACGGGAGAATATTGTTATGTATTCAACTCGCGGCAGATGGGTAAGTCTAGTCTGCGAGTACAGGTGATGCAGCGACTCTTAAATGAAGGGTTAGCCTGTGGCGTGGTTGAGGTCTCTAGCATTGTAGAAGCTGGGATGACCTCTGAGCAGTGGTATTTGGGCATCATTCGGCGGCTAAAACGAAGTTTAGGTCTAGAGATAAAGGTATTGCCATGGTGGCGGGAACGGGAGGGGCTATCGCCAATTCAGCGATTCGGAGAATTTGTTGAAGATGTATTGCTGCCTTCTACCGTGCAGCCGATTGTTGTTTTCATTGATGAAATTGACAGTCTATTTCAGTTTGAATTTAACGATGACTTTTTTGCGTTGATTCGCTCGCTTTATCAGGAGCGCTCAGAGAATGAAGTCTATCGACGACTGAGTTTTGTACTACTAGGCGTGGCTACCCCAGAGGATTTGATTCGAGATAAACAAAGGACGTCTTTTAATGCTGGCGGACATTTTATTGACTTGAAGGGATTTCAGGAGAATGAGATAGAGCCGCTAATACCAGGTCTCTTAGAAAAATCGGCAAATCCAACAGCAGTGTTAAAAGAGGTACTGAAATGGACAAACGGGCAGCCGTTTTTGACGCAGCGGCTCTGTCGGCTAATTTCGGAATCGAGTTTTAATATCTCAGAGGGGAGTGAGGCCGCACTAGTAGAACAGCTTGTGCGGCTTCGAATAACGGAAGACTGGGAGGCACAAGATGTATCTGTGCACTTAAAAACGATCAGCAACCGACTACTCTTAAATGAAACGCGCTCTGGACGGCTATTGGGTCTGTACCAGCAGATATTGCAAATAGGTAGGGTGTCTGCAGATGGGAGTGATGAACAGATTGAGCTACGACTGTCTGGCTTGATACGAGAAGAGCAGAATTATCTGCGAGTGGCAAACCCAATCTATGCGGAGGTGTTTGACCAGGGGTGGATTGATAAGTCGCTACTGAAGCTGCGGCCCTATGGGGCAACGATGGCGGCGTGGCTGGCAGCAGAGCGGCAGGACGAATCGCGATTACTAAGAGGGCAGGCGCTCAAAGACGCGCTAGTTTGGGCAAACGAGAGTCGGAGCCTAGCTGATCAAGATCGGTTGTTTTTGTCGGCGAGCCAAGAGCGAGAACAGGCAGATACGCTGACGCAGCTAGACGCAGAGGCAGAGGTAAATCGGATACTAAGCAAGGCTAGAGAGCAGGCTGAGGTTGAGCTGGCAGCAGCGAATGAGCAGCTAGGAGATCTTCTAGCTAGAGCTGAGCTACAAGATGAAATTGAACGCCTAGAGGAAAAGGCGAAAAGAACTGGGCGTCGGACGTTAGTGGTTGCAGTACTTGCTACAGCTTTTGCCACCGTAGCCAGTATATGGGGGGGACAGCGCGTCTGGCACGTGAATCAGTTAGCTGATGCTGCACGATCAGAAAAGGCTGACATCGAAGTAGAGATGAAGGATGCAGAAAGCCGGCGGATTGAAGCAGAAAACCGGCGGATTGAAGCAGAAAACCTGTCAGGCTTGGCGCAGAAAAGGCTGACAGATGCTAACAAACAGGCAAAAGACTCTAAGCAGGCGGCACAAGAAGAGGTGCAGGCAGCACAAAGACAGCTCGATGATATGAATGCTGAAAGACAGCAAGCTCAGGAAGAAGCTCGGCAGGCACAGGCAACTATCAAGGTTGCGGTACAAGCTCAACAAGCAGCTGATGTGAGAACGGCGGAGGCTGAGAGCAATCTCGCCTCGGCTCGAAGGGAACGGGAAGACGCTCAAAATGCACTGGAGCGGGCAAAGCAAAGCACGCAGATAGAAAGACAGAGTGCACGAATAGAGCGAGATGGAAACTTCGCCCTAAGGCGTTGGGAGCAATTTCCAAATTCAGAAACATTGTTGGTCGCCATGAAATCGGGCCAAGCTCTGAATAGCTTATTTGTTGAATTAGTTACAAAACAAGGCTCTGACAGTCCCTATCCTGCATTTAGTCCGTTGCTTGCGCTAGATACGCTTTTGAAGCAGCATATTCCCGAGGTTCAGCGGTTTAACGCACATAGCAGCACGGTTCAAAGCGCTAGGTTTAGCCCTGATGACACGCGCGTGGTCACCGCCAGCGCAGACCACACCGCACGGATTTGGAATGTTGCCTCGGGAGAGCAAATCGGTGTTCCGATGCAACACAGCGCCCCGATTACAAACGCTTTCTTTAGCCCTGATGGCGATCGCATCGTTACAACAAGCTATGATCAGACCGCACGACTTTGGGACGCCGCATCAGGAGAGCAAATCGGTAAACCCATGCGGCACGACGACCCGGTTTTTAATGCTAGCTTCAGTCCGGATGGTAGCCGTATTGTTACTGTCGGCAATGACGATACTGCCCGTATTTGGAATACTGCATCGGGAAGGCAAGTCGGTAAATCAATGGTGCATGGTAACTCGGTCTTAAGCGCTAGCTTTAGCCATGATGGCAGCCGCATTGTCACAGCTAGCAATGACAATACCGCACGACTTTGGAACGCTGCATCAGGGGAGCAAATTGGCGAACCAATGCGCCATGACGCCCCGGTTAAAAACGCAAGCTTTAACCTGGATGGTAGCCATATTGTCACTGCCAGCAATGACAATACCGCACGACTTTGGGATGCCACATCAGGGGAGCAAGTTGGTGAACCGTTGCGGCATGGTGATGTGGTTCGAAACGCTAGCTTTAGCCCTGATAACACCCGCATTGTCACCGCCAGTGATGACCACACCGCGCGGGTTTGGGATGCCAAGTCAAGACAGCTAGTTGCGACGCTAGATGGCCATAGCCACTGGGTTCTGGATGCCAAATTTAGCCCAGATAGCAGCCACATTATTACCGCCAGCAATGACAATACCGTGCGGGTTTGGGATGCCGCGTCGGGACAGCAAATCGCTGAGTTAATTGGTCACAGAGCTAAAGTATTGAATGCTAGCTTTAGCTCGGATGGCAATCGCATTGTCACCGCCAGTAATGACCAAACCGCTCGAATTTGGGATGCTGCATCTAGGCAAATAAGTAGTGAGCCACTGCGGCATAATGACACTGTTTTAGATGCTAGCTTCAGCCCGGATAAGACCCTTATTGTCACCGCCAGCGAAGATCACTCTGCACGGATTTGGGATGCTGCCTCTGGACGGCAAGTTGGTGCGACACTGCAACACGGGGATTGGGTTAGAAGCGCTAGCTTCAGCCCTGATAGCACCCGTATTGTCACTGCTAGTGATGACCAAAGTGCGAGAGTCTGGGATGCTGCGTCAGGGCAACAGATTGGTGAAGAGATGCGGCATAGCGACTTTGTTCTAGATGCCAAATTTAGCCCAGATGGTCGCCGCATCGTTACCGCTAGTAAAAATCACTCCGCGCAGGTTTGGGATGCTGCATCAGGACAGCAAATTGGTGTAGCGATGCAACATGAGGCTTCGGTTCAACATGCCAGCTTCAGCCCGGATGGCAGTCGTATTGTCACGGTTAGTAATGACCACACTGCAAGGGTTTGGGATGCTACATCAGGACAGCAAATCGGTGCAGAGATGCGGCATAGCAACCTAGTTCAAAGCGCCAGCTTTAGCCCAGATGGTAGCCGCATTGTTACCGCCAGTGATGACCACACTGCAAAGGTTTGGGATGCCGCATCAGGGCAGCAAATTATGTGGGATGCCGCGTCGGGACAGCAAATCGCTGAGTTAATTGGTCACAGAGCTACAGTATTGAATGCCAGCTTTAGCCCCGATGGCAGCCGCATCGTCACCGCTAGCGAAGATAATTCCGCCCGAGTTTGGGAGTTCTACCCTTTTAGAGATTTGTTGGTCTTGGGCTGCAACCATCTCAACAACTATTTAATTGCCAATCCTGAAAAGCTAAGCGACCTACCTGCCTGCCAGACAGCAGAAAGAACGCTGGCGGCTGCTGATACACTCATAGCCCAAGGGGATGCGCTAGCACAAAGTGGAGAAATAGAACAAGCTATTAAAAAGTATCAAGCTGCTCTCGACTGGGGGCAGATCGTTAATCCTGAACGCCGCGCCCGGCTCCAGTCAACACCGTAGTAGACTAGCCCTTCTCATATGCAGTCGCAACAACATGACCAGAGAGATATTTCCAAAGAGGAACAGGTACTCCTTGTTCGAAGAGAATATTCATCTATGCCATTGAGACCGTACTTCTGGCAAAAAGACCCAAACTCCACTCACCCGCCCAGGCTCCCGTTCCAATGCCTCACATTTAGACCAATCGTTTAGACCAATCGTTCTTAGACTCAGCACAAATCAATTTGCAAAACGATCTTCAACGGGTCAAAGCTAACCCAATGTATATCGCACATCCATTACACTAGACATGTGTCAGTACGTTATGAGCGCCAAGAAGTAGCATGGCATACAACGATTTCACCCTATCAAAAGTGCGCGACAGCTTTGGCCTCACCCTAGATGAGTCTAGAGATCTGTTTGCCACCGTTGCGCCTGTCTCTCCTTCCGAAACCCTTAAGCTCATCCTTACCGACTACATTCCGCTTGCGACCGCTATCTCCACCGAAAAAGCCCGGTCAGAGTTCCTTATCGCGCCCCTGCTAGCAGAAATCCGACGCCAGTTAAACAATCAAATTGCGCTCTTTTCTGGCAACGAATTTTCGGTTGATACAGCCCTAGGGCTTCACGGCTTCTGTGATTACATTATTAGCGCATCACCGGAGCAACTACTGCTCACCGCACCCGTAATGACCATCGTAGAAGCGAAGCGAGAGAACATCGTCGGTGGCTTAGGTCAGTGCATTGCCGCCATGGTCGCCGCGCAATTGTTCAATCAGCAGGCGGGAAAATCTGTTGAAACCATCTATGGCGCTGTCACCACAGGAACAAACTGGAAGTTTCTAACTCTGGTTCAGAAAACAGTCTCAATAGATCGCACCGAGTACTTTATCAATCAGCCAGACAAACTCCTCGGCATTTTGATGAAACCATTTGAGTATGTGCTCGTCAAGAAATAAGCTAGCTTCAGGTCTACCCATCTTTGAATGTAGGGCAAATGCATGTACGCTTCGATGAAAACGATAAGAGTGCTACGCTAGAGGCAGCAGGCGTTCTAGTTTATTCAAGGCATGGTGCTGTCAAGGACTACTCCCAATGAATTTGAGCAGGTAAGCCCAGAAAGCTGGCAGCTTCCACAAATCCAGGAAGTTGATGGTATCAGTACGAAGATTAAGCAGGTTTTAGGTGAGTTTAGGCAGGCGCTGGAAGCGCTATATGGTGATCGCTTATTCACACTCGTACTCTATGGCTCATTTGCCCGTTGTGAGGAGACGGAAGGCTCCGACGTGGATGTATTAGTCGTGCTGAGGGACATGCGATCGCCCTTCGATGAGATTCAGCAAATGAGCGATGCAAAGCTAGAATTACTGCTAGAGCACGGTGAACTAATCTCAGTCATACCGATGACGCGAGACAAATTCTTAAGCCATGAGTCTCCGCTACTGCGAAATGTTCGTCGAGAAGGCGTAATCTTGTGAACAGTTCCTCCAAGCTATTAGCGCTTGCAGAGCAAGATTTAGACAATGCTCAACTTTTACTAGAGAACGACCGATATCGGGCAGCGGTCTCTCGTGCATATTATGCGATGTATTACGGGACCCAAGCCTTACTAGATAATAAAAAAATAGCAAGCCGAACTCATAAAGGAATGATTCAACAGTTCGGTCAGCACTTCGTTAAGACAGGTGACTTCTCTACTGATATTTCAAAGCGGCTGAGCGACACTTATGATTTGCGTCAAATGAGTGACTATGAGTCAGATGCAGTCATTGATAAAGAAGTGGCAGAGAAAGCGATCACCGCCTCTATCGACTTTGTAGCAGAAGTCCGTGCTTATTTTACAAAATGATTCGCATCTATCTGCGCACCCTGGGCAGAACATTTTTTGACCAGTGGCTTGTAGTGTGAGTCTCTGCATCACAACAAAGCCCGCGATAGCTAGCTACCACGGGCCTCATAATATAGCAATACAGGCTAGATGTGCGCGGTGCCTATGCGCTGCGACGACGACGCTTGTACTCAGACTTTCGCTTATAGCCCACAGCCTGCGCTTCATCACTGTTCGGTCCAAACTGTCCGCGAACAGATTCTTTCATCGCCAAGACGGCATCGTGAAACTCGACTTCAGCCACACGCGCAGCATCGCTAGCTTGCTTCATCTGAGCGGCGACTTCGTCTTCTTTTTTCTGATTTGCCAACATTTTGTCGTAGGCAGATTTGAGACTTTTTGGAGAAGCCTCCGGGCGCGCAGACACATAGCCCGTAACAGCACCAAATCCATTGTAAGAAGTGATATCTGCAGTGAGCGTTTTGGCCGGAACACGGCGTGAGAAGTTGATAGTTGTCATAGCAAATCTACTCTAGTTGTGAAGTTTATAACTTAGTGAAAGTGACTGCCTCACTTGCGCAATACGCAAGCAAAAAGAAAGCCTTTGCTCTCGCTACATCTTTTGCTACATAAAGACTGCCCGACCCAAGTAACAAACTAGCAGACAACTATCAGAGAAATCTCGTAAAAATAGAGAGGTTACTGCTTCAACGCTCTACAGAACTACGGAGAGCAACACAGCGCAGCCTATGCAGAAGTTACACACTGGTACCGCTTACACTCCGGAGCAGAACAGGATGATTCTTTTCCATGGCTTTGTAAATAGGCATAGCGAACCGAGCGATCGCACAACAAAACAAACAACCCCCACTGCCACAACAACAAATCACTCTATGAAACGAAAGATTCGCATTGAGCAATCAATTGATCGCAAGGTTATAACAATAGAACACTCTATGCAATGAAAGGTTCGCATAGAGAAACCAATCAACTGTAGAGCTATATCAATAGAACACTCTATGCGATGAAAGGTTTGTATTGAGAAACCCATTCTTTGTGCTCTGACAGTAAGGGTTTACCGTCAAAGCGCAATCATGTCACCAGTCAATTGATTGTGTGTGCGTCTATGAGCGATAGCTCAGCATCATCACAGCTTCAGGAGACCCGACAATGACCACTGTCTATGCCCGAATCAATACAATCTTTCGGTTATTCATTGTCTTTACATGTTCTGTCGTCGTTCGCGCCGAGATAGGCAACAGCCCCGGTCGCTGGTCAAATATCACCAGCCAGCCCGATGCCAGATTCAAACCAGCG
>JBCBFY010000075.1:0-25342 GCA_038527325.1 Cyanobacteria bacterium J06614_10
GTGTGAGTTCGTTTAGCGGGCTGACGCCGCTGACCAATCTCAGACAGCTCAACCTAGCCAATAATCAGCTCGACAACCTTGCTTCCCTATCGACCCTCACCCAGCTCACCTGGCTAGACCTAGACTCCAATCAGGTCAGCGACGTCAGCCCGCTAAACGAACTCACACAGCTGCGCTTCTTAGACCTCTCAGAAAATCTCATATCCGATGTCAACACCCTCTCAGAGCTGCTATCCATCCCAAATCTGCAGCTACACAACAACCCATTAACAGCAGACCCTTCATTACTGTAGAAACAGCGACAAATCTATCCCAGCTAATCTATCCCAGCTGACAGTGAGCCTCACCGCCCTGCTCAATCCATCCGTGAATCAGCCCTGAGGTAGACTGCGCCGCTCCGCACAGCCCCGCCCTGTCGATCACGATCACACCGCCATCGCCATTCACCTTATCCACCAGATACTGAATGCCTGCTTTCGCCGCACCCTTAGCATCTAAACCCTTGAACTGAACATAGTCAGAAACGGTCTTTGAGAACACCGTGCGCAAAAACTGTTCTCCGTAGCCCGTTGCCGACACCGCACAGGTCGCGTTATCTGCAAACACACCGGCACCCACCACTGGCGTATCGCCGACCCTTCCCCACCGCTTATTCACCAGCCCCCCAGTAGACGTAGCCGCAGCTAAGTTACCCTGGGTATCGCGGCAGGCAGCACCCACCGTTCCCAACTTTTCTGCGGCCCGGCGCTGGGCCGTTTCTGCCGTCTCATGGTCTAGCATCATGCGGCCCGCAGCTTTCGCTTCCTTCAGCTGCTGAATCCGGTGAGGAACAATAAAATATTCATCTGGCCGCAGCTCAGCCTGGCAAAACTTGGCAAACTCCAGCGCCCCTTCCCCTGCCAACATCACATGGTCGCCTTGCTCTAAAACCTGTCGGGCCAGCGAGATGGGGTTTTTAATATTTTTCACACAGGTGACCGCGCCCGCACTCAGGTCAACGCCATTCATCAGCGCCGCGTCCATCTCCACCTGCCCATTCTCATTCAACACAGATCCCTTGCCCGCATTGTACAGAGGGCTATCTTCCAACAAATTAACGCAGTACTCAACCACATCTAGCGCCGAAGCCCCTTTCTCCAACCGCTGGCGCCCAGCTACCAAAATCTCCAAAATGCTCTCTTTGAATTCGGCCTCACTGGCTTCATACTTCAGATCTTCTAGGGCACCTGCACCGCCGTGAATAATGAGAGAATATGGTTGCGACATTGTGGATGAGATTCCTAAGCGTAACTAATAAACAACAACAAAAGAACAGAAAAGCTAAGGTACTAGCTCTTCTAAAATCGTGAACCGTATGTGGTTGATCGCCAAATCTCCAATCGAGAGATCTTCAGGTTTGTTGTCGGCATTCATTTTTCCGAAAGGAATGCCCTTGCCAAGTTCGGTATGGTACCAAGAGAGCCCCATAAAAAATCGCGTCGGATAAGGACCCCGATCAACCACATCATCCACATTAGACTCCATAGGCAGCCAGCCCACCCCAGGCACATAAAATTCTATCCAGACGTGGTTAAAGTCTGGCTCTAGGGGGAGATTTTTGAGGGCGGGAGTGGCGGGGCACTTGTAGCGGCCAATGGTGCGGCAGGCAATGCCGTTGAGCCGGGCGAGGGCGAGCAAGATGCCCACATATTCGCCGCAGGAGCCCACACCTCTAGCGAGAGCGACGTCGGGAGTGTCTATCTTGGGCTGAATGCCGTAAGACATGTGGTCGTACACATAGTTGCGAATTTTTAGCATTTTTCTGAGCACGTTGGTCTCTGTGCCCGCCGCCGCTTGAGCCGCCTGCTGAATAAACGCCGAATCCATCGCCAAATCGTCGTCATCCACCAGATACTGCTGCTGCAACGCTTCAGAGAGTGGCGGCGCATCTTCGACATCTGCAGGGGTTAAAAAATATTTGAGACTGTACATTTCGACGGTGGCTTTCCAACCGATGAGTCCGCCTTGGTTGGGAGAGAGGGCGTCGAATCGAAAGACGGCGACCTTTTGGCCATTTTGTTCTTCTAGGGTGAAAGGGTGGCCAACGGGCTCTACATGGCGTACTTTTTGTCTGAGGGTGTCTGCGGGTAGGGCGATTCGCCACTCCACGTTGTTCAGCGGAATCGGGTCTAGGGGCAATAGCTCCTCCACATAAGAAATTTCGACCAGGTAGCCGTTTGAGAGGGTGTAGGGCTGAGCTGCTGATTGGTGAATGTGGAGCGGGTGAATGAAGGTGCGATCGCGAAACGTCAGCTGATGCGGAGAGTCGGCATTCGGATCGTCACGAATGTAGGGTTCTTCGTAGGCATAAGATACATAGCAGAGGGGAAGGGCTGGATCGCTTGCAGGCTGATAAAAGGTGATGCCGGTGGGGGAGGGGAAGGGCGTTAGCGCGCTGAGTAAAAGCTTGCCCGACGTACGGTCTAACTGGTAGACGGTTTGTTCTGTGCGATCGCACAACCAAAGCGAATCTGCCGTTGCCGTAATATTTTCAGCGCCCACCCCCGGCTGAGGAAATTTGTTTACCATCGCCCCGCACTCACGGTCGAAGACGTGAATGTAGCCAGATTTTTGGCACGTGACGTACAGCCTGTCTTCCCATACGGCTATCCCGTTTACATCGTAAGGAAGCTGGGCAAACACTGCCGGCACAAACGTTTCAAAATCCGAGGTGTACACGGTTTGATCTTTGGCGAACCAAAGCTTCTCTTGCCAAACGGCCAGCCCAACGGCCCCAGTCCAGTCAGCCACACAGTGAGGATTGAGAATCGTCGTATTGTCGGTATCGGGAGAAATTTCGACCAGATACCCGCGAACCGCGTCAACAGCCAGCAGTCGCTGCGCAACCGTCGCCAGGCCAGACAAAAGATAAACGCCTATCGGGCGAAGGGTCGAGCGCTCAAGCGACAATCTCGACGGCACCTGCTCAAACTGTGACATAGAAAGCCTAGACGTAGAGGGACCTAGCGGCAGAGAGCGAAAGGGAGCAATCACACTCAAGAGATATACGCTACTAAGTGTAAGAGCCACCGCTCAAATTTGAGCAGAAATGTCGTCAGCAAACGCAATCAGATAGATGTTTGACTGTAGACATCTGACTCTGGCGCATCACTCCGTGTCCGTTCGCTGTATCAACGCTAACGATTTGACTACAGCGAACCTGCTTCATCACCACCACAGCCAGCACAAAATGTGACCCAGCAGATACCGTCTCGGTGTAGCGTTCGTAAACTATAAATCTATTCTCATCGAATATATACTGAGCAACACACGATTTAATCCCTTTTATTCTCTATAATTGAGCGTAGACTGACACAAACCCCCATAAAACATGAAAGTCACCTACGATCCAGACTTAGACATTTTACAGTTCGCCTTTAAGCAAGTCCTGATTGAAGAAACAACCCAAATTGCCCCCGGATTAGTGCTTGACTACGATGAAGATGGCCGGGTTATTGGGCTAGAACTCAGACAGGCTTCCAAGAAAATTGAGAATCCATACGAAATCACCTACCAAGTTGGTATTGCAAACGACAGCAAACCCCTAGCTAGGGTTAGTGATTGAAAATAGTGTGATTTTGAAGCCATTTCCAGGCAAAATCATCTCTACAGAAAAACCGTTCTTTCTAACCACCGCGACAGATATCTCCACATCTGTGCCGTACAAATTTCTACAGCGCTCCTAAAGGGAGCACTCTCCTAATAGACAAGACAAATAAGCGGGCCAAAGCAAACAGGTTCAGGGAAACAGGCCCCAAAAAACAATATCGCCAGCTGTGACCAGGCGGCTCTCCTCATCGGTAGCCCAGTCCTTCAGCTGGCAACAGCATAGCCCTGCAGCAGGAAGCAAAAGCGGGGTACAAACAAGCTGATCTGCCCGCATTCCCCCATTAGTCATTCAACCAAGATTCTTTGCCAATTAGGTCGCAGATAGAATCTCTCAGTAAGTACTCGTTTGCTTCTAGGACAGATTCGATAGACGCCCAGTCGTCATCTCCAAAGTGTCTCGACAGAGAATAGAGCTGAGCATTTCTGGCGATAGACCCTCTTGAAACAAGGGCCTGAGCCTCATCTTTTACCACCTGAATAGAATACTTTATGCGTGTTTGAAGCATAATAAATACCCCTCTAAACAATGAACTGCAACGGATAACAGAAGTACGAAAGCGCTGCGCAAGATTGCACCAAAAATAATCGTAGAAGCCGCAATTTCTGCCCTTAAATATTTATTTTGACTTTACAAAATAGCTATCTTTAGACACACGGCTTGAGGCAACTTCTCTGAAGACAGATTGATCACACTCTGGCAGTAAAACGAAAGCCTACACCTGTTGATTTCTCAAGCGGTTGAATTCATTGAATTCTTGCAATCACCACTAGAAGTAGTACGAAAACCCTATCTAAATTAAGACTATCGACAAACAACAAGGAGAGAATCGGGGTTAACACCCTACATTTGATGTTCCGCTCATTAAAATAGTTACATGTAGTGCAACACACTGAGCCTTAATAAATTATTAACCGTTTACTCTCAGAGATGACACGCAAGCAAACGCCAAGTCACATACGGTTTGTATGCTGGTTTGTGTGCATCTTAAGCACGCTTTAACCACTCAACGAAGGGGGACCTTCTAACTCGTAAAACTAAAACGCTGAGAGTTGATTTTTGGAAATTTTTCGAAAGGAATTAATACCAGTGGACTATTAATGAACTATCAACATTGACTTATTTATTGACTTATTAAAGTCTGCTTTGATTCAGCCAGAGATTCAGCGAAATGACTCTCCCCACAAATACCCACGGCAAAGGACAACGGGTAATAAATTAGGCTGTTGTCTAGGTATTATCTGCTAGTCGCAACAGTATTGTACAACACAGTTTTGGCCCAAAATCACTCTATAGTTATGATTCCATAACATCAAAGATATTCGAATCGAAGGGGCGCGCCTGGTAATATTCATACTATCGAGGCTGTCTAGTTTTTATCATTGATAGGCTCTAATAAAGGATGCGCCCAATATGGATAGTGCCGAAAAGATTTTGATGTGTCCCCCTCATCACTACGATGTGGACTATGTGATTAATCCATGGATGGAGGGAAACATTCATCGCTCGTCTCGTGATCGCGCTGAAACGCAGTGGACTCAGCTCCACAAAGTCTTAAAAGACCACGCCACGGTAGAACTGATTGACCCCCAGAAGGGCTGGCCCGATATGGTCTTCACGGCCAATGCGGGGTTGGTGCTGGGCGATCGCGTTGTGCTCAGTCGTTTTTTTCATGCGGAACGTCAGGGCGAAGAACCCCATTTTCAAAAGTGGTTTGAAGACAATGGCTTCACCGTTTTTACGCTGCCAGAAAGCTTACCTTTTGAGGGGGCAGGTGACGCCTTGCTCGACCGGGCAGGGGGCTGGCTGTGGGCTGGCTACGGCTTTCGCTCCGAGCTAGATGCCCATCCCTACATCGCCGAGTGGCTAGATGTAGAGGTTTTGTCGCTGAGGCTGGTCGATAGCCGGTTTTACCACCTAGATACTTGTTTTTGTCCGCTGGTGGGCGGCTACCTGATGTACTACCCTGCCGCCTTCGACACCTATTCCAACCGGCTGATCGAACTGCGGGTCCCTGCCGACAAAAGAATCGCTATTGATGAGGTAGACGCCATTAACTTCGCCTGCAATACGGTGAATGTAGGCCAGACGGTGGTGATGAATAAAGCCAGCGATCACCTGAAGCAACAGCTGAGCGATCGCAACTTTACCGTTGTAGAAACCCCGCTCACCGAATTTCTCAAGGCCGGGGGCGCAGCCAAATGCCTCACCCTCAAAACAACCGAACCGCGACAAGATTCGCCGCAGGTCTCCACAGTCCAGAGCCGGATCATTCACCTAGAGGGTCATCTACTAGATTCGGGCCTGGTAAACCGCACCCTAGATACCATCGTGAGCGGCGGGGGCAGCTTCCAGGTATTGAACTTTGACCTAGGCAAGCAGCGCAAAGATAGCTCGGTGGCCGATGTCAAAGTCTCTGCGCCAGATAGCTCTGTGATGGATGACATCATGGGTCAGCTCGTTGATCTAGGTGCCGTTAGCCTGCCCCGTGAGTCTGAACCAGCCACCTTAGAGCCCGTAGTACAGGCAGGGGTCGCCCCAGATGACTTCTACGTCACGACGATTTACCCGACAGAAGTGCTGATTGGCGACCATTGGTTTCGGGTGCAGGGTCAGCGGATGGATGGTGCGATCGCCATTACCCACAACAAAGATGGCGCTGTCGCCCGCTGCAAACTCTTAAGAGATTTGGAAATCGGCGAAGAAGTTGTTGTCGGTAGTAAAGGCATTCACACCCTCAGAGATGTGCCCTCGCTCAAAAAGAAATCCACAGAAGAATTTAGCTTTATGGGTGCTGGGGTATCGAGTGAGCGGCGGGTGGAGCTAGTCGTGGAGCAAATTGCCTGGGATCTGAGGCAGATTCGCGATCGCGGCGGCAAAGTTGTGGTCACGGCAGGCCCGGTGGTCATCCACACTGGCGGCAGCGAGCACCTGAAGAAGCTCATCCGGGGAGGGTATGTACACGCGCTGCTGGGCGGCAATGCGATCGCCGTTCACGATATTGAGCAGGCCATGATGGGCACCTCTCTCGGCATGGACATGAAGCGTGGAGTTTCTGTCCACGGCGGCCATCGCCACCACCTCAAAGCGATCAACACCATCCGGCGCTATGGCAGCATTGCCAACACCGTAGAAGCTGGCGTGCTCACCAGCGGCGTCATGTACGAATGCGTCAAAAACAACGTGCCTTTTTCGCTCGCAGGATCCATCCGCGATGATGGCCCCCTGCCCGACACCCACATGAACCTGATCGAAGCTCAGGCAGAATACGCCCGGCTCATCGAAGGCGCCGATTTAATCCTAATGCTCTCGACCATGCTGCACTCTATCGGCGTCGGCAACATGACGCCCGCCGGGGTGAAGATGGTGTGCGTAGATATCAACCCTGCAGTGGTGACCAAGCTGAGCGATCGCGGCTCTGTCGAATCGACCGGCGTAGTGACCGATGTGGGCCTCTTCCTCAGTCTGCTGGTGCAAAAGCTAGGCAAGCTCACAGGGCAATATGCCGACCTGCAAACGCTGACCTAGCGCAAGCGAAAGAATAGTGCGCATTACTCAGAAAATAGATAGGTCGGCAGGCCGTCAATGCTGACCTGATTTTTCTGCCGCTGGTAGGCTTCAATGCCTGCTGGCCCTTTTTTCTCTGCCCATTTGTTCAAGCTGCTGCGATCGCCCTGATAGTCGTACAGGGGTACGCCCATGCCACAAGAGGTCTGCACCAACTCTACGTCCAAGTCGAACAGCTGCCGGGTGCCTGGCAAATCAGGAAAGTCGTCTATCAGGTCCTGCCAGTCTGCATCGCGCGGATAAACGGCGCGAGCACTACCATACAGCCGTAAAATCATCGGCGCACTTTCAAACGCGCAGAACATCAGGGTCATGCGGTCTGTCTGTGCAATATGAGCAGCGGTCTCGTTGCCGCTTCCCGTCACGCTTAACCACACTACCCGATTGGGGCTAAGCACTCTCAGTGAGTCCATGCCCTTGGGTGACACATTCACCCGCCCCCGCTCAGCCGCCGTCCCCACAAAAAAGACTTTTTGCCGAGCAATAAACGCCTGTAGCGGATCGGTAATCTGGGGGTACTGTTGGGCCATGGGAAATATCTACCCCTAAAAATCGTCAGGAATGAAATTCTGAGTTTCCATCGGTGGCCGCTCATAGTCCATATTCTTTTGGCGCTTTGGCAGCTTTAGCGGCGATGGGGTCAAATCTTCGTACTCGATTTGGCTGAGTAAATGGCGAATGCAGCTGAGCCGTGCCCGCCGTTTGTCATCAGCGGCGACCACATGCCAGGGCGATCGCGTCGTATCAGTCGCGGCAAACATGTCATCTTTTGCCTTGGAATATTCTACCCAGCGCGCCCGGGCCTCCAGGTCCATGGGGCTCAGCTTCCAGCGCTTAGTAGGGTCATTGAGCCGGTCTTGAAAGCGTTTCTCTTGTTCTTCATCGCTCACCGAGAACCAATACTTGACCAAGATAATTCCAGCTCGCTGCAGCATATGCTCAAACTCAGGGCAAGAGCGCAAAAAATCAACATATTCTTGATGGGTACAAAAGCCCATGACCCGCTCTACCCCGGCCCGGTTGTACCAGCTACGGTCGAACAAGGTGATTTCGCCAGCCGAAGGAAGCTGTGCCACGTAGCGCTGAAAGTACCACTGACTTTTCTCCTTCTCTGTGGGTGTGCCAAGGGCAACCACGCGGCAAATTCTAGGATTGAGGCATTCTGAAATGCGCTTGATGGCACCCCCTTTGCCAGCGGCATCCCGCCCTTCAAAAAGAACAACAACTTTCAGGCCCTTTTCTTTCACCCAGTACTGCAGCTTTACTAGTTCTATTTGCAGCCTTCTCAGCTCTTTTTCGTAAACCTTCTTATCTAGCTTCTTAGCCTTGCCACCTTTCTTTTTGTGAGACTCTTTTTTTGAGGCCTCTTTCTTCTGAGAGTCTTTCTTCTGAGAGTCCTTTTTCTGAGCTTCTTTCTTCTGGGCTTCTTTTTTCGAGTCTATCTTCTTGCCGTCAGTCGCGGGCACAGCTCCGTTTGTCTCGGCGACAGCAGTAGCAACAGTATTCGAGGCATTGGACTTTTTCTTGGCCATAGGTCTTTGCTGCAAAGAAAGCGGCTGACCTACCAAAAGCTCAGCCACAAGAATATATGGAGGTTATTTACCAGGGTAAAAGATGTTCGAATAAGCACCCCACTTCTTCAGTGGCTCTTAATGATTCGCCCCCAAGCGCCTCTATGACGACCTCTATGATGAAGGGAGATAGTACGAACCAATAAGGACCCTAACAGTGGCAAACAACATGCGGATTGGACTCTTGGGAACTGGGCTCATGGGCGCGCCGATGGCCCATCAGCTAAAGGCTGCAGGCTTCGACGTCACCGCGTGGAATCGTTCAGCGCAAAAGCTCGAACCGCTACAAGCAGCGGGCATCCAAGCCGCTGACACACCAGAGAACGCGATCGCCCACACAGACATCACCCTCACCATGCTCAGCGATGCCGCTGCCATTCGCTCAGCCATTCTCAGCAACCCAGCCACCCTCAAAGGCAAAACCATTTTGCAAATGGGCACTATCGCCCCCGACGAGAGCCGCGACATTCAGCAGCAGGTACAGGCCGCCGGTGGCGACTACCTCGAAGCGCCAGTGCTCGGGAGCATTCCCCAGGTAAAGTCAGGCACCTTAATTTTGATGGTGGGCGCAACGCCAGCGCAGTTCGAGCAGTGGCTACCGGTGCTAAAAGTATTCGGGCCTGAGCCAGTGCTGATGGGCGAAGTTGGTACAGCCGCAGCGACCAAGCTAGCGATGAATCAGCTGATTGGCACGCTGACGGCAGCATTTTCTATGAGCCTAGGGTTAGCTCAGCAAGAAGGCCTCGACCTAGAGAAATTTATGTCGATTGTTCGCGAGAGCGCTCTGTATGCGCCCACCTTCGACAAAAAGCTCACTAGGATGTGCGATCGCAATTTCTCAAACCCAAATTTCCCCACCAAGCACCTGCTCAAAGACATGGCCCTATTCGTGCAGGCCGCCCAAGCCAGAGGCATCGATGCCACAGTCGCAGCAGGCGTCAGCGAAGTGACAAAGCGTGCGATCGCTCAAGGCCTAGCCAACGAAGACTACTCCGCCATCTACAGCGCCATCAACCCCGGCACGTCAGAAGCGAGCTATAGCTAGTAATGCACCTCAATTATGCGTACAAAAAGAACGAGAAAGAAAAAGTACTAGAATTAGACTAACCACAATAAACCGCGTTCGCAGCATACTTTAAAGAAGGCCTTCAGGAACTAATGGTTACAACCCTTCAGCAGCCATCCTCGCTAATACACGAAATTCGCCTCAAACCCGTTGGAGGGCAACATCTATTTAAGTTCAGCGAAACACTTCAATCTAAAATGGAAAGCCTGCTAGAGAGGAAAAAAGCAGACCAGCTCACCGCAGAGGAAATAGCAGAACTGAACGCTATATCAGAACTAGATCGTATTTTTACTCACATGAATGCAATGCTAGCCGCTCAACATGCCGATTAGCACTGAAACGAGGCTCGCAGTTCGAGAACGGGCGAAATATTTGTGTGAGTATTGCCATTCTTCGGAACGTTTGAGTGCAAGCCGATTTACGGTTGACCACATCAGACCGAAATCTTTAGGTGGGTCCGACGAACTCGATAATCTTGCGTTGGCTTGTCGTCGCTGCAACGAACGACGCTACAACTTTGTTGCAGGCATTGATCCAAGCTCACAAACAATAGTTCCAATATTCAACCCTCGTCTACAGAAATGGAGCGAGCATTTTGTCTGGATAGACGAGGGCATCTTGATAGAAGGGATTACACCTACCGGTCGTGCGACCTGCGTTCGCCTTGATTTGAATGACACTCGCTATGCAGAAGCGGATTCTATTAGGGCGACAAGACGGTTTTGGCTGGAAACGGGCCTGCATCCGCCTTAGTCGCTATAGTCTTGAAGGGGTGGGCTTACTGTTCATTAAAAACTACACCTAGTTCTTATGCAGTCAGCGCAGGTTGCTTGGTTGTTTCTGCTGTCTGCTCAGCATCCGCAAGCACGCTATCCTTAGCATTACCAAAGCGGCGATCGCGACTCTGAAAAGTCAGCAGCGCCTCGTGAAAGGCCGCTCTGTCAAAATCGGGCCAAAATACGTCGGTAAAGTACATTTCGGTGTAGGCCAGCTGCCAGAGTAAAAAGTTGCTCAGCCGCTGCTCGCCGCTGGTGCGGATGAGCAAGTCGGGGTCGCAGCCAGCTGTGTACAGATGCTCGCTGATCAGGTCTTCGCTCACAGCTGTTGCTGACAGCTCACCGGCTTCTACTCGCTTCGCAATCTGTTGGCACGCATGAGCAATCTCACTGCGGCTGCCATAGTTAATCGCCACATTAAAATCAATCGCCGTGTTGTTGGCAGTCTCTGCCATCGCCCGCACCATCTCTCTTTGCAGTACCTCAGAGAGCTGAGAAAGGTCACCCAAAAAGCGAATCCGCACGCCCTCTTCATGCATCGCCTTCAGCTCCTTGCGCAGCATTTTCTCAAAAAGTACCATCAAAAAATCCACTTCAGCCGTGGGCCGACGCCAGTTTTCTGTTGAAAAGGCATAGGCCGTCAGCGCCCCAATTCCCCAGTCTTTACAGCAGCGCAGCAGATCTTTCAGGGTCTTAGCCCCCTCCCGATGCCCTACCACTCTAGGCAGGCCACGACGATTGGCCCAGCGGCCATTGCCATCCATAATGACGGCCACATGCTTAGGCAGTCTTGCAGGGTCTAGGTCTTGAGGTAGAACAGAATGTAGGCTCATGAAAGAGAACAGCGCGATCGCTGGATGACAACAAGGAACAAAATGAAATCTTAAAAAGCAAAAGAACAAACCATTAGCAGACGTCAGATACACCCCTTTCGGCGTCAACCGCTCATCGGCGTCTCATTTACCGGCATCACATTTACCCTCCAGCATTCCCGCAGCGTTTCAGCAGTAAGCTGGTGATTCCACTGCAATAGTTGATGCATTGTGCGACCGACCGCATAGGCCCAGCACGTAGGGTAGCGCGCTATCCACTGCCCTTCGGCACCGCGCCGAAGCGTGAGCGTGGTTTGCCTCAGGCTCTGCTGAATAGCGGGCTGCTGCCACTTTGAGCGCAGCGCCCCCAGTGTCTTGGCGTCGCAAAAGAAATCAGCATCGGGATAGTACCGTCTGCCCCGCAGCCAGTGCGTGCACAAGGTGTTGACCGAAGCGGTGAAAGTTTCCACCTTTTCCTCAGAAGGGGTATCCTCCAGCAACGACAGAGTCCAAACCAAGGCGCAGGTGTGTCCGTAGGCGATCGCAATATCCTGAAGCACGACTGTCATACTCTCTGGAGGCCTCTGCTGCATACTGCCTAGCGGGTCAGTGTTCCAATAGCTGTGCAGGCTATCTTGCAGTCGTCCCCGAATAACGTCATCAATTCGGTTCGTCAGCTGATTGATCGATAAGTTAGCCTGGCTCACAGTCATTTCGGCTGAGCGCAAAGGGAAGCTGTTATGTGCATTGGCTTGAAATTGAAATGCCTCGGCGGCTGGAGATAGGACAGTTGGCATGGCAGTAAAGCGCATGGGTTAATCGAGCGGTGTGCTGTCCACAGCGTAGGTCCCTTGCCAGTGTTCGTCAGTCTGAAAAAGTCCGCTAAGGTCGGGAGAGCATGGTCGGCATTCCCCAATCTGGTCTTGGCTCAGGCCAAATGATGAAGTCGCTGTAAGTAATTTCGTAAAGCGTTCACCCCGTTCGGAACATCGCATATCGAGCTGGTAGTCTACTAGGAGAGAATTCGACAAGGCTATGGGGATAGACGCGGCGCTCGAATATGCCGACCAGCTACTGTACGAACGCACCGGTAAGCACCTAAGCGATTTACAAAGCTATATTTTGCAGCAGACCTGGCAGGGCCGTACCTACAGCCAGGTGGCCACCCACGCAGGCTACAGCGAAGGCCACGTAAAAGATGTCGCCTCTCAGCTGTGGAAGCATCTTTCTGACGCCCTCGGCGAACGCATTACCAAAGGCAACCTGCGATCGCGCCTCATCAACCGTCTCAAACGCACCCTCAAGAGCGCCCCCGGCTCAGCCGCTGTCATCGCCACCATCCGAGGAAATACCCCTCAACCGACCGCAGCTCAACCCACAGTCATTCAGTCAACCGAATGTCCCACCGTTGACCCCACCTTCTTGGGTCGCCAGAGCGCCCTCACCCGGCTAGATACCCTGGCCAAGTCCCACCGCATCATCGTAGTCCAGGGCGAAGGCGGCATCGGCAAGACCACCCTGGCACAGCAATACTGCCAAAAATTTGACCAGGTTTTAGAACTCCTCATGGCCAAAGAACCGGCCAACATCACCCCGGTCGAAAGCGTCGTAGAAGAGTGGCTCCGGCAGCACTTTCATGAAGAGCCGGGCCGGGCATTTGGCGTCACTCTCAGCCGACTAAAGCGCCATCTACAAACCCAGCAAATCGCTGTCCTAATCGACAATTTGGAGCCCGCCCTCAACAGCAGCGGCCAGTTCATCACCGAACATCGCCACTACGTAGAGCTGCTGCGCGTTTTAGCATCGGCCTCAGCCACTGTGCTCATCACCAGCCGCGATCGCCTCTGCGAACCGGGCATCAAGGTTCACCACTATCGCCTACCGGGCCTAGCCCTATCCGCCTGGCAGCAGTTCTTTCAGGCCCACGATATCGACACGCAAGCCTCGGCTCACTTCAGCATTTTGCAGCAAATGCACCGGGCTTACGGCGGCAATGCCAAGGCTATGGAAATTTTGTGTGCTGCCGCGTTGGAAGATTTTGACGGGGACCTGAGTGGCTACTGGCAGGAAAATGAAGCCGACCTGCTCGGCACCGCTGACCTACGAAACTTAGTCGGTAGCCAAGTCGACCGGCTGCAGCAGCAAGATCCTGATGCCTATCGCGTCTTTTGCCGGTTGGGCTGTTACCGCTACCAAGACCAGCCCCAGCTAAACAGCGACGCCATCTTGGCCCTGATGTGGGATATTCCGCCCGCCACCCAACGGCAAACGCTCAATTCACTGCGCGATCGCTCCCTCCTAGAATTTCACAAGGGCCACTACTGGCTACATCCGGTCAGCCGAGCCGACGCGATCGCCCGCCTCCGGCAAAGCCACGACTGGCAGCAAGCAAACCACACCGCCGCTCGGTATTGGAGCGATCGCATTCAAACCATCCGCTCAGTGGAAGATGGCCTCCAAGCCCTCGAAGCCTACTACCATCTGATCGCCGCCCAAGACTACAACGCCGCCGCCGCCGTCTTACTCAAAAGCCGTCACAACCAGTGGCGACAGTTCTTGCCCTTGGCCAGCAGCCTCTATCGCATGGGTCTGCTGCAGCCGGTGATCAACGCAATCACTCAGGTGCTTCCCCATGTGCAGGTCGCACAGAGCGAATTGAACAATATTCTGGGCGATGTGTACTGGATTACGGGGGACATTCACCGTGCGATCGCCTGCCAGGAAAAAACACTAGAACAAACAGAAAAACAGATTGCACAACAAACTTCAGAACAACGCCGCTCATCAGATTCCAACAACAATTCAAACTCTACGCAAAACAATTCCCCGTCCTACAGCGCCTACTATTTCAAAATGCTAACGGTCGATGCCCACCTCAGCATTGGCCTATACTGCATCGATCTTTGGGAACTCTCCCGCGCCGCTGAGCAGTTTCAGCAGGTCATCAACCTCGCGGCAGGCTCCGCCCACCAAGCCTGGGCCGACAAAGCTACCATTGGGCTGGCCCTCACCCAAGCCTACCTAGGTCAAACCGCTACCGCCAAGGCATTGGCCAATCGCGCCTTCACCCAGTTCACCACCGGCCCAGACGACGAGCACGGGCGACATGCCTACTTTTTGCAGCTGCTCGGACAAACCTTTGAGCAAGTGGGCGCTCTGGGTAAAGCCCAAACGCTGTACGAACGGGCCATGGCCTCCGCCGAAGCAGGGCACTACGTGCAGGTAAAGGCCAAAACACTGACCGGGCTGGCCTCTCTCCAGCGGCAACAAGGAGAATCTGCAGCAGCGATCGCACTCCACACCCAAGCGATTGAACTATGCAAAAACATCGGTGCCACCTGCGATCTCGCAGAAGCGTACTTCCAGCTTGGTCGCAGCGTTCAAGGGGATCATGCTACAGCAGACCAGCCGCCTGAACCACAGCACGAGCGCTACTTTGAGCAGGCGATCGCTCTCTTCTCCAAAATTCGTGCGCCTCACCAAGTCGAGCGAGTCGTCGCGGCAAAACGTGCGATCGCCTAAGCCAATCTTGCCTTCACCATCGCCGCAAACGCATCAGAGACCCGCCTGAGATGCGGCTCGGTGTAAGGAAAATTCTTGGCATGGTCAAAGTTGTGTCGCATTGCCGCATTTAGCTCAAAAATAAACAGCCGATTGTCCGATAGAACCGTAAAGTCGATGCCAAAGAAATCAAGCTGCACCAGATCGCGAATGCGATAGAGCCGCGCGATATTTTCTTCACCCAAATAATCGGCAGTAGTGTTCAAGAAAGCCTGTTCTTCAGCTTGCATCCACGCAGACTTATCCATCACGCTGTAGCGATCGCCTGAGTGAATATTCCACCGGTCGTGAAACACATTCGCCACCGGATACAGCACCCCATCAATAAAGAAAATTCGCATTTTGTGGTACACATCTTCGCGAACGCAGCAGTCGTGAAACTGAATCACGTAATAAGCCTGCTCAATCGGACTCGCCAAAAGATAGGCGCGTAGAGCCTTCTCATCCCGTACCAGCGCAACGCTCTGCCCCGTTTGAGACCCCACCTTTCGCAAAATAAACGGAAACGTAAAGCCGCGCTCAAATATCTTTTGAACCGTTGCTTCTAGGGGCGCACCGAGCCACAGTATCTTCTCAGTTTTTGGAAAGACCACTCCGTCAATCTCATTCAAGCGAAGGCTATTTTGCTCGCGGGTCGTCTCCAACACCCGGCGGGGATGATTTATCACCGGGACCTGCGGGAAGCGCTCAACAAAGCGGACTGCCGCCTGTAGTGACCTAGGCTTCGAATCTGGGCAGGCAATGGTATTGAGCATCAGGTCAAAAGGTGGCATTGCCTCAATGCTGTCTACATTGTTGTCAAAAATATTCAACAGCAGCAGATTGTAGTCTTCTACGTCCATCAGGTGGGTGATGGCAAAGTGCCCGCCTCGCAGCAGGCTTGTGTAGCGCCCATCCGGCCTACCCATAATGCTGTACGCTGCCCCCTCTATGCCCCGCATTCGCAACACCGTCGGCAAGTCTGGCATATACTCATCTTCCATTATCAGCGGGTGCGATGGCATCACCTGCTCAAGATAGGCCATAGCGTCTTCTTCGCGCCCTGCCATCCGAGCCATACTCGAGAGCGCCAACCCCGCTTCGTAATGCTCAGGCTCAATCATCAAACACTGACGGAAAATCTCTGCGGCCCTGTCGAACTCGCCAGACTCCAGCAAAAAGGCACCAAACATTTCCAACGCTTCGGTGTCATTCGACGATAGCTCGCAGGCCTTGCGATAGTGATAGCGGGCTCTGGCGAGGCGGCCTAGGTCTTCGAGTGCGATCGCCAGGTCCAAATGAGCCTCACTGTCGCGAGCAGGCGCAATCCCCTCATCGGCGCTGAGGCTATAGGCATGCATCCGCAACCGATACAGCAGCCGGTCCGTCGTTGGGGAAAGCGCCGTTCTCGCATGCATCACCCTCTGATTGTGCATGAACAGGGTCTGTCCGGGCCGCAAATGAAACTTAAAAAACAATTCATCTCTTGCCAGCAGAACGTCTAACGCATCGAGCGCTGAAACATAGTCGGGCGCGAGCGTGATAGCAGACTGAGCCATCGTACGCTCCACCTGAGCGCGATAGTAGCGGATGAGGGGGACGGCTTCGCGCCCGGTCAGTATAGGGTGAAGCCCTTCACCAAAGGGATACACCGGCTTCCGAAGCCGAGCAATCACATCCTCATCCAGTCGTTTGAGGATATCGTCTACCGGCACCATAATCGTTTCACCGCCGTCATCGTCCGACCTGACGCAGTGAAAAACAACAATCTCGTGGGGCAACAGCGCATAGGAAGAATCCGTATGCGGAGACAAGGGAAGATGAGTGCGGCTGTACTGAGTCACGCCACTTTCTTCAGCCTCCTTCTGGGCCTTATCTTGCGTGAGAGGGTCGCTGTCTGGCTTGATAAAAACTTTTGTAAAAGAGACTTCTGTAAGTGGCTCACGATTAGTGCCGGTTGGTGGAGATAGCTTGGCCCGAATCGCACACACCAAGTTGCTCAGCTGACCAGCATCCTCCATTGGGGGCAGCCCATTGACAACAGCAAAATAGGGGTAGTGCGTGAGCGCATCGTAAATCAGCGAGCTAGATGCACTCAAACCAGAAACGCTCTGAATATCAACAGTCGGGACAGTGGCAGCTGTAGCAATCACGATGATATATCCCTCAAAGACTATTTTTTATAACGGGCAAGATAGAAGCAATCTAGTGACGGTTCATCCAAAAATCGGTATGGCAATTTGCTCAGCTTCTTCCAACCCTTTGAAAAAACAGAGAGAAAAGAAACTGAGCAACAACCGAGATTCAATCAACAAGAAATACTTAAATGCATGGCTTGGACGCTAGCTTTTCCAAGCCATGCCACGCTTGCTATGCGACGTTAGTCACCGTAGCCGTAGTAGCCATAGAAGAACTTGCCATAGCCACCACGCTTACCGTGGCCACCACGCCGACGCTTACCGCCCCGGCGACGCCGCCGATAACCGTCATCGTCGTCGTCATCACCTCTACGACCACGGCCATAGCCGTCATCGTCGTCATCGTCGCCATAGCCATAGCCGTGGCCACCGGTCAACGTTGCTTCTTCTTCCACAGATAGCTCAGAAAGGAAGCTCTCACACTCGGCAAGAAGCGCCTGAGCTTTGTTCATATCAGCCATTGTTTGCACCTTAGTTGCGTTTTTCAAATGAAAACGGAGCAATACAGAGCTCCATCGCCCAATTTGAACGTTTACAGAACTCTGTACTTTTAGACAGTAGCGTTCGTCTTCGCATACGTAAAGTACTTTTAGATACATATAACATTCCGAAATACTCCGTGTAATCAACTAGGCATGTCGCACAATTGCTGAACATTCGACGCTCACTAGGTCTCAAAGAAATCGCCTTAATTTGAGGCAATTAGGTTCACCAATAAAGAAAACGAATCAAAAAAGAGAGCGGAGTCGCCACAAAACGAAACTCACCTTTAAAGTCATAATCCGAGTGACAAATCCGTGTTAATACTTAAGGCACGGTCTTTTTATACTTATCTCCTCTAGCTGTCTTCTCAAACTGTCTTCTCAAAGCGCCTCAATCGCCTCAATGAAGTATCCCTTCGTCCAGCAAAATAGTGAGGAAGACTGCGGTGCGGCCTGCTTAGCAATGGTCACGAAGTACCACGGACGCACCTTTAGCATCACGCGCATTCGCGAGGCGGTGGGAACAGGCCAGCTGGGAACAACATTGTTGGGGCTGCGTCGTGGCGCGAGCGGACTCGGGCTCCATGCGCGCTCAGGTAAGGCAGACTCCACTGTGCTCGATCAGCTCGATCAGCTGCCACTCCCTGCGATTCTCCACTGGAAGGGCGTGCACTGGGTCGTGCTCTACGGCAGGCGGCGGGGTCGCTATGTGGTAGCCGACCCCGCACTCGGCATTCGCTATCTCAAAAAAGACCGCGTTGCTCAGGCATGGGGCAATGGCGCCATGCTGTTACTCATTCCCGACGATGAAGCTTTCTACGCGCAAGAGAGCGATCGCCCAGCAGGCCTTACCCGATTTCTCAAGCGACTCTGGCCCCACCGCAACAGCATTATCCAAGCCTCCATCTACGCCCAAATCATCGGCCTGCTCTCCCTGGCCAATCCTTTTCTCGTGCAGGTCCTCACCGACGATGTGCTGGTGCGTGGCGATACGTCTCTGCTGGCGACGGTCTCTATTGGCGTCATGTGTTTGGCCCTGGTAAACAATGCGCTCAAGCTGGTGGAGTACAACCTGGTTGCCAATCTCACCCAGCGCGTAGAGCTAGGGATGACGCTAGAGTTTGGCAGCAAGCTGCTGCGGCTGCCGCTCTCCTATTTTGAGACGCGGCGCAGCGGTGAAATTGTCAGCCGCCTAGAAGATGTCTCTCGAATCAACAACTTAATTTCTGACCTGGCAATTCAGCTGCCAAGTTTGTTTTTTACAGCGCTCGTCTCCTTCGGATTTATGCTGTTTTACAGTCCGAGTCTGACGCTGCTTTCTGTTGGGGTAGCTGTGATCATGACGATCATTACCCTGCTTTTTTTGCCGATGCTGCGACAGCGATCGCGCCGCGTCCTCGAACTCGACGCCGAAAATCAAGGACTCCTCGTCGAAACCTTCAAGGGCGCACTCACCTTTAAAACAACCAGCTCAGAGCCTCAGCTATGGGATGAGCTGCAGAGCCGCTACGGCCACCTGGCCAACGAAGAATACCGCACCGCGCAGCTCGGCATCGCCAACAGCCGATTCTCTAGCCTGACCTCCAGTTTCGGCGGCATTCTGCTGCTGTGGTACGGCAGCACCCTAGTGATTAATGACCAGCTGAGCCTCGGTCAGCTCCTTGCCTTCAACGGGATGAATGCCAATTTTGTGGGCTTGATTGGCTTTGTCGTTGGCTTTGTCGACGACTTTACCCGTGTGCAGGCCGCTATTCAGCGCTTCACGGAAGTAATCGATGCCACTGAAGAATCGAGCGATGACCTACGTAAAGCGTACGCAGAGCTATCCCCCCAAGCCAACATCGTCTGCAAGGAGCTGCGATTCTTCTATCCGGGCCGTATGGATCTGCTGCAAGACTTTTCGCTGGTCATTCCAGGGGGCAAGGTGACGGCGCTCGTCGGTCGCTCTGGCTGCGGTAAGAGCACACTGGCCAAGGTCATTGCCGGGCTCCATCCCTACCAGTCTGGCTCTGTGCGCATCGGCATCTACAACCTACAAGATCTCGCCATGGAAAGCCTGCGGCGGCAGGTCGCTTTGATTCCTCAGGAGCCCCACTTTTGGAGTCGCTCAATTCTAGACAACTTCAAGCTGGGTGCGCCCAATGCCAGCTTTGAAGAGATTGTGCGTGCCTGCCGCATTTCTCAAGCAGACGACTTTATTAGCCAGTTGCCAGATAAATACCGCACGGTGCTGGGTGAATTTGGCTCCAACATCTCTGGCGGGCAACGGCAGAGACTGGCGATCGCCCGGGCCATCGTCACCCGTCCACCTATCCTCATCCTCGATGAATCGACCTCCGGGCTAGATCCCGTCAGCGAGGCCGACGTGCTCCAGCAGCTGCTCGACCACCGTCGCGGCATGACCACCCTCATCATCAGCCACCGGCCCAGTGTCATCCGGCTGGCCAACTGGATGGTGATGATGGACAGTGGCCAAGTCGCCATTGAAGGGGCCGCCAGTGACCTGGCCAAGCAGTCAGGAGAACATCTTCACTTTTTGCACGGAGTGACTTCATCCAAATCCAAATCGGCGCGATCGCCCAATTCTCCTCCAGCCACCCTTCTGTAAAAGACTCATTCCTCCCTCCCTCTCGTCCATCCATCCATCCATCCGGCTCATCTACCCCACCCAAATGGCATGGCTCACTATCCCCCCACCGACTCACCGCCCCACGCACTCTCACCTATCAACACCCACGAATTTTTGCCGCCCGTCAATCGCTGGGTCGCGGCGGGCAGCTGGTTTATTGTGTTTGCCGTCGGCGGTGCGATCGCAGCTTCCTTTTCTGTCAAATATCGCACCACCGTCAAAGCGCCCGGCATTATTCGCCCAGCCGGAGAGCCCCGCCTGGTGCAGTCTACCGTTGCGGGCACCGTCACCCACATCGCCGCTGCCAACAACACCGCCATCCAGCAAGGCGACCCCATTGCCCAGCTAGATATTGCCAGCCAAGCAGCCCGCGAGGCCCAGCTCCTCGCCAACCTGGAGCAGGGCAAAAGTAGACTGGCGCAGACCCAGGCGCAGCTCACCTCTGCCGACCAGCAAATCGCGGCTGAAATAGCCCAGGCGCAGCGTGCGATCGCCGCCTCCACCGCCGACTACGACCAGGCCTTAAGTACCAACCAGGTCCAGAGTGCCACCGCTCGCGCCGCCGTCCAAGAGGCCCAGGCTCAGGTCGCCCTCGCCACCCAAGAAATCGAAAGCTTTCGCCAGCTCGTCGACTCTGGCGCGGTCTCTCGCCTGCAGCTCACCGAGAAGCAGGCCGCCCTCCAAACCGCCCAAGCCCGGCTAGCCAGCATGCAGGCCACGCTCAACCCAGCCACGGGCAGCGTCAAAGCTGCCCATGAGCGAATTGCCGAAGCCAAAGCCAGCGGCGCAGCCACCTTGGCCCGGTTGCAACAATCCAAACAACAGCTCGTTCAGCAAGGGTTAGAGATTCAAGAGCAGCTACAAACAACAGAACAAGAGCTAGCCCAAGTCAAGCTGAATTTGGAGAATGCGGTCGTGCGATCGCCCATCACCGGCACTCTTCACGAACTCAACCTGCGCAACACCGGCCAAGTCGTGAGTCCCGGCGAAACCCTAGCCAAAGTCATCCCCGCCGCCGCCCCCCTCGAAATCAAAGCCATGGTCCCCGCCCAGCAAATCAACAAAGTCAAAGTCGGCTACCCCGCCCAAATGCGTGTCTCCGCCTGTCCCTTCTCAGAATTTGGCACCGTCACAGGCCAAGTCAAAGCCATCTCCCCCGACACCGTCACCCAGCCGCTCGCAGCTGCTGAGGCAGCGCCAGCCAGCACACCCAGCGCCTTCTACAGCGTCATCCTCTCAGCAGCCTCTCCCGTCCTCCAGTCTTCTACCGGGCAAACCCAGTGCACCCTCCAGCCCGGCACCGAAGGCCGGGTCACCATCATCTCCCGAGAAGAAACCATCATTACCTTTCTCCGTCGAAAGGCAGGGTTGCTCACAGACTTTTAGTCGACTTCAACTGCCGACTTTTTATTAGCTTTTCAATAGAAGTGTTACCCCTATCAGAGTGGTAATGTATGGATATTTTTACACCGTAATCTTACGGATTTCATATCGTCACGGACAATTAACACCATGCGCTGGAAAACAGGTCGCCGTAGCACAAACGTTCAAGATCGACGCGGCATGCGCTACCGGCGCGGCGGCGGGAGCCCCATGGTCGTCGGTGGTGGCGGCCTCGGCATGGTGATCGTCGCTGTCCTCATTGCCCTACTGGGCGGTGACCCCACCATTCTGCTCGATGCAGCCGCGCCCCCCAGCCAAACGCCCTACGGCGACGTGTACCAGGCCCCCTCCCCCCAAGAAAACCAGCTCGCAGAATTTACCTCAGTGGTCCTCGCTGACACCGAAGACACCTGGCACCGCATTTTCCCCCGCGAATTTGGCGGCAACTACCGCGAGCCCCAGCTCGTCCTCTTCAGCGGTGCCGTCCAGTCCGCCTGCGGCATGGCCAGCGCTGCCGTCGGTCCCTTCTACTGCCCCGCCGATCAGCAGGTCTATATCGACCTTGACTTTTACCGCAGCCTCCGCGACCGAATAGGTGCCCCCGGCGACTTTGCCCAGGCCTACGTCATCGCCCACGAAGTCGGTCACCATGTGCAAAACCTCCTCGGCATTTCCGAGCAGGTCCGCGCTGCCCAGCGCCGCATGAGCAAAACCCAGGGCAACCGACTTTCCGTTGCCCAGGAGCTTCAGGCAGATTGCTTTGCTGGGGTCTGGGCCAACAGTGCTAGGCAACGCAACCTTCTCGAAGCAGGCGACGTCGAAGAAGCCATGAACGCGGCTAGCCAAATCGGCGACGACACCCTTCAGCGCAACCAGCGCGGTTACGTCAGTCCCGACTCCTTTACCCACGGCACCTCCGCCCAGCGAGTAGAGTGGTTCACCCGTGGCCTACAAACAGGCGATGTAGACCAGTGCGACACCTTCAGCTAAGGCGCCCTCTCAGGCCTGCTCTGGGTCGGCAATTCAAGCACGGGGTATCCTGAGTCCGCTCGCTGTGCATAATTTTTTTAATGGGTAAGCAATCTGTTCGATGGAAGTTCCTATTCCTCATCCGAGAGGCTTTCACCTCTCTGCTGCCCATTGTGTTGGTGATGAATATTTTGGTGCTGGCCTCAGAGCTGACCAGCCTGCTAGATGATCGGGGGCTCCAGGGCATTGCCGCGTTGAATGGAGATGAAATCAACCGCCTGTATTTTTTCCTGATTCCCCTTTTCTTCAATCTGTCCCTGAGCACGCTGCTAGCGAAGGAAAAAGAACTCGAGCAGATCGGCACGCTATTGATTTCAATGGTGTGCTTTTTTCGAGTATCTGGCTTTTTGGGCGTTGACGACCAGGCCGGACTGATATCGTCCAATTCATCGATTTTGATCAGCCTCCCCTGTACCTGGCTGGCCATCACTTTGCTCGAATATTTCTCATCGCTACCCCAGTCTCGTCTCGTGACAATGCAGGCGGACATGAGCCCCCGCCTCAGAAAAACGGTCAACTTGATCTTACCGGGGCTGTTAACCGTCATATGTTTTGAGGGCATAGGCCAGGTGGTGACATTGTTGTATAGCAGCGCCACGACTGACGTGGTCGTGGCTGCGATTCCCCGCTGGAGCCGGTTAGAAGCTGTGCCCGAGCTCATCCTGTACAAGCTGATTTCTCTCTCTACTTGGTTCATTGGCTTGCACGGAGAGCACAGCGCCCAGGGGGTATTCAGTCTGTTGAATCAAGTTCCGCCAGGAGAAGAAGCAAGTATTCAGCTCAAAACTTTTCACAATGTGTTTATGAACATTGGCGGCTCAGGGTCTACCTTTGTGCTTCCTTTCCTCGTTTTTGCCTTGGGCAAGCGAACCCAGCTACAGTCTATTGCCCGGCTGAGCTTACCCTTTGCATTTTTCAATGTAAACGAGGTTTTACTGTTTGGGCTGCCGGTCCTGCTCAATCCCATTTTTCTGATTCCTTTTTTGCTGGCACCCTTTTTGAATATGGCGATCGCACTGACAGCCATTTACCTTGGCCTTTTCGAGATATCACCCAGCTCCATTCACTGGATGTCCGCCCCGTTGTACAGCGCCTACATCGCCTCCAATGGCTCCCCTTTCGCCGTCTTCACCCAGGGCCTGTGCATCGCTGTAGATGGCCTAGTGTATATGCCATTTCTCATCCTTGCGAGTCAGCAAAGACAGGCGCCGCTCACCTTACGCAAAATCTTCGGGGAAGATGCCTACACCTTTGTCAATGAAGAAATCGAGCAGCGCCAAGAGCGACTGTTTTTTCGGCAGCAGCAACAAATGCTCGAATCGATGGCCCTGACCCAGCAGGTACTCCAGCAGCTACAGGGCGGCCGGTTCATCCTGTACTACCAGCCCAAGGTAGATGCCAAAACGCTCGAATTAGTTGGCCTAGAAGCCCTGCTTCGATTTCAAAACGACCAGGGCAAAATTCTGCCTCCCAAGTTCCTCCCCGTCCTCTACGACCAGGGTCTCTCCCAGGTGGTTGATACCAAAGTTGTAGACCTCGCCTTCGACCAAGTAGCCCAGTGGCGGCAAAAGGGCCTAGCCGTGCCGCCCATCGCCATCAACTTTGACAAAGACTTTTTACTCGATGACCAAGCCGTCAAAGCCTTCATCCTCAGAGCAAAGCGGCTAAACGTGCAGTTTTATATCGAAATTACTGAGCACACCTACACCGTCGAGCTAGCTTCCCTAGCCTCAGTGGTGCGGCAGCTGAGGCTAGCCGGGCACAAGGTTTCCATCGATGACTTTGGCGCGGGCTATTCATCTCTCACCACCCTGCTAGCCCTCGAAGCAGACGAAATCAAGCTAGATCGTCAGCTGGTGATCGCCCCCGAAACGGAAAAGGCCCGCGGCACCATCCTGCTCGCCACCAGCATTCAGCTCTGCCACGACTTGGGCTTCCGGGTCGTCGCAGAAGGCGTCGAAAACGAAGCCCAGCTCCAGCTGGTGCAGCGCTGCGGAGCGGATGTAATTCAAGGTTACTACCTTGGTAAGCCCCTGCATCCCGACCAACTGTGCGATCGCTTCCCACCAGCCACCGGCTACCCACCCACCCACGCGCCAACTTCTCCTACAGATCCGCATCCTCACCCACATCCTAAAGGTGCCTAGTCCTTCACGTGGACCCTTACGCTACACAGGATGTATGCAGTTGCTCCGTGATGAACATCCCCTCACTTACGTCGCTTCCTATAATGAAGCCATCACGTTAAATTCGAATCCTAGCTCAGGCATTAGCCAGAGGCCCTGCCGATGATTGCCGAAAAAGCACAAACGCCAAACCCAGTCGCCATCCCAACAGAGACTTGGATGCCAATGACTTGGGATGAGTACCTAACTCACCAAGCAGCCGCTCAACTCGGAAAAGCAAAGGGCTACTACTACAAAGGACACGGAAGATTTGAAAGGCTGCCAGTGGGATTCGGCCATGGGAAAAGCCATAGCATTGCTAACTACGCCTACCTCCCTATTGGATGATTTAGGCATCAAAAGGTCGCTCTACGAAGACCTTAGCGTTTCAGAATATTGGATCATCGACGTTAAAAAGGAAACAGTCATTTTCTTTCAAATGCAGCAAAAGGGTAGCCAGCGCATCGACACCTCAAAG
>JBCBFY010000076.1:0-24929 GCA_038527325.1 Cyanobacteria bacterium J06614_10
GGTTTGAATATGGAACTGAACCACTGCAGTGCGCTCCCCGTACGGCAAAAATTGAGTTGCAGGCGCTGAGCGCTCAATATCAACCCAACGGAATTTTAATATAGCTTGTCTTCTTTCATAGACGACATTCTCAATACCTGTGGAGCGCGATGGTGGCTCCTAAAAGGTAGAGGTCGTATCGCTATCAGTCGCTATCAAACGTATCAATGCACCCGTACGTTTCTACATAGAGAGTAGTCGGGAATTTACCATTCGTGGAGGCCGATTTCGATTTTTTAGGGTCTACTCAATAATTCTTGACGATAGTCAAACAAGCGAAAATCGCCAATAACCCGATATATTTGAAAAACTATTCTTTTTCGTGACCAAGGAGATATCTCCGTTGACCTTTTCAGCCGAAGATTTCGCAAAAGCTCTAGAGCAGCAAGATTATGAGTTTTCCCGAGGCAGTGTGGTGTCTGGCAAAGTGGAAACCCACGAGAGTGACGGAGCTTATGTAGATATCGGTGGGAAGTCGGCGGCGTTCTTACCGCTCAAAGAAGCCTCAATCGACTCTGAAATTGTGCTGGAGGACCTGATACCGATTGGTACAGAGCGAAAATTTTTGATCATTCGTGACCAAGATGCCAATGGTCAGATGGTGATTTCTATCCGGGCGATGGAAATTAAGGAGCTCTGGGAGCGGTTAAGAGAGCGTCAGGAAAATGGCGACGTGCTGGAGGTGACGATTTCAGGTAGCAATAAAGGGGGGGTTACCGCCGATGTCAGTGGGCTGAGGGCGTTTATTCCTAGGTCTCATTTGGCTCGCCGCGTTGAAGATCTCGATTCACTGATGGGTCAGACTGTTAGCGTGGCCTTTTTAGAAGTGGATGAGGAGCGCAATAAGCTGTTGCTCTCTGAACGGGTCGCAGCGCGTACGGCGGCGATGAGCAGTCTGAACAAGGGCGAATTGATAGAAGGCACGATTGCTTCGCTCAAGCCGTTTGGGGCATTTGTAGACTTTGGTGGTGCGTCCGGCCTGTTGCACATCAAGCAAATTAGCAAGAGCTACGTGTCTGCTTTGGGCGATGTCTTTAAGGTGGGCGACCCGATTAAGGCCATCGTGCTAAATATCGACGATGAGCGCGGACGAATTGCCCTGTCGACCCAGGTGCTGGAAAAGTATCCGGGCGAAATTTTGAAAGATTTGCCAACGATGATGGCAGAAGCGGAGGAGCGGGCTAAGAACGTTGCTAAGGTATTGGCTGAAGGCGACAATTAACCCGTCTTTTGAAGAAAAATTATGGGTACTGTTTGGGAGCTGGATTTTTACTCTAGACCTGTTTTTGATGAAAACAATAAGAAGCGGTGGGAGATTCTGATTTGCGAGGGGTTGCAGTCGGTTTCGGATGAGCCTGAGCAGATGTTTCGGTACAGCAAGTATGTGTCGAATAGTGAGGTGAATTCGGAGACCTTGCAGGCGGCGCTTGAGGAGGCGATCGCACAGGCAGAGACCCCACCTACCAAGGTGCGCTACTTCCGCTATCAGATGCAAAACATGATCAAGCGGGCCTGTGAAAATTTAGGACTGCTACCCTATCCCAGCCGCCGGGCTTTGGCGCTGCAGCAGTGGCTAGAAGAGCGCAGAGAAACCGTGTATCCCGCTGAACCCGGCTACAAGGCGAGTACGTCTGCCTCAGTTGCGAAGCCACTGGAGGTGGTGAATCCGCTGCCAGATGCGTTGATGGGGCAGCAGTGGGCGCTGGTAACGCTGCCTGCCAAAGACTTCAATGAGCTTGGGGAGTGGGACATTGGGTTTGGCGAGTCTTTTCCGCTGCAGGCAACGGGGGTTGAGCTGGAAACGCCAATTCCTGGGTTTATTGTGTATTCGTCTCGGGCGATGCCGCTGGCGGCTTGGATGTCTGGCCTAGAGATTGCGGGGGTGCGGGCAGCGCGGGCTGAGGCGAGTAACTATGTGGCCAAAACGGAGAGTAGCGCGGCGCGGCTGCTGCTAGATACCGGAACGACGGAGACCTGGCTGCTGGCAGATTTGGTGACGCCCGCAACGCAGAAAGAGGGCGAACGGTTTGAGGCGGCGAAGCAGGCGGCGAATAATGTTCATTTCATTGCGGTGCAGGAAAGCCCTGAGTCAGAATCGTTTGCTGGGTTTTGGCTGATGCAGTCGCGGCAGTTTGGGTAGGTTTAGCGAGACTGAGAAAGGAGGCTTGGCAAAATGGCGGCAGTGGGTGAGAAGGGGCGCATACAGGTGGCGCTGATGTATTTGCTGTTGAGTGCGATCGCGCTCATCATGCTCCTGCCCCTTCTCTGGCTAGTCAGCACCGCCTTCAAAGGCCCCATGGAAAACCTGTTTCAGTTTCCGCCGCAGTTTTTGCCCGAATCGCCAACGCTCGGAAATTTTACGAAGGTATGGCAGACCAACCCGTTCGGGCGTTATTTCTTTAACAGCACCCTCATTGCTGTCATTACCGTTGCTCTGAATCTCATTCTCTGCTCACTCGCCGCCTATCCGCTCGCCCGCTTGAATTTCAAAGGCCGCGAACTCCTTTTTTCCCTCATTGTTTCGACTATCCTCATTCCATTCCAAATCGTGATGATTCCGCTGTACATTCTCACCGTACAGCTTGGCTTGACGAACACCTACCTGGGCGCAATCTTTCCATCCATCGCCTCAGCGTTTGGCATTTTCCTAATGCGGCAAGCGTTTCAGTCTGTCCCTAAGGAGCTGGAGGAAGCGGCTCGGATAGACGGGTGTACGGAGCTGGGCATTTGGTGGCACATTATGCTGCCGTCAGTGCGGCCAGCCCTGGTGACTCTGGCAATTTTTGTATTTATTGGCTCTTGGAGCGATTTTCTCTGGCCGCTGCTGATTCTAGATCGGCCTGAATACTACACGCTGCCGCTGGGTGTCGCTCGCTTAGCTGGTAGCTTTTCTCTAGACTGGCGGCTCATTGCGGCGGGCTCTGTCATCTCCATCGTGCCAATTGTTCTATTTTTCGTGGCGGCGCAGCGGTACATCGTGCCTTCGGAGACAGGTAGCGGTGTGAAGGGTTAACAGAGTTCACTTACTGACGGGTAGAAAATCAATTCTGTCTTGAAACTCGTCATCGAAGGCTGATGCTGCCACGGTTATGAGTTCTGCGACTGTTTCGCCAATGGTCATTCTGGGATTGAGTGTGAGAATTCCTGGAATGTGTCTCCCCTTTTCTATGTGATCTTTTAGATGTACTGGCATAGATGCTCGATTGTTTGTAAACAGTACAAACTGGTTCAGCTCACACCAATCCAAAATGTCTGGATCAAGTGTTCCTTTGCTGGGTACGCCTGGCTCACCAATTGCTCTTACAACGATGTCAGGTCTTTGCTTTCTTAGCTGTTCTGCATAAAGCGGTGGCAAATTCTCGTCTATTAGATACTTAAGCATTATGGAGAAACTGCCTGTTTCTGGCTTTTCTCTGCTTTCAGTGCTCGCATTCTGAGCGTGAAAGGTGAGGGATTGGCTTCTTGCTCTCTGCGCATTTTGTCGCCATATTCGATCCAGTCAGTCAGATAGCGATCAACGTCTTCCTTGTTGTGCAAGTAGTAGAGAATTGTGGCGTACACCTGCTCTAGATTGATCGTTCCATAAGACTGTGCAATCTCCTCTGGGGTTCGTGCTTTGAAGATGTAGTCGTAAAGAACGGTTTCAATCCCTACTCGGGTGCCCTTAATCCGAATGTCGTTGGGGTCTAAAAAGCTGAAGTAATCTTCTAGTTGCATGGCACGGCTTAGATGAATTACTGCATTATAGATCCACTGAAGTGGGCGGCGTATGTCGTCTAAAGCATCTCAAGTTGAGGCGATAATTATCGTTGCAAAAGAGTGGCTACAATACTAGCGCAATCAATAATTGACGCGATCGCGGCTTCTTTTTTACCCTATCTGCTGAATCAGGAAAATCCATGCAATCTCCCATTACGGTTGATTCTTTAGAGCGCTTTTTAGAAAGACCCAATATCGAGGGTTCACCCGCGTGGGAATTTATCGATGGACAATCACAGCAAAAAACAATGCCGAGGCTGTTTCACTCTTGGCTTCAGCGCAACCTCGTCAACGCTATCAACAATCAAACCTCTAAATACGAAGCTATTCAAGAACTGCGCTGTGTGGTTCCCCCTTTCTCTCCTGTGCCCGATATTATCGTTGTTGCTATTGACCGACTGCCTAAATCGGATGGACCTTTTGTGGGTGCGCCCGATTGGATAGTTGAAATTCGTTCACCAGATCAAAGCACCCTGGAACTACAGAAAAAGATTTTGCATTTTATGAGCAGCGGCACGGAACTGGCGTGGCTAATTGATATTGAAAAAAAGCAGATATGGGTATGGCAAGCGCAGGATCTACCGTTGATATACGCTGAAGATGAACAGATACCCGTTTTAGCAGACCTATCGCCGCTGACCGTAACAGCGGTTATTGCGATGACGCAGGCATAGCGATAAAGCCTGATGTGGCTACTTTGCGATACTTCAGCTAGAGAATGCTGGAGGATGGCGGCACGATGGTGAGCTTGAATGGTGCGCTTGAATGGTGAGCTTGAATGGTGAGCTTGAGCGGGTTTGGTGACTGGCTGAAGAGTGGGCTGAAGCTGCGGTGGGGTGAGCTGGCGAAGCAGAACATAGAGGCGACCACCCAGTAATCTTTCCCAACCATCGAGTGACCGTTCTCAACCACAGTGGACTTGATGCTGACCGCTGAGCAATTATTCCCGACCGTATAGGACGCCTGACGACCACAGAGCACTTGATGCCGACCGCTGAGCAACTGCTCCCGACCACGTTGCGATTGATGCCGACCGCTGAGCAATCACACCTCACTGCGACTGATAAAGTCCCGTTGATGACTGAACGATTCCCGCGTGTGCCCTACGCTTCCATGCCGTGAGAAACGTCAAATTCTTAAAACGCTCCCGATTCTTCCAGCGGTAGTTATTAAAGTTCCGCTGGTCTGCTGAGAAGCTAGATTTATTTTGCGTCTAATTTGGCCTGCTCACCGTCTAAATCGGTTCGATATTGCCAGGTCTGTGAGCCGTCGGTGACCGTGACCGCCCAGCCTGGAATCAGCATTTGAGCGCACATTTCATCAGGGCCTGCTAAGCCTAGGCAGGCATCGGGCCAGTCTTTTGCCTCGGCGGCGGTGAGTTCTAGCTGGTCGGGCGATAGGTTTTGTTGAGTGGCGATCGCACTCAATATCGCCTGCTTTTGCGCTGCAGAAGGTGTCTCATTTGCCATCGGTCTAGATTCTCCTGGGTCGTTCGCGGGTTCGTTCGCTAGGTCATTCCCTGTAGGGCTATTTGTCTCAATCGTCTCACGAGCGTTTGAATAGTCTACAGGTCTACTGGTTTGGCTTTCGGACTGGTCGGAGGCTGGCGTACAGCTGGCAACCAACGCGAGCAGCGCCACGATAATTATGAATTGTTTCATCATTTGGCAGGGTTGCAGTGGCCGTAAAAATTATGGCTTACGTAAAATAGGTGACATCAGGTGAAGTGGATAAGAGAAGGTGCGATCGCTCACCGATCCTGACTCAACTATCAATTCGAGATTGACCTATGAAACGCCTAGTTCAAAAGCCAGTGCTCCGAAACCTGATTTTCTTGAGTTTTTTGCTGGTGTTTCTCATCGGGCGATCGCTCTACTCACCTCCCCCTAGTCTTGCACAGATACCTGCAACCCCTTTTGCTGAAGGCGAGTTCGACTCTATCGTTATAGACTTTCGCGAGCAGCCACAGGTGCTCTCTCAGCTAGAGAGCACACTGACGCAGCTACAAACTGACTTTGGCCTAGCCCCAATCCTAAACAGTGCCTTTTCAGAAGCGGACAATATCTATGTGGCAGAGGGCGATCGCGCCTTACTAGATCGCCTGCAGGCCTCGACAGCGCTCATGTCTCAAACCGAATACATAGAGCCAAACTACATCTACACGCAAGCAGGCGCCGCCGTTAACGACCCCGATTACGACAAGCAGTGGAATTTTAATCAAATCGACGTTGAAGGCGCTTGGCGCAAGGGCATCAACGGTAAGGGGGCGACAGTCGCCGTCATCGATACCGGCATCAGCCAAGGGCCAGACCTTCAGCAAACGAAGCTCGTGGCAGGCTACGACTTTGTCAATGACCGTGAAGCCGCCATAGATGACAACGGCCATGGTACGCACGTAGCCGGTACCATCGCCCAATCGACAAACAACAACTACGGCGTCGCAGGCATTGCCTACGGTGCCAAGCTCATGCCTTTGAAGGTGCTCAGCCGGATAGGTGCTGGCACCACCTCAGATATTGCCGAGGCTATTCGCTTTGCTGCTGACAACGGTGCCGACGTTGTGAATATGAGCCTAGGCGGGGGCGGTGAGTCTCAGCTGATGCGCGAGGCAATCGACTACGCCTACGAAAAAGGCGTGGTCGTGGTTGCCGCCGCTGGAAATTCGGGTATGGAGAGTGCGTCTTACCCAGCGCTGTATGAGCATGCGATTGGGGTGTCGGCGGTCGGCCCCGACCAGCAAAAGACCTCTTACTCAAACTACGGCACAGGCGTAAACATTGCTGCGCCGGGTGGAACGACTCGCAGCCAAGAAGCGGACGGTATTTTGCAGGAAACGATCAATCCTCGGACGCCGGGTGAATTTCAGTTCAAGCATTTTCAAGGGACCAGCATGGCCGCGCCTCACGTGGCCGGAGTGGCCGCGCTGATCAAGTCTCAAGGGCGCAATGTTTCGCCGGACCGGGTGTTGGAGATTTTGCAGTCTTCGGCGCAGGCAGTGAAAGGCGATGGCCAGAACTTCTATGGCGCGGGCCTTTTGAATGCAGGTAGGGCGGTGCAGATGAACGCGCCCGTGTGGCTAGACTGGCGCGGTATTGACCTTATCGGTGTAGCCATTAAGCTGGCCAGCGCAGGCGCACTCACGCTGTTTTTGACTTGGCTATTGCGGATAGAGCGCGATCGCTTCAACCCGTTCAACAGGCTCTTTCTAGCCGGTGTAGTGTTCGGCAGCGTAGGGCTTTTCTTCATTCGCATCCTACACGTGGCTTCCCTACCCCACTGGCCATTCCGCCTACTCAGCAGCTCCATCCCAGAAATCGGCAACGCCATCACCAACAACAGTATTCTCAATCCGCTGTTTGCTAGCTTGGTCATTCCGTTTGGGCTGTTGGTGCTGCTGATCAGCCATCCCAGCTTGAGATGGCTGTCTTTAGGTATTTCGGTGGGTGTCAGTGCTTTCCTTGTCGTCACTGCCTTTACGGCTCCCGCTGTGTGGCTGATCGGCTCGGGGCAAGCGGCACAGAGCTACTTACTCATCAACGCGCTACTGTGCAGCGCACTGACCGCCATTTTTCTAAGAGTCGCTATCGACGACCAAACGCGGGGAAGAGACGACAGCAGTCTCTAGACGTGTTTTCTCCCAATGGACTGTCCCATCGCTCGCTACTATTAAATACAGTGAATGGACGTGTCGAAATTAGGACGATAGCTCAGCTATGAAAATTGCCGTGACGGGCGCAACCGGATTTGTGGGTGCACATTTTGTTGACCGCTTGGTCTCAGAAGGCCACGATGTCAAGGTGTTTACCCGCAGCGAAGCCAAAGCGCGAAAAGTTTTTTCTGCCGCTAAGTTTAAGCCTGTTGAGTACGTGGTTTATACGCCAACTCAATCGGGCGAGTGGCAGGCGGCAATTTCTGGCTGCGAGGGGGTTGTGAACTTGGCAGGGGAGCCGATTTCTGAGCGCTGGTCGGCAGAGCGCAAAAATCGGATTTTGAATAGTCGCAAGGTGGGTACCGAAAAGCTCGTTGAGGCGATCGCAAAGGCTGAGCAAAAACCCTCTGTGCTCGTCAGCAGCTCTGCGATTGGCTTCTACGGTACGAGTGAAACGGCTGAATTTTTTGAAACCAGTGAACCTGCTGAAAACGATTTTCTGTCGCAGGTGTGCCAATCTTGGGAAGCAGAGGCAAACAAGGCAAAGGACTCCGGTGTGCGGGTCGCCATCATTCGAACAGGAATTGTGCTGGGGGATGGAGGTGCGATCGCCAAAATGATCACCCCATTCAAGCTCTATGCAGGTGGTCCCATTGGCAGCGGTCGCCAGTGGTTTTCCTGGATTCATATCGACGATCTGGTCAGCCTCTTCCTAAAGGCGCTACTCGACCCGTCTATGCACGGTGTCTACAACGGCACTGCGCCAGAGCCCGTACGGATGAACGACTTATGCAAAACGCTGGGTGAAGTGATGGACCGGCCTTCTTGGCTGCCGGTTCCCGATTTTGCCATTGAGGCGCTGCTAGGGGATGGTGCCGTTGTCGTCTTAAAAGGTCAAAAGGTGCTGCCGGAGCGGACGCAGGCGGCTGGGTTCTCCTATCAATACGCGCAGCCAAAAGAGGCGCTGAAAGATGTTGTAGAAAAGATTGGCTAGAGACGGTCGCTACCCCTGTGTGTTGGCTGGTTTGGTTGGGTGCGATCGCCCCCTGCACTGCTCAACAAATCTCTGAGCCACATCCGGGCGGTCTCCCCAGTGCAAATGTAGATAAGACGCGTGCAGAGTGCCTTGGCAATGGCCTTCAGCTTGGGCGCTACCCACTTCGCCCCAAAACCGCTGTGTTTGGTAAGCCGGGTGTGCCAAAGAGCTACTTACGCTAGATTTGTGAAATTCGTGGCCCACCAGGGTTTGCCCTTTTTTCAGTAGCGGTCCATCGCCTAGGCTGTGGGCCTTTCTATAGCCCAGAGATAGCCGATTGTCCATGTGCACGGTTTGGGCCACAGCACCTACCATCGGCCAAGCCCTTTGCTCAAAATCGACCAGCGTCTCACTCAGATACATCAGCCCGCCGCACTCTGCATAGGTCGGTATGCCGCGATTAATCGCCGCCCGTATCGCGAGCCGCATGACTTTGTTCTCACTGAGCTGAGCAGCAAAGACTTCAGGAAAGCCGCCACCAAGATATAAGCCATCAGCTACGGGGAGTGTTTCATCTTCCATCGGGCTCCAGAAGATCAGCTGCGCGCCCTGTGCTTCTAGCGCTTCTAGGTTGTCTGGGTAGTAAAAGTTGAAGGCGGCATCACGTGCGATCGCAATCCTCACCATCCGACCTTCTTTACGCTTCGTACCAATATGACCTTCCTGCGTGCGCGTCAATTCTCTATCCTCTGCAATCTGACTCGGTTCGACTGTCAGCAGGGGCATTAGCTTTTCCCAATCGAAGCAGCGATCGCCGATATCCGCCAACCGCGCTGCAATCTGTGTGAACTCGCTAATTTCTCCCGTGGGCACCAGTCCCAGGTGACGGCTGGGCAGCTGGATCGCTTTTTCCCTACGAAAGACACCGAAAATTGGCATATCGATGGCGGCTAGGGCATCGCTCAAGAGCTGAAGGTGGCGATCGCTCCCCACCCGGTTTAGTACCACACCTGCCACCTTCACTCGCGGGTCAAACTGCCGGTACCCCTGCACCAGCGCCGCCAGCGACCTCGCCATCCGGCCACAGTCAACCACCAGCACCACAGCAAGCCCCAGCAGCCGCGCAATGTGAGCTGTACTTGCCGTATCATCTGTGCCCGTCGCCCCATCAAACAGTCCCATGACCCCTTCTATCACCGCTTGTTCTGCGTTCTGGCAGTGCTGCCGAAAGCTTTGCTGCACGTAGGCTTCACTGGTCAACACCGGGTCGAGGTTGTAGCAGGGACGCCCCGTGACCGCGCTGTGAAACATCGGGTCGATGTAATCAGGACCCACTTTGAAAGATTGGGCTGAGTGGCTGCGTCGCTTGAGTGCTGCTAGTAGGGCTAGGGTCAAAGTTGTTTTACCGGTGCCGCTGCGATCGCCTGCCAAAATAATGCTCACAGAGTGATGCTCATAGTAATTGTGTCGTCTGTCGCTGTGTTGCCTGTCATTAGGTCGTTTATTCTAGAGGATTACCACTCGGAATAGTGATCTCAATCATTGAAGTCAACTGTGAAGTGAAGCGAGTGCTAATGACAACGCATTTCATCGTGTTTCAACTTTATGCCAGCTTCGGGATCTCCACAGTCCGAGCCAGTATGACGGAGCCAACTCGCTATAATTTATGCCGGACAGGTCATCCTCGGCACCTCGTTCCTGAACAGTCAGTCTCTAAAAACGGTGCAAACTCCTCTGTATTCCTCTATTTCCCATCACGTTTCCTATTAAGTTCGATCCTTAAGTACGATGGCCCTTCAACAAGATTCCATGAGTATTTCCACCTCTGTGTTTGCGCGCTCTAGCCGCGCTGTGCGTAAGTTTTCTGTTCGCCTAGGCAGTGGTTTGCTTGCCTTTGGCCTCAGTGCGAGCCTGGCCCTACCCGCCTTTTCGGCAGACCCCTTTAGAACCAATTCACCCCACGAGATTGGTGAGCTGACCGAAGCGGCCTTCCAAGCCATTTTTAGAGATGGCGATTACGACTCGGCTTTGCAGATTCTTCAGGAGGCTGAAACCGCTGAGGCAGACGAACCGTTGGTGCATGCCATGCTAGCTTCTATGGCCTACCTCGAAGGCGACGCCGGACTTGAAGAAGTGGCCAGACGGGCGACCCTCACTCGGGAAGCTGCAGAAGCGCTCGTAGAGACAGACCCGTTGCGCGGTCACCTGTACACGGCAGTTGGCGTTTTCTTGGAAGGGGCCTACGTGCTCCAAACAGAGGGTGTTGCAAAAGGAACGCCTAGAGCGCTGGGCATGTTGCAAACTGTTTTCAGCGAGCTAGATGCCGCTGAAAGTATTGACCCTACTGATTCTGAGCTGAATTTGTTGAAGGGCTACATGGATTTGATGCTGGCGGTAAACCTGCCTTTTTCAAACCCAGAAGAGGCCATCAGCCGGATGGACCAGTATGGCAACCCGGTCTACTTGACCCAGCGGGGTATCGCTATCGGCTACAGAGATTTAGCCCAGTATGATGAGGCAATGATTGCGGTCGATAAAGCGATCGCTGCTGCCCCCGAAAATCCAGAACTCTTTTACCTCAAAGCGCAGCTTCACGCTCGCCTTGGCAACAACGACGAAAGCGTAGAGTACTTTAACCGCGCCCTCGACTACCAAGACCAACTGCCGGAAAATCTCGTCCGTCGAATTACTTGGGAAGGCTGCATCGCTGAAGGTGTGCCTGGGCAAACCTGCTCGGACCGGGTTGGGTACTAGATTACTGGGTACTAGATCACCTAGATTCTCGGTTTAGCTAATCGTCTAGGCTAACGCTGACAGACATAGTGCGTGTAGGGAAAGGAACCGCGATTTCCTTGGCTGGTCTCAGCTTTTTGGCAGTCTGCTTGGTTGAGATCGACTTGTGATCCAAGGTCGTTTAGTGGCGTTGAGGCGTCGCCTAGTAGCCACAGATCGAAAGGGTAGGGGTGCGATCGCACAACACCTTGCAGCGTTTCCTCAGGTTCTACGTTGATTTCTACAGTCTTCTCCAGCAGCAAGAACTGTGGCGCGCCCTGCCAGTTTTGCTTGGCGTCGTCTGGGTTATACCGGCGATGAATTTCCCAAGCGATCGCCATCGTCTCCAGCCCGATCACCATTGGCTGCGGCGTGATCAAGGCACTATCGGCGATTAGCACAGGACCGCTAGACTCCGCTTGGATGAAGCCGAGCAGGCGGTCAGCCTTGTAAAACTTTAGATTGCTGCGCTTGAAGACAATCGTTTGTGCACCCACAAAGGCGATACAAATTACCAAAATCACAAACGTTCGCCCGCTGATCGCGTATTTTGTGACCGGTAGCCTTACTTTCCTAAAGTTGGCAGTCGCCTTTTTACCCGTTGAACCGAGCTGCTGCCAGTAAGGTGCTAGCCCCACGCCAACGAGCACAACCAAGCTGGGTGAAAAGACAAAGGCGTATCGATGCCCCCGCGTGATGTCGAAGCCCGTAGCGTAGGTCACCAAGAAAAACAACAGATTCGCGGCTAAAAAGAAACCGCCCAGGATTTGAATGCCTTGGCGAAACTGAGGCTGACGGTATTGATAGTTGAGCGATCGCCCTAGCATCAGCGTTAGCCAAGGCGCGTACACCAGCAGTAACAGAACGCAAGAGACCACAATGGCCGTTACCGACTGCCAGCCAAACCCATTGGTGACCGGAGAGAGCACAGTGTAAAACCAACCTGCCAAGGACTGAATCACCGGATTGATCAGTGTACTCCAGCTGCTTGTCTCCCGCTTCAAAAAGCTGGTTTGAGGACTGCCGTAGAAGTTTAGCAACAGCGGTAGCCATAGCAATGCTCCAGCCGAAGTGCCTACCGCTGTTGCATACACCCGTAGCCACCCCGCTTTCCAACAAATATGACTGCCAAATTGACGGCACTGCTGTATCAGCAGCACGAGCAGCGTGAGTCCTGCCGTCAGCAGCGTTAAGCCAAAAAAATAATGAACGCTTATCCCCAAAGTGTTGATGGCGACCCATCCGACAAGCAGTACCCATTTAGGCTTTTTACCTGCTTGTAAAGCCCGGGCCACCGCGACCAAGCAGCACAGCGAAGCTATTACCATCAGCGTGCCGAGCGTGTAATGCCGTGCCTCTTGAGACAAAAAAACGCCGAAGGGCGAAACGGCCATTAGCACCGCGCAGAGGCGACTGCTCAGGCGCTGCTGACTGCTCAGCCAAGCAAGTCCGTAAATACCTGGCACGGCCAGCGCCCCAAAGACTGCAGACAATGCCCGCGCAGCCCGTAAATCGGCATAGCCGTCACCGCCTACGCCCAACCAGTGAAGCCCTCGCATCCACCAATGAGCCAAGACAAAATAGGTCGGTGGATGATTGTCTTCAGCCAGCAAGTGCTGGACAACATCTCTAATCGTTGCGCCTGGTGTGTATTGCAAGGGCCGCAAAACTGTTTCTAGGCTGATGACTTCATTGAGCGGGATGAGCCGCGAGCTGTTGCCCAGGCTAAATAGCGTCGTGGCAACTTCGTCCATCCAAGGGGCCTTGATGCCCAGAAGACTGAGGCGAATGGCTAGTGCGATCGCTGTCCATGCGGCTAACCAGTAGACTGTCTGACGATACCCAGCACTTCCTGGATTGTCTTGTGGCTCACGGTGTTGGCTGCTCTTTTGATTGATTTCCTGACTAATTTGCCGACTGCGCCGACGGAGTAAGTTCATATTATTGAGGGTCGTGGTGGATGGGTTGGACGCAGGTCGGCTAGATAGGTTGGAAGGTAAGCAAACACAAAAAAAAGCCCCACCCGCTGACCTGTAATAAGACAGCTAGGTAGGACTAGAGACGCAGTTAGGAGGTATCTTGCCTACACCATATCGATTTCATACAAAAATGGGGGGTGATTTAAGAAGTTCTTAATCTAATCTCTCAAGAAATAAAAAAGAGATATGGAATCAGGACGCTAAAAGGTCGCGATTTTTACAGTTCTCAGCCTGTTGATCGCAGCAGCAAGCTCAAATCGACGAAATTCAGCCAAATCTCCCATCCGAAGCGAGCTACCTGCCGCACCGTTCAGCGTGTCATAAGCTGTTAGCGCGTCTAGTCCACCCTGCTCGATATCTTCCATCACGCAGTCGAGAATTGCCGACAGCGTGCGCTGACCGTCAAAGTAGTATCGCTGCGCGTACACCATGGCTTGTGCGATCGCTCTCACTTGGTGCGCTTCAGCAATCTGCTCAATCGCCCTTAGTTCAATCTTTTCGTGACCCATGGTGAGGCTGTCGCGGCTGGCCTTGAGCTTCAGCGGTCGATTTCCTTTGCCGGGTGGCAAGCTATTTGGCAAGAGTGATCTGGGTGTTAGCGTACCAAAGTGCTGTCCCCCTTCTGCGCTTCTTTGCGTCGGAGATGTCTGGGCAATCTGCCGGGCCTGCTCTGTCACAATCCGCGGCTGATAGTCTTCCATGGCAATCACCGTGTCGGCTACCGAGAAGTAGTCACCGCTGCCCCCCATTACCAAAAGGGTTGAAATGCCGTAGTCGTCATACAGCTGACGCACTTTGTCGATAAAAGGGGTGATGGGTTCTTTTTCCTTAGCGATGAGGGCCTGCATTTTGCGATCACGAATCATAAAATTCGTCGCCGCCGTGTCTTCGTCAATGAGCAACACGCTTGCCCCTGCTTCCACGGCTTCTATCAAGCTGGCGGCTTGAGAGGTGCTGCCGCTAGCGTTGGCAGTCGAAAAGTGCTTGGCTGTACGACCCTTGGGCAAATGGTTAATCACAGGCGAAATGTCTACCCCTGCCACGCTGCGACCATCTTCTGCTCTCAGCTTTACCGTCTTAGGATTGGCCACAACCCGTTCTCGCCCGTCCCTTGGTACATGGTTGTATATGCCCTGCTCAATGGCTCTTAGCAGCGTAGATTTTCCGTGGTACCCGCCGCCCACTATCAGCGTTACCCCAGCTTTGATCCCCAGCCCGCTCACCGTTCCGCTGTGTGGCGTGCTCAGTTCGACCTTTCCTTCTGCAGGAGAGATAAAGCACTCTGCATCTTCTAGGAGTGGTTGGTCATCAATGCCGCTGCGCCTAGGCAAGCAAGCACCGTCTGCAATGAAGGCGACGAGCCCTTGCTGAGGCAGCTGATTCCTGAGCGCTTCGGCATCTTCGAGGGTGGCGATGTGCTCTGCTAGCGCTGCGCTGTCAAGGGACTCGTATTTTAGCGATCGCGCCACAATTTCTGGAATATCGTCACAGAGTAGCGCCGCCGCTGCCTTCCCGGCGATGCGTCTGCCAAAGGCCGGTAGCCCAACTGTCAGTCTCACCTCTAGAACGTCCGCTGTGAACCAAACGGCTGTACGCCTGAGTATGGCTTGGCTTGGTCTGGCAATCTGAATTTGTCCGCTTTTGCCTGACCCCCGCTTTTTCCCGATAGATTGGGCCACTTGAGCCACTTGCCTAGTTAGATAATCAGCGATCGCAACTCGGGACACATAATCAGTTATCCACTGGGCCGGAAATCCTGCGATCGCCTGGGCGAGCTGAATCCGAATTCGGCTAGGGGCGGCAAATGGATCGCCCTGCACATAGTCCACACTCAGTTGAAAATCAGAAAATGCGTAATCGCCTTTGATTTCCCTGAAGTTTCTATAGCTACGACCTTCGAGACCTTCTAGCTGACCTCTCAGCTGTTCACCCGTTGTTTGCAAGGCCATACCCCTATCTATCCTTTGTGAATGTTCTTTTTAGAACTCACTCTTCTGACTTATCGCAATCCTACCTGTAACAGATTCGTTACCAAATTAAGGATCGTTATCATAATCGCCAAGAGGTGCTTTCCAAGCGGAAAATTATAGATAGATAGGCAATATTTGCGCATTCCTTCCCGTCTGGGTCTACTGCTGAGTTCTGAGGCCAGGTTCTTAAGTCAGGTTCCTTAGCTCAGATTCCTTATTAAGTCCCTTAGGTCAGTTCTCAAAACACCTAACGCACAGATATTCAATACTCAGGGAGCATCTACATCATGGTTTTCTTCAAAGCAATTTCAATCCGCTCCCGCCTCATGCACAAGTCTTTGCTCGTGCTAGCCGCTCTGGGCCTCATGCTTCCGGGGGCTAGCACTGCTCAATCTGCTCGAACTGCTCAACCAGCTTCCCAACTCGCATCAAAATCTATCCAGGCCGCCGAATCCGCACCCACAAGCCGCGCCGCCCTGCCAGATGGAACCTATCTCTTCGGCCAGAGTGAGCAGCCCGACCAAATGGGATCAGCCTACGCGGTGTTCTCCGTGCAAAATGGCCAAACGGTAGGCGCTTTTTATCAGCCCCATTCTTCCTTTGACTGCTTCTCAGGGCACCTCCAGTCCGACCGTCTGGCTGTCAATGTTGTAGACAGCTACGAGCAAACGGTACATCCCTACGAGATTGCGCTAACCCTCACCGATTCACTGGTCGCTGGCGATGCTGCTGGTGCCTACACCCTATCGGGCTTCCATCGGATTGATGCTCTATCCCAGCAGGACCTCGATATCTTGGCTGTCTGTGAAGCTGACTTTGCTCAGTGATCTGGTCGAATAATCTAGTCAGGTAATTTTCTGGGTAGGACAGACATCTGCATGGCAGACGGACCTATTATTCTCAGTTTTGTTAGGCCGGAAATTGCGCTGCTGAAACTGGGAATAATAGGCCTCTGTCTTTATTCGGATTTTTCTAGCTAGTTAGAGGCAGGGGCTAAGGTAAATAAGGCACTTTGGCGGATGCCACAAAACAATTAAGTTTTGTATCTTTAGATTAAGATGGAAATGAAGACGATTTTAGTTCGTCATCTATCCGTCAAATTTATGGTCAATCAGGTGAGTTACGGAAAACACACCATCGGGTACGGCTCTCTCTAGTGCCGGAAGTCCTGAAATGAAAGTATATTGACATAAGTAGATAAATAACTTAACTAAAGCCAGTGCGAATACATGGTCTAGCTACGCTTAATTTCGGCCATCTTCTCACACGCTGATAAGGGCAGTGATTACAGTCGTTAACTAAGCCATCAAATCCTGGGTTAGAGGTCTCTCCAAATATGTTTGAGCATTTCACAAACACAGCGATCGCGGTCATCATGCAGGCGCAAGAGGAGGCCCGTCGCCTGGGTCACAACTTTGTCGGTAGCGAGCAACTCCTGCTCGGTATCATCAAAGAAAATACCAGCATTGCCGCCAAGGTACTGGATGAGTTTGGTATCAACCTGACCAACGCCCGTACCGAGGTAGAGTCTATTATTGGCCGTGGTTCTGGTAATGGCCCAGTAGAAATTCCATTCACGCCAAAGGTAAAGCAGGTTTTTGAGCAAGCCTTTCAAGAAGCTCGCAAGCTTGATCATCCCTACATTGAGCCTGAGCACCTGCTGCTCAGCCTGACTCAAAATGCTGAGAGCGTCGCCTACCGGGTGATAGCCAATCTCGGTGTAGATCCAGAGAAAATTCGTGTGCAGCTTGTGCGCGTCATTGGCGAGAGCACGCCAGTTGCTTCTGGCCGAGTGGGCGGTAGCTCCAAGTCTGAACGTAAGTCTGATAGCAGTGTTCTGACTGAGTACGGTACAGATTTGACAGCGGTAGCTGCTGAGGGTCGGCTTGACCCGGTTATCGGGCGCCACAAAGAAATTGAGCGGGTAGTCCAGGTTTTGGGTCGCCGTACCAAGAATAATCCGGTGCTGGTGGGTGAACCTGGTGTCGGTAAGACTGCGATCGCAGAAGGACTGGCACAGCGCATTGTCAACCAAGACGTACCTGAAGCGTTAATCGACCGCCGCGTAATCAGCCTAGATATGGGGTTGCTAGTTTCGGGCACTCGTTTCCGTGGTGACTTTGAAGAGCGCATTACACAGGTCCTTGAAGAGGTTCGTAAGTCTCAAGATGTCATTTTGGTGATTGATGAGATTCACACCCTAGTCGGTGCAGGCTCTCTGGAAGGGGGCATGGACGCAGCTAACCTGCTCAAGCCCGCCTTGGCCCGCGGCGAGATGCAGTGCATTGGTGCCACCACGCTAGACGAATACCGTAAGTACATCGAAAAAGACGCTGCACTTGAGCGACGTTTTCAGCCTGTCATGGTTGAGCCGCCTTCTGTCGAGGATACAGTTGAGATTCTCTACGGTCTGCGCAGTCGCTATGAGCAGTTCCATCGGTTGAACATCACAGATGAAGCCGTTGAGGCGGCAGCGACTTTGAGCGATCGCTACATCACAGACCGTCATCTCCCTGACAAGGCGATTGACCTTATTGATGAAGCGGGTTCCAGAGTCCGCCTGCGCTACTCCCGCAATATCCCAGCCAGCGAGTTGCGTACCGAACTTCGCCAGACTCAAAAAGACATCATCGAAGCGATTCAGCATCAGGACTTCGACCAGGCGGCAACACTCCGCGAGACTGAGGCTTCTCTCACTCGCAAGATCCAAGACACGCTAGAAGGTGACGTTTCGATTACGAGAGTGCCCGAAGTGAGTGACGAGGACATTGCAGACATTGTCTCTTCTTGGACTGGGGTCCCTGTAAATGCCATCACTGAGACAGAGTCTGTCATGATGATGCACCTTGAGGACACTCTGCATGAGCGGGTCGTCGGTCAAAATGAGGCGGTAGAAGCTGTATCCCGGGCTATTCGCCGGGCGCGGGTAGGCCTGCGCGGGCTCAATCGGCCTATTGCTAGCCTAGTCTTCTCAGGCCCTACAGGCGTCGGTAAAACTGAGCTTGCAAAAGCCCTTGCTCAGTCTGTCTTCGGCTCTGAAGAATCTATGATTCGGCTAGACATGTCCGAGTTCATGGAGTCTCACACGGTTTCGAAGCTGATTGGTTCACCACCGGGATTTGTCGGCTACGACGAAGGTGGTCAGCTGACCGAAGCCGTTCGCCGTAAGCCGTACAGTGTCATCTTGTTAGATGAAATTGAAAAAGCTCACCCTGACATTTTCAATATTCTTCTGCAGGTGCTAGACGATGGTCGGCTGTCTGACTCTAAGGGTCGTGAAATCAGCTTCAAGAATACGCTCATCATCATGACTTCAAACATCGGTTCGAAGGTCATTGAGAAGGGAGGCGGTGGTCTCGGCTTTGAGCTGTCCGATGAGGACGGCACCACTAGTCGCTACAACAACATTCGCAACCTCGTAAATGAGGAGATGAAGCAGTTCTTCCGGCCTGAAATGATCAACCGGATTGATGAAATCATTGTCTTCCGTCAGCTCACGAAGGATGAGGTCAAGGAGATTGCTGATATCTTGCTCAAGCAGCTCGGTGAGCGGCTGAGCGATCGCAACCTATCTTTCCAAATGACCGACGCCTTCAAGGATCGCCTAGTCGAAGAAGGTTACGACCAGCGCTACGGTGCTAGGCCCATGCGTCGCGCCATCTCTCGCCTAGTCGAAGACCGGCTAGCTGAGGCCATCCTGGCAGGCACGCTCAAAGATGGTGATACCGTCGTCTTCGATGTCGATAAAGATGGGGAAATCACCGCCTCACCTGCAAAGGAGCCAGCTTTGATCGGTGTTAGCTAATCGGTGTTATCGCTCAGCTAAAGAACGTTTGAGTTAAGGAAAAGCCACGGATGCTCCCGTGGCTTTTTCTATGTTCGCCGTAAAGACCAACCCCAAAGACCAACCCCAAAGACCGAATTGTTTACCAATTCTAAAAGCCCCATGTCTGAATCCGTAGCAACCAAAAAAAATGTCGTCGTTGTCGGTGCTGGATGGGCCGGATTAGGCGCGGCTCATCACTTAGCAAAACAAGGCTATGCTGTCACTCTTCTAGAGGCAGGTGCCTATCCCGGTGGCCTCGTAGCGGGCTGGCAGACCGAAAAAGGACGCTCTGTAGAAGCAGGCATCCACGGCTTTTGGTACCCCTACAGCAACATCTTTGCCCTGACAGACGAACTGGGGATTCAGCCCTTTACCCCCTATACGCGCTCATCCCAGTATTCTCCCGCAGGCCTAGAAGTAGAGTCCCCCATCTTTCAACGTGAGCCCTATTTGCCAACGCCGTTAGGCACCTTCCTCTACACCCGCTTCAAGCGCCTTCCCCTCGTAGACAGACTTTCTGCCCTTCCACTGCTATATTCGCTCATCGATTTCGACAACTCCGATGAAGCGTGGCAAAGATACGACAAGATGACTGCCCGTGAGCTGTTTAAGCAGTATGGCGTTTCAGAAAGGCTGTACAAAGAGTCTTTTGAGCCGATGTTGCTCGTTGGCCTGTTTGCCCCTGGTGAGCAATGCTCGGCGGCAGCGGCGTTGGGCATGCTCTACTATTTCATCCTGGCGCATCAGCCCGATTTTGATGTGCGTTGGTGTCGTGGCACCGTTGGCGAAATGATTTTCCGTCCGTGGGTAGCTCAAATCGAAAAGGCAGGTGGCAAAATTCTTGCAAACAAGCGAGTGACCGATGTTCGCATGGGCGCAAATAACGAGATTGATGCAGTCATCTGCGGTGACGAAGTGTTTGAGACAGATGCGATTATTTTCTCGGTCGGCATTACCGGTATGAAAAAGATTGTGACCAATAGTGAGGTGTTGCGCGATCGCGCCGAATTTCGTAATCTCTCAAACCTAGGCGGCATAGACGTACTTGCGGTTCGCCTTTGGTTTGATCGCAAGATCGACATTCCCCTGCCGTCAAATGCTTGCTTCGGCTTTCATCAAACCACCGGTTGGACGTTCTTTGACCTCAACGCGCTACACGACGAATACAAGCACGAACCCAGCAGCGTCGTCGAAGTTGACTACTACCACGCCAACCAGCTGCTAGGTCTTAGCGATGAGCAAATACTCCCCCTAGTTCAAAAAAATCTTGAAGGCTGTCTCCCAGCGTTTGGCGAAGCCAAAATTACAGATCATTCTGTCGTTCGCATCCGGCAGGGCGTTAGCCACTTCGCGCCGGGTAGCTATCGCTACCTATTGCCAAGTACCACCAGCTTCAACAACGTCTACATGAGTGGCGACTGGATTGTCACTCGCCATGGCTCATGGTCACAAGAAAAAGCCTACGTGACTGGCTTGGAAGCTGCAAACAACGTGATAGACAAGCTGGGTATTGGCCATCCTGCCGACATCATTCCGATAGTGCCAGACGAGCCACATATTCAAGCGGCGCGCCTAGTAAATAGAACGGCTCGCAGTATTCGTGAACAGCTTCTGCCCCAGTTTTGGTTGCCTTAGTCTGGCTATCAAACGTCATCAATACCGTGCCGACCTGCCCCTTTTTTAGGGTGAGCAGGGCCAGTCGTCTGATGGTGGGTCGCGATGTCTTCTGTAATGGCGACGATGTCATATTCGCTGAGCGTCATCCCTAGCCTCCTACTCTCTAATAGGATACGTATAGGATATGCATTTTACGTGATGAAAACGGAGAGGGGGGGATTCGAACCCCCGTTAGGTGTGACCCTAAAACAGTTTTCGAGACTGCCGCATTCAACCACTCTGCCACCTCTCCAGATGGTTCTACATCTTACACCGATTTCCCTGAAAGTCTAGAGTATGAATGACTGATGCGTATGGTCTTGATTTTGGTTATCTCGTTTCCATATCCAAAGGCAAATGACTGCATACACGCCGTAGCTCAAGACGACATGCCATCCTTTGATGCCGGTAATTTCTATCGAGCTACCTGGAAGCTGATTGAATTTATCGACTATCCAAATCAGTAAATGAATCGGGTAATAAAGATTGGCAGCAATAAAGCTACCTACTATGGGTACAATTGCAGCTGCGATCGCACTGATAAATCCACCCGTACTAATCACAATCACCAGCGGCGTTGCGATCGCATTTAGAAAAACACTGTACAGCGCCAGCTTCTGAAAATAGAGCAGCTGCAGTGGAATCGTCCAGAGATAGGCCGCTACTGGGACTGCCAAGACAGCCGCTACCGTTGTCGGCATCCAGTCTAGCCATCGCATGAGCCTGCCGACTGTCAAAATCAGCCCTAGCGTAGCGACGATACTCAGCTGAAACCCCACATCCCAAATCCACTGAGGATTGACTAACAAAATCAGTACAGCTGCCGCGAGCAACCCACCTAGCGGATTCACCTTTTGCTGAGTGGCCAGACCCAGTAAGACGCCCGCTCCCATCAGAGCGGCTCGAATAACGCTCGGCTGCAGTCCGGTTAGGCCTACATACACCAGAAGCGCAATGGCACCTGCGATTGCGCGTGTCTGAGGTCGCTGCGCCTTAAGCGCGCCCAGCACAAGTGCTAACAGCAGAGAGACGTGGAAACCCGAAGCTGCGAGGGTATGCGCTAACCCCGCTGCAATGAAGCTATCTCGAATTTCATGAGGTAAATCGACCGCTTTTCTCCCTAGTGTCATGGCGCTGACCAAGTTACCCGCAGGTTCGCCCAGCCACCGCTTCTGCGCAGCCACAATTCTGGCCCTTAGCTTCCAAAGGGCCCACTTCGGTGGGGGCTGATCAGGTAGAAATTCTATCCAGTGACTTCTAAACCCAGAAAAGCAGCCCTTTCGAGACAAGTACTCTCCAAATCCAGAACGCTCTTTGCCTGTCTGATGGATGGCATACACTTCTCCCTCCAAGCCTACAATTTGGCCAGGATATAGCTGCTTACTGGGCGCTAAAGGGGCGCTCACATACAGCTTGCCGCTTACGGGTCTAGGTGCTTCGATGCTGCGCTCACCGCCAATTCCTCTAATTGATCGTGCCCGTAAAAAGAACTGACCCTTATCATTCCGGCCAGTTTGCGGCATCTGCATGACCTCGCCGACAATCTGACGTTCACGCCTAGATGCAAACCGACTCACATCGTCGGATGCGGGCTGAGGAATCCTAACTATGCAGTAGCTCGCAGCCACCAGACCCAAAACGCCTGCAGCCCACCATTGCCGCCTACTTGGTCCCAAGCGCCAGCGCTGCGGCACAGTCAGGCTGCAGGCGGTGCCTACAGCTAGTAGAATCAGGCCCGCGTTTGACACACCACCGAGCGTTTGGCTTTCCGTAATTCCTGTCACGAGCAGCCCAGTCAGGTAGGCTGCAATAAATACAAAAGTTCCCCAAGGTCTCAACAGTTCAGATTCTCCGCAGACGCTCTGCTTAGAGAACCCATCTATCAATTTGAGTTATCTCCGCCGTTGCTATCTTGTTTGCTCACGGTGTTGAGGATAGTCAAACCATCAGTGGAACAGCCTGACATCAAGAAGGAATCTAAAAAGACAGCCCAAGCTGCGCCCCGAAAAATGCATGTACAACTAGTAGAACCAGAGCCGTACTGCCAATGTAAGCGTGAGCAGAGCGAAGGGTTTCGCTGCCCTTACCGAACTTAGTCGCTGCAATGAGGGCATTGGCCGTCAGGAGTGCGATCGCCCCCATCCCCGTCCAAAAATGTGGGCTTTCCAAAATCGGCTCTCCCTGCATCACCAACGACAAAATTCCGCCTGTCGCGCCCAAAACAATAAACAGATACATCAACGGTGCAACCTTTGCGTGCTGCTGCTTCTGCGCAACAGCCACCCCGCTATCCGTTGCCAGCCGACCTTGCCAACCAGCGTAGGCCGCAAACCCTCCCATCACAAACACCACAATCGCCATCATCGCCGGGTGCCCCCAATGCACAATCGATTCCGGCAAGTTGAACTGTGCAAACCAGTTTGCAATCGGCTCCAAATATCCTCTCAATCCTGCGCCCACGACCTATATCCTCAGCAAACATCAAGACACTTAATATGTCTTAACATGAGCCGATCTATGCTTGCAATGCCTCAGCAGCTTCTTCTGGTGTCTGCGCTTGTTTCAGGAGAGGGAACCCCAGTTTTTCCCGTTGTTCTAAATACAGCTGAGCCACGTTCCTTGCGAGTCCGCGTACCTGCCGGATATATCTGGTGCGCTCAGTCACCGAAATAACCCCCCGCGCATCCAGTAGGTTAAACGCATGAGAACACTTAAGTACATAGTCGTAGCTTGGCAGCACCAGTTCTTTTTCCATCAGCTGCTCAGCTTCCTGCCGATACAGCTCAAATAGCTTAAACAAAAGTTCTGAACTAGACGCCTCAAAGTTGTAAGTTGAATTTTCAATTTCTGCCTGCATATAGATATCGCCATAAGTCAGCTGATCATTCCACTGAATCTTTGCCATGGCATCCACTTCCTGCAGATACATTGTCAAACGCTCTAGCCCGTAAGTAATCTCAATCGATACGGGCCGACAATCCAACCCTCCACATTGCTGGAAGTAGGTAAACTGCGTCACCTCCATGCCATCCAACCAAACTTCCCAACCCACACCCCAAGCGCCCACCGCCGCATCTTCCCAGTTATCTTCCACGAACCGCACATCATGATCCTCAGGCATAATCCCCAATGCCCTCAGAGAATCCAGATAGAGGTCCTGAATATTGCCAGGCGAAGGCTTGATCAAAACCTGAAACTGGAAGTAGTGCTGATACCGGTTGGGGTTTTCCCCGTAACGACCATCAGCAGGTCTTCTGCATGGTTCAGCGTAAGCAACCGCCCACGGTTCCGGACCAATCGCCCTTAAGAAAGTATGCGGACTCTTCGTCCCTGCGCCTTTTTCCGTATCGTAAGGCTGCATAATGATGCACCCCTGGTCGGCCCAAAACTGATTCAACGTAGCGATAACAGACTGGAAGTTCACGGGGACGTCCCTATATAGCGATTCCAACACCATATATATTCTCTGCACCTACGCCAATAGCCGTAAGACTCAAGCAGATAAATCAGGGTCGAATTCTAATGAATTCAGATAAAAAGCTGACCTACTAAACAAACGCTCAGGAATTTCTTCGCCAATACAATTCATCAGAAGCATTGCTGTAGGCTTGACTCAGCTAATTCTGAAGCGAATCACACTCGGACTGTGGCACAGAAAAGAATTACGGAAGCCAGCTTTTTTGACTATAAACTACGTTTCAATCAGATGCTAATCGCTTGAATCGCTCTTGTGTTGGGCAATACAGCAACTATGTTTTATTTCCGACCAAACAGTTGACAGTAGTCAGTGAGCTTGGTTATATTAGTTGAGCGCTGAACGGAGGCGGCACGAAAGTGCGGGCTACGTGAGGCGAAGAGTAGCACCTAGACATTGGAATAATTTGGAAAGAATTAACGAGACCCTCGTTAATGAATGAAATTGCTTAGTATGCTAGCACGAGTGCGGTAGAAGGGCAATAAGGATAGCCAGAAGAGGCTGAGTAAGACGAACTGATTCATCTGTTGCTTGCATGAAGTGTGTGAGAGATGGGTGAAGGTCTGTTTAATTAAAATGGAGAGTTTGATCCTGGCTCAGGATGAACGCTGGCGGTATGCCTTACACATGCAAGTCGAACGCGAGCATTAGCTCGAGTGGCAGACGGGTGAGTAACACGTGAGAATTCGCTTTTAGGAAGGGGATAACAGTTGGAAACGACTGCTAATACCCTATATGTCTTTGGATGAAAGGTTTTTACGCCTAGAAAAAAGCTCGCGGCTGATTAGCTAGTTGGTGAGGTAATAGCTTACCAAGGCGAAGATCAGT
>JBCBFY010000077.1:0-24429 GCA_038527325.1 Cyanobacteria bacterium J06614_10
TCAGAAAAATCGACTTAGAACAATCGACTCAGAAAAATCGACTTAGAGCGATAGAAAGGGCGATAGAAGCTTTCTAATTTTTTCTCGGATTAGTAGGATGCTGCAGCAGTTTGCGAGAGAACGCTGTACAGACGGTTTCGAAACAAAGCTTTTAACTCTTGAAGCGTTTGATATTGTCGGCTTTCAAGCTGTCAGTGATTTGTCTCACAAATAAAGGTCTTAATATACTTCTATGATGGAATATGAAATTGCCTCATGGCAGATGTATCTTTCGTTACTACCTTAGACCCATAACGCTTTCCTGAAAATCTGCTCTATGGCTCGTCTGCCCTATCGCCCAAAGTCCTGGCGTCCCCTCCGAAAATTTATCGTAGAGCTGAGGCGGGCCGCCCGTAGGTCCCGCTTTCAGCCTGAAAAAGTACGTAGAAACACCTGGCTGCAGCACCGCCTGAGGGAGGCTGCTCAGCGCAAGGTACAGCCTAGTCGCCTGATGGCTCGTCTTGCTCAAAAGCAAGCTCGCAGACGTCTCCTTCGCCGGGTGGCGCTTGCCTGCACGCTAACTATCGCGATCGCAGGCGGCACCTGGAGCCACCTATTTTTCCAAGAGAAGGTGACTTTAGGCGGTGTGCCCTACGGCATTATCGACAAGTTTTGGAATGACCGAATCGCTCGCAACGCCTATTTCGCTGGGGACCGGCAGGGCCTGCACGATCGTCTTCAGGTGCTTGGGGTTGAGGAAGATATCAAGGATTTTTATCGCGATCGCTTTACAAACGAACACGAACTCGACCGCTACATTCACCAAATCATGTTTGACCGGACAGGCTATGTCGGTGAAGCTTACGAGGTAAACAATTACGGGCGACTTATTTCAGTAAAATACAAGCGCTGATTTTCGTCCTCGTCTTCCCTCTATGACGCTCTCCCTTCAGGCCTTTGACCAGACAGAGGCAGCTATCCGCTGTGAGCTACCGCCGCCCCTTGTGCCTGGCGACTTGCTGTATGTGATTTCTCCTAGCGGCGGGCTGCAGCCTTCTGAAAATTTTGAAGCGGGGCTCGATATCTGGCGACAGCGCGGCTATCGACTGCATCTGTGCGATGGCTATGATGCCTGCTGGGGATATCTGGCAGGGTCGGACGATAACCGCAGGCAGCAGCTGACGACCGCGCTGCACGACCCTCACTGCAAAGGCATTTTGTGTGCTCGGGGCGGCTATGGCGGCACCCGTTTGCTAGAAGGTTGGTCTTGGCCTACGTTGGCAGACTCGACCGGGCCCAAGTGGCTAATTGGATTTTCAGATATTACGAGTTTGCTGTGGAGCTTGAGCAAGCACGGCGTGTCGGGGGTGCACGGCCCGGTGCTGACCACCCTTGCAGAGGAGCCGGACTGGTCTGTAGAGAGGTTGTTTCGCTGGGTGGAGCAGCATCAGATGCGTGCGATCGCGGGTAAAGGATGGCATGAAACGGACAATGGCACTGACGCTGAAGGTGTTTTGCTGCCCGGCAACTTGTGCGTGGCGACTCACCTACTGGGGACGGCGGCAGAGCCTGATCTAACGAATGTAATTTTGGCGTTTGAGGATGTGGGCGAGGCGCCCTACCGACTGGATCGCATGCTGACGCAGTGGCGCTCAATGGGAAAATTTGACCAGGTGCGGGGCATTGCTTTGGGCCGATTTAGTGGATGGGAGCCAAATAAGCCCAGGCAGACGCTGACGGTAGCAGAAGTGATGCGCGATCGCCTGTCTGATCTGGGTATTCCCGTGGTGTCTGATTTGCCCTTTGGCCATGATGGCGTGAATGCGGCGCTGCCGGTGGGGTTGCCGGTGCGGCTATCGGCGAAGACGGGAGAACTGTCTTGGGTTCTGTAGCTGTGTTACGGACTGAGATAATCAACTCCGCAAAAGCGCTAAGCGTTAGCGTGTGTGTCAGATATCACAAGCCCATCGATGGACGCTATAGAATGTAGGCGCAGCTGATTATCGTAGGCATACTGTGGTTCCCATTCGAGACGACAATCCGATTAGTACAACGCCTGTGGTTGTCTATGCTTTGCTAGCGATTAACCTGGTGATTTTTCTGTATGAAATTACTCTCCCGGAAGCCGCTCTACAGCAATTTTTTAATACGTGGGCGCTGGTGCCAGTAGAGCTGTCAGCCTCGTTTGGCGGAGGTGCGATCGCTGCTGAAAGAGAATGGATCACCTTAATTTCTTCGCAGTTTCTGCACGGTGGCTGGCTGCATGTGGGCGGCAACATGCTCTACCTGTGGGTATTTGGCAACAATATTGAAGACCAGCTGGGCCCGGTTAAGTTTTTGATTTTTTATCTGGCTTGTGGTGTGCTGGCCGGGCTGTCGCAGTGGATTTTTGACCCGGCTTCTGCCATTCCTACCCTGGGCGCGAGTGGCGCGGTCGCGGGGATTATGGGTGCGTACGTCATCCGGTTCCCTCGGGCCAAGATTGTCACGCTGGTGCCGCTGTTTATCATTTTCACAACGTTTCGGATTCCTGCGATCTTTTTTCTGGGCTGGTGGTTTATTCAGCAGGCTTTTTATAGTGCGATGAGCCTGGGTGCGACGGCGGATATGGGCTCTGGTGGGGTAGCCTATTGGGCGCATGCAGGTGGCTTTGTTTTTGGGGCGATTTTGGGTCCGCTGATGGGCTTGTTTTCGAAGGGCGGAGACCGGTTTGGGTGGTAGTCGCTAGCTTTGATTCGTGTAGATGATGTTGATAGGTAATGACAGACGGGAGGGCGCTATGGATGTGTATGACGGCCAGTTTGGAACCTTTACGATTGAGCAGCGCGATCGCCAAGAAGTGATTTGGTATCGAACGGGGCTAGCTGTGGCTGCAGGGAGTGTGGTGATTGCTGCGGTCTGCGCTGTGTGGATGCCTGCGATCACCCCCATTGTGGCAACGGTTTGCTACGGATTGCTTTGGGCAGCGCTAGGTCTAAGCCTGTTCACCATTCATATTTATCTGCGCCCTCTGCACAGGGCCCTACAGGTATTTTGGGCGATTGGCGGGCTGGCGAGTTTGGCGATCGCCCTCGGCTATACTTCGCCGCTAGCACTGACGGCTTACCAGCATCCGCTGACCCTATTTGGCATTGGCTTTACCTTCGCGGCACTCACAGGCATCTTTGTAAAAGAGGCGTTCTGTTTTAACCGGTTGGAAACTAAGTTTTTGGTTGTGCTGGTGCCGGGCTTGCTGTTAGGCCATATGGCAGGTGTCCTTTCTGTGCCTACAGAGAAGGGCATGCTGCTGGCCTGGGCCGGCCTGCTGGCAATTTTTGCGATGCGTAAAGCGGTGCAGCCCATTCCGCCAGATATTGGCGACAAGAGTGTCTTTGCTTACTTGGCGCAAGAGAGAGAAAAGGAGAAAGAACAGAAACGCAGTGGGAGAGCGGACGTGTTGACAGAAGAGAAGCAACAGGTTGGGTAGTGCTGTCTTTCTGACGTTGTCTCTCTGGCGTCAGCTGATTAGGCTGGCTGGCTGAGCAGGGCTGTGACCGCGTTGACTACGTGCTGAGCGCAGCCCTTAAAAAAGGGACCATCTAAGGTCTCTGGCAAATCCTGCAGCGTGTGGTAGTTGGGATTGCGAAAGTTGGCGGTGTCGGTGACAAAAACCGCAGGAATATCTCTTTCCCAGAAGGGGGCGTGGTCGCTGCGCATGAGGTCGGGGAAGATCTTTAGAGTTGCTTTGGGGAGAGGCAGGCTATACACCGATGGCCAAGTGGTTTGCGCAGACCCGACGAAGGCGCCAATGAGTTCGGGATGACTGGAGAGTCCGAGGACGGCCAAAAATTCTCCTTTGTCGGGCAGGTTTTGTAAGGGCAGACCTTGGGGGTATTGCTGACAGCCTGCGGTTCGGCAGGCGAAGCCGATCATGTCTAAGATGACTGCACCTCTAATGGTGTCTAGGTTTTTGTTGTTTAGGGTGTAGGCCAGGCTGCCGAGGAGGCCGCTGCCATCGGGTTGACGTTCCTCTTGGTCAAAAAAAAGCAGGGTCAGCGTGGCTGGAAAGGCCTGTTCGGGAGGAAGAGACGAGATGAGCCGGGCTGTTTCGAGTAGGGCGGCGATCGCACTGCCGTTGTCGTCTGCGCCGGGGGATTGCTGGTGGCCGTCGTAGTGGGCACCGAGGATGATTCTGCCTGCGGACGGGTCGCTGCCGGGTAGGGTTGCCGCAATGTTGACGCCTCCAGTCTCGGCTTGCTTGGTTTCAGGATGGACGTATGGCTGCTCGGTGGGGGAGAGTCCGTAGCTTTTGAGCTGGGCTGTGATGTAGTTGCGAATGGGCTGCTTCTGGGCGTTGGTGAATCTTGGCTGGGCGATCGCATTGACATGTTGCCAAAGCCGCGCTTCATCGACGGTGAGATCTAAGGTGACTGAAGAGTTGTCTGCGGGTATGATGGCGGGAATTTCTGGGAAAAAGGTGGTTTTGATGCGGTTGATTGGATTTCCCCAGATGATGACCACCATGATGACGGCTGCGATCACAAAAGAGAGGCCACGCTTTTTCATACAGTCCCTGATGCTTGTGTTTTAGTTTTCGAAGCTGTTTTTCTGAACCTGAATTTTATCGCAAATGGAAGTTGTCGACTGGCTGAGAGGGGGTGCGATCGCTCTACGAATCAACCACAGAAAAACAAAAAAACAGGCCAGTCTCTGAGACTTAGCCTGTGATAAAAAAAATTCGAAGATATGCTCAGCCTTGATGGCTGCTCAGTGCCCGTTTTTGCGGTGCTGATATCTGTGGTGAGAATGCAAATTAGTGCATCCGGTCGTCAATTTCAGGGGCGCTGTCTTGCTGTAGAAGCTTGGATAGCTGACCACGAATGTCGGCTAGCTGCGGGTTGTTGGGCTTGGGCACCACCACTAGGCGAACCTCAATTTCTGAGACGTTGTCGACGCGGGTTGTCTTTTCCCAAACCTTTCGCTCAGTGTCGGACTCAGATTCGTAGCGGAATGTGAGGATATTGTCGCCAACTTCCAAGATTTCAACGTTTTTGAACCAGCCGCTACTGCTTTGAATATATAGCCAAACGCCAGGCTTCCCAATCAGGTCCCTGAGTTTTCCTTCCATGTATCTGAGTTCCTACTCAAAACGACTAAGCACAAAATGACTCATTGAAAAATTCTGCGCCCTATAGCTTGGGTTACACACCCGCTATAGATTTTGTCGAGCTGCTGAGAATAGGCTTGAAGACTATTCCTGTGGGTCGTCCAATGATTGGCAAACTAAACAACTCAACCCGCAAGCGCTCTAGTGCCGTTTGAATACGGCAGAGCACTTACCAGACACGGCAGAGAGACTCTCTGTCTGTGATCTGTAATTATTAAAGAAGTTTAGCACTTTAAGAAGTTTTATAACGCAAATGAGTGGCAATCATTAAATAAATCTAACGAGAAATACGGTTTCTTTTTGAGTGAACCTTTGCCTGCCATAGGTTTGGATTATTAACCAATGGATAATTATTCGCAGGCGCACGGATGAGAAATACAAAACCTAGGGCAGTAGTGGTTGCTCACAATTGCCCTAGGTTTTGTATCAATTTCTGTGGATTTATTTATGAATTGCTAGAGGATGAGTCAGGCCTACTTTGCCTGAATCAGCTCTAGGAGTACGCCTTGACCATCCTGCAGTTCGAAGGCGCTGAGATCGTGGAGGGCGTCTTCTGGAATGTCGGGGGTCGCGATCGCTAGCTGCCACTGGCTCATGTCGAGCTGTAGCCACTTGCCTAGGGTGACGGTACAGGGTTTGCCGCCCATGTGAGTGGCCATGGCAGTGCGTACGCGTTCATTGTCTGGGCAGGTGCGCAACCCGTAGAACACGGTTCGCTGGTCGTCGCTGATGCGGTTGAAGCGATCGCGCCCCGAAATATTGTGCTGCAGCCAGGCGTGCTGACGGCGATACCGACGCAGCGCCAGGTTAAAGGCCGCGATGGTGGGGTCGATTTCATCGTAGTAGTGGCTGACCTTGCACAGCTCATGGCCATCTTCCATAAAGGCCATGGCAAAGGCTTTGAGTTTGGGAACGTCTAATGTCGCCAAGAAATAGGGCAAGTTGGGCTCATTCAGCTCTTCGAGGGCTGGTATTTCGCAGACGCCGTGGTCTTCCCCTAGGCAGTGGCTACAGATCTTAGCAACCTGCTCTAGGTCGTAGTCTGTTTCTACCATGGCGGTTTGCAGCGCTTTGCCAAAGTCTCGAAGCTGTTCAAGATCGTTGAATCCTAGCTGCTTAATCTGCCGAAAGCTAGTCTCGCGGGCGTACATCTCCGGTGAGACCTGCCAGTCTAAAAAGCCAATTTCCTCGGAGGCCACTTTGACGCCGTATCGGTCGTCGGTATTGCGAAAAAAGCCCCAGGCCGCGCCGATAGTGGCGTTCAAAAAGTCCATCGGCAGGCCAGGACAAAACCCCTGCACCCAAATCTGTGTCGCAGGGTTGTTGTAGGCCGTGTTGAGTACTTCGGGGAGCGTATCACCTAGGTGCCAGTTGATATTTTTATCGAGGTCTATCTGGTTCCCTCTGCGCACGGTGTCGTGGTTTCCGCAGCCCGTAATCCATCGGTTACCCTGAAAGATCACTTCGCAGGCCCGTCTCCATTTTTTATCCCAGTAGCCCTCTAGAGCAGGCGTATTGTGCGCAAAAATCAACGGCCCCCACTGAAAAGACTCAGGCTTCAGCTCAATTAGCTCTCGGTACCTCGAAATCTCTTCCCACCCTTCTTGGGGCCAAGGCCGTCCATCTTCAAAAATCGTGAACATGAGGCGGCGGTAGCCCTGGATGTTTTGCATCAGGTCGCTCATGGCCAGCAGGTAGGTATCGTCCTGCTCTACCCGATCTGTGAGCGGGTTAAAAAATCGAAAGTCTTGGCCACCATCGACGCGAATGCCGTCTGCGCCAGTGTTGATTTTGCGGCGCTGCATCTCTAGCAAAATGGCTCGCACTTGGGGCGACTGGTGGTTGAGGTCTTGCCCGTACATGTTGGGGCCTTTGAGAAACTGGTGGTTTAGCAGCTCCAGTGCTTGGTTGTCTGCGTGGCCATAGACCAGGTCGTAAATGAGCTGAATGGGCCCTTGGGAAAAGTTGTGCAAGGTGGCGATAAAGTCGATGACTTCATTGGGACGCAAGCTGCCCAGAACGGCTGGATTTGTGGTTGATGAGCCCAAGATTGGGACGTCGTAACCCCAGTTTTGGGTGTTGGGTTTGCGCAGGGTAACGGTTAGGTCGGCGTTGGCACGGCAGCTGTGGGTGTTTGTCGGAGCCGCTTCTGTGGTGTCTTCTACGGCGTGTTCTGCGGGTAGTTCTGCGCTGTTTTCTGCGCCACCTTCTGCGGTCATTTCTTCCAGCAGGTTCATCTGGCCACTGTTCGGCGTGGCGTGGATAGAGAAGAACTCATGCTCGTTTTGGGTGTCTTCTCGTCGGTATTCAATGGTCGGCTCGACGGGCAATAGCTGAACGGCGTCATACCCGGCGTAGACGGCTTCTTGTGCTTCAAGCGGTTCGCCGTTGGCCAGCTTGTCAGAAATTCGCTGGTAGATTTCGGTGAGCCCTTCTAGGGTGCCTTTTTCTGAGGCGGTGTTGACGTGGATTTGGAGGATGGTGGTGGGAGCGGGGACGCGCGGAATGGTGGTGGCACTGAGGTTGGTGGAGCTGCCGGTGCGGCGAAAGTAGGCGAGGTCGGGGCGACGGCGCTGCAGCCTGCGCATGTCGTATAGCTCAGCCGGGGCAAAGACGCCGTAGGGCAAGGAGTAGGCGAGCGGGTCGCGGATGATTTGCACTTTGCCGTCGGCATCTTGGTAGCGCAGCCAGTAAAAGCAGCCTGCTTGGTCGCGGGTGCCTGCCTGCAAACCGTAGATGACGGCCCAGACGTACTCACCTTGCTTGATAACCGGAATGCGATCGCGCTTAAACCGAATCTGCTGCTCCGGCTTACGAAAGTCGATAGGGTCGATAGGGGTGAAAATTTCCAGCTCTAGCTTGTGCTCCGACTGGATAATGTCACCGGCTAGCTCGGGGGTCCAAAAGCCGATTTCGGTGAGGCGATCGCTGCGGTAGTTCGCCCCTAGGCGGTGAGATATCTGCTGTGCTTTTTCAAAATAGGTGGTGGTAGTGGCCCGATGAATACTGTCTGCCCACTCAACCAGGCTATGGGTTTCATCTTCAACAAATCGAATGCGCTTTGCGAGTGCAATGACCACGGCGTTCCTATCCTTCAGATATTCAAAATTACCTTAATCTGTTTGCCCATAATCTGTCCGCTCACAGAAGCCAATAAACTTAGTTTTCCTTGGTGAGATTGTTGTTTGAGCTGGCTATAGCTTTACAAACGGGCGCTGTATCTCTTTGTGGATTCTCGTGAAGCCTTTTGCACACAGCGGTTTGAGGGCGTTACTTATTTCGCTTTGCAGGGTGCCATTGCTGCCTTGAGAGTTACAACTGTTCGCATAACTTTAGAAAGGGCAGGTTATTCCTTATACTTGCTAGTACCCACAATTTGGTAAATGAAGGGTAGATGAAAGCGCCACCTGCTGGCACCACAAGGGGAACTTCGATGAAATCTTCGTTAGTGATTCTGTACCACCGTGAGCCCTACGATGAGGTTGTCGAAAACGGTAAGACCTACTATCGCGAGAAGAAAAGTCCCAACGGCATCGTGCCCACTCTCAAGAGCTTTTTTGCCAATGCCGATCAGAGTACTTGGGTCGCCTGGAAACAGATCAAGCCTGAGCAGGCAGAGGGCTTCGAAGAGCGGGTCACCATGGAAGGTGGCAGCGACAGCTGCGTGGTCCGGCGCATCCCGCTGAATGCGGAGCAGGTGAAAAATTTCTACTACATCACCTCCAAGGAAGCCTTTTGGCCAATCTTGCACTCTTTCCCTGAGCACTTCACCTACGACAGCTCAGACTGGGAAAATTTTCAAAACATCAATCGACTATTTGCCCAAGCGGCTTGCGAAGATGCTGCAGACGATGCGCTGATTTGGATTCACGATTACAACCTCTGGCTGGCGCCTTTTTACATCCGTGAGAAGATGCCCAACGTCAAGATTGCCTTCTTTCACCACACGCCCTTTCCGGCTGCCGATGTCTTCAACATTTTGCACTGGCGAAATGCCATCATCGACAGCCTGCTCTGCTGCGACCTGTGCGGTTTTCACATTCCCCGCTACGTGCAGAACTTTGTCAGTGCGGCCCGCAGCTGCCGCGAGGTAGAAGTGCTAGAAACGATGCCCGTTCCCAAAGCCTTTACGCGGGTGGGAACAGCGCTAGCCGAACCTGAGATGACCACCAAGCTGCGCTACAACGGCCGTATCGTCAACATAGATGCCTTTCCGGTAGGTACCAATCCGCAGCACATTCGCAAGACGGTGATGACGCCCGATATTACGGCTCGGGCGAAAGAAATTCGCAACCAAATCGGTGAGAACAAGCTGATTGTGTCGGCGGGTCGGGTCGACTATGTGAAAGGGGCGAAGGAAATGCTGCAGTGCTTCGAGCGGCTACTGGTGCGCCGTCCGGAGATGGTGGGCAAGGTGAATCTGGTGATGACGGCGGTAAAGGCCGCTGCCGGGATGCGTGTGTATCAAGAAGCGCAGCAGACGATTGAGCAGCTGGTGGGCCAGATAAACGGTCGGTTTTCTAGCTTGGGCTGGACGCCGATTGTGCTCTTTACTGAGCCGCTGCCCCAAGAAGACCTGATGGCGCTGTACAAAACGGCGGATATTGCCTGGATTTGCCCGCTGCGTGACGGTTTGAACCTGGTGGCCAAGGAATATGTAGCTGCCCATGGCGGTGAAGATGGCGTGCTGATTTTGTCTGAATTTACGGGGTCAGCGGTGGAGCTGCCGGAGGCCCTACTGACCAATCCGTATTCTTCGACGCGGATGGATGAGTGCATTGACGCGGCGCTAGAGATGTCGCTCGATGAACAAAAGCAGCGAATGACGAAGCTATACAAAGCAATCTGCCGGTACGATGTGCAGCAATGGGCCAATCACTTATTCCGGGAAGCGAAGGCGACGGCCGTTGAGACGAGCGCTTCACTGCTGTCTTGATCTGTAGTGCCTTGAGCTGTGGCTCTGTGAATGCGATCGCCCCTACAATGAAGCGCTTTCTTGAGCGCTTTCTTAAAGAATGTACTTTATGCACAGGTTTTTTTAAGGCGCGTTCGGTAGGATAGCCTCGTAGCTTTTTCTGCCTTGCCAATGTCCTTGAAGATGCGAGACTTTTCTGCGATTGATTCGACTGCATACGATCTCGTTGTGATTGGCGGAGGAATAAACGGCGCAGCGACCGCACGGGATGGGGCGCTCAGAGGGCTAAAAACGCTGTTGCTAGACAAGGGCGACTTTGCCAGTGGGACGACGAGCTGGTCATCGCGCCTAGTGCATGGCGGTCTGCGCTATCTGGAATATTTTGAATTTAATTTGGTGCGTGAGTCGCTGGCCGAGCGAGAAATTTTGCTCAAGAGTGCGCCGCATTTGGTGCATCCGCTGCAGCTGACGATTCCTATTTACGCTCAAGGGTCGCGCAGCTACTGGGAAATTTGGGCGGGCATGATCCTGTACGACATTCTTAGCTTTGACAAGAGCCTGCTGAACCATCGCATGCTGCCAAAGGCCAAGCTAAAGCAGCTTTTTCGCGGGGTAAATCCAGACGGGGTTCAGGGCGCGGGCCAGTACTACGATGCACAGGCAGAGTATGCTGAGCGGCTGTGCCTAGAGAACGTGTTGGCAGCGCAGGATGCCGGTGCAACCACGCTGAACTATGTGAAGATTATGGGGCTAGAGCGGACTCAGGAAAAAGGGGGCGATCGCATCACCACCCTCACCTGTAAAGACGAACTGTCCGAGGCGAGATTCTCCATCGACCTTCCTCCCCACGCAGTTATCGTCAATACTTCTGGCCCTTGGGTAGATGAGGTGTGCCAGCAGGGGGTCACGGGTGACCAGTCTGCGCCAATTGGTAAGACGCGAAAAATCGGCGGTACAAAGGGCAGTCACATCATTGTGGATGCCTTCCCTGGCGCGCCCGGAGAAGCTTTCTATGTGGAGGCACTCACCGACAATCGACCGTTCTTTATCCTGCCGTTTTTGGGTCAGTACCTGATTGGAACGACGGATCTGCGGTTTGAGGGGGACCTTGACCGGGTAAAGGCCGACAACGATGAAATCGACTACCTGCTGACTGAGACAAACAAGGTTTTCCCAGCTGCGCAGCTGACCCGAGAGGCGGTGCAGTTTACCTATTCGGGCGTGCGGCCTCTACCCTACACAGAGAGCAAAAAGCCAGGCGCCGTCTCCCGCAACCATTTGCTGTACGACCATAGCCAGGATGGCGTCGTGAATATGGTGTCTTTGATTGGCGGTAAGCTGACGACCCATAGGCGAGTGGGCGAAGAGATGGTGGACTGGGTGTATGCGCGTCGTCAGCAGCGCGGCCTATCTGAAAAGATGCCAGCTTGCCAAACGCGGGTAACGCCGCTGCCAGGGGCAATTTTGCCGACGGATGAGCGGATTTCTCAGGCGATCGCTCAATACAGCGATCGCGCCAACATCTGTCTCTCTGCAGACACGGTTGACCACCTGTTTCAGCGCTATGGGGCCCGGGCCTTCGATCTACTGCGGCTACTGGACGAGGCGCCCGACTTGGCAGAACCGATTGTGGCAGATTTACCAGATATTAAGGCGCAGATTGTGTACGCAGTGCGTTCGGAGATGGCCTATACCTTCGGTGATATTTGCCGTCGCCGCACCATGCTGTCGCTACAGGCAAACTATGGCATGGACGCGCTAGATGCGATCGCACAGACCCTACAAGACCACTGCGACTGGAGCCCAGACGAGTGCGAGCAGGCGATCGCCGACTACAAGCAGCTCATGGCTGAAAACTGCATCCCAGACTACGACATGGAGCGCGTTTTAGGCCGTCAGGCGTTGACAGCTGCGTCTACATCTGCAGGCGAAAGCGCCCGTCAGCTTGCGGTAGGCTAAGGGCGTACTGCGCTGCTAGCCCGTGTTGCTATTTTGCAGTACTGTTTCGCGCTGCTATCTCTTAATCTCTTAGGAGGCCTTCCCCATGTCGGCACCCACGACGACGCCCTCAAAGCCCGATTCGTCCATGGTTACGGATGGCTCTCAGCCCCTGAGGCTGACGGTGCTGGGCCGGGGGGCCTGGGGAAATGCCCTCGCACACTTAGCTCGGGTGAATGGGCACACCGTGACGCACTGGTCGAGACGCGATGACACCGATCTCTCAGCTGCGATCGCCCATGCGGAAGTCATTTTATCTGCCATTTCTATGAAGGGTGTCGCTGGCTTGGTTCAGCGGCTGCAGCAGGCGTCTTTTCCGGCAGAGACTATTTTGGTCACGGCGACAAAAGGCCTCGATCCGGAAACGACCCGCACCCCTTCGCAGATTTTCACAGCGGCCTTTCCCGAGCATCCTGTGGCGGTGCTCTCAGGGCCCAATCTCTCCAAAGAAATCGAAAAGGGGCTGCCCGCTGCTACCGTGCTGGCCAGTACCGATAGTGCTGCTGCTGAGACAGTACAGCGACTGCTGTCCTCTGAGCAGTTCAGGGTGTACACCAGTACAGATCCTTTGGGGGCTGAGCTAGGCGGTACCTTGAAAAACGTAATGGCGATCGCCGTGGGTGTGTGCGACGGTCTGAGCCTGGGCACCAATGCAAAGTCTGCCCTGATTACCCGTGCCCTACCCGAAGTGATTCGAATCGGGCTGCACTTGGGTGCCACAGAAGTCGAAACTTTCTACGGGCTCAGCGGGCTGGGAGATATGCTGGCGACCTGTAGTAGCAGCCTCAGCCGCAATTATCGAGTGGGATACGGGTTGGCGCAGGGCAAAGCGCTTGAGCAAATTTTGGCAGAGTTGGGCAGTACGGCTGAAGGGGTCAATACTGCGCATGTGCTGATAGAAATTGCCAACCGAGAAGGCATTCCTGTACCGATTTCGCGTCAGGTAGATCGGCTGCTGCGAGGACGGATTACGCCGACAGAGGCGCTGAGTGAGCTGATGGATCGCGATCTAAAGCCAGAGTCCTGCGACCTGTAGATGTGGGTTGATAATCATCAACCTAATACGAGTCGATGGGCAAGGTTATTTTGAACGTGGTGCCCTGACCGAGCGTAGACTCGCATTCGATCTTTCCCTGGTGGGTTTCAGTCACAATCTGGTGGGCGATAGAGAGTCCTAGCCCGGTCCCTTTTCCGACGGTTTTGGTGGTGAACTGACTTTCGAATACTCGGGTTCGCACATGTTCTGGCATGCCGCCCGCGTTGTCTTCAATGGCAATGATGACAGCGTCTTCTGTGGTCTGGGTGGTGATGATGATTTCTGGAGGACCAGAGGGATCTTCACCCGCTTCCATCGCATCGATTGCATTGGCCAAAATATTCATAAACACCTGGTTAATTTGGCCGGGGAAGCAGTAGATATCTGGCAGGTCGCCGTAGTATTTGGTGAGTGTGATGCCTTCCTGATTGCCTTCGCCTTTTAGCCGGTGGCGCAAAATGAGTAGGGTACTGTCGATGCCTTCGTGGAGTGAGTAGGGCTGTCGCTCTGTTGTGTCTGCTCGGGCGAAGGTTCTCAGCGACTGGCTAATCGCCTGAATGCGCTCTCCGCTGGTCACCATCGATTCGATGAGGTCTGGAAAATCTTCGGTGATGTAGCCCAGGTCAATCTCTTTTTCATGCTGAGCAATTTTTTCAAGATCGGCAGGGGCGATTTTGTCTTTGTTGGCTGCCAATACTTTTTGGTAGCAGGCGATGTGGTTTAGCAGCAGCTGCCCGTGCTCACCAACAAATTCCACATTGTTGGTGATACAGCCGATGGGATTGTTGATTTCGTGGGCGACGCCAGCGACTAGCTCGCCGAGGGTGGAGAGCTTTTCGCTGTTGGCGAGCTGCATTTGCGCCTGATGGAAGTGTTCTGAGGCTTCGCTAAGAACGGCGGTACTCACTTCGATGCAGCTTTCTAGCTTGCGGTTGAGCGCCTCGGATACCTGCCGCTTGTCAATCTCTTCTGCCAGTTGCTGGTTGCGAATTTGCAGCGAGCGAATCAGTTCGCTGCGCTTGAGGTGAATCTCTACCCGAGAGAGCACTTCTACATCTTGGAAGGGTTTGCTGATGTAGTCGACGGCGCCAATGCTGAGCCCTTCTACTTTGGCATCGTTGTTCGAGAGCGCGCTCATGAAAATAATTGGGATATCTGAGAACTCTGGATTGGCCTGAATTTGTTTGCAGGTTTCAAATCCGTCAATTCCTGGCATCATCACATCCAGCAAGATGAGCGCAGGTCGATTGAGTGCGATTTGCTTGAGGGCGCTTTCGCCATCCATGGCAATACGAACCTGATGGTTGGCGTATTTTAGGGTTTCGGCGAGTACGGAGAGATTGTTGGGATTGTCATCGACGATGAGAATGATATTGTCAGCGGGTGACTTACTCAAAGTAGCGGTGGGGAGAGGAGTTAACACAGGTCTTACAGCCGACGCATGCGGTCACTCTAAGTTGCCCGAGGGGCCGGTCTGGTTCACAGGCGCGGCGGCAGATGCCGTGATTCCCTCACCGTGATTTCTGGCATACTTTTTCAGCCGCCAACTATCTTGGTATTTCAGGCTACCGATGACTTGGATGGCTGTTGTTTGGTGGTAGGGACCTGCCTGGGTAGGATGATGCGGAAGGTGGTGCCTACACCGGGTGTTGAGAGGCATTCGATGGTGCCCCGGTGGACTTCGGTGACAATTTGGTGAGCGATCGCCAGTCCTAGCCCTGTGCCTTTTCCCGTTGCCTTAGTGGTGAACTGGTTTTCAAAAATCTTGTCTTGAATGTCTTTGGGAATGCCGCCAGCATTGTCGGCGATGTAGACGGTGATGTTGTCAGGTCCTGAAGTGGTGGCGATCTTAATTGCGGGCGGTATGGTGAACTGGTCCTGTTCTTCCATCGCATCAATGGCGTTGGCAATGATGTTCATAAAGACCTGATTGATCTGGCCTGGGTAGCAGTGGATGGGCAAGAGAGCGCCGTAGTTTTTGTCGATGGTGATGGAGGGGCGATCACCGACTGCTTTGAGCCGGTGCTTGAGGATAAGGAGGGTGCCATCGAGGCCTTCGTGCAGGTCGTAAGCTTGCTTTTGGGTAACGTCGGCGCGGGCAAAGGTGCGCAGCGATTGACTGATGGCGGTGATGCGATCGCCACTAGTCGTCATAGAATCTATTAGCTTTTGACAATCTTCGGCAATATATTCCAGCTCAATATCTTCCGCATGATCTTCTACTTTTTCAATATCTGCAGATTGGACCTTGTTGTGTGCGGCGGTGATGACTGTTTGCTGCAGTGCGACGTGCTCAAGCAGGTTTTCTGTGTATTCTGCAACAAACTTGAGATTGTTTGTGATGCAGCCAATCGGATTGTTGATCTCGTGGGCAACGCCAGCTACCAGCTCCCCAAGGGTTGAAAACTTTTCACTGTTTGCAACCTGTCTTTGGGCTGCCTGTAGGCTGTCGGTCGCGTCATTGAGCGCTGCGCTGCGTTGTTCTATTCGGTTTTCGAGCTGTTGGTTGAGCTGGGTGAGTTCTTGCTTGGCGGCTGAGAGTTCTGCGCTGTAGGCTTCGGACTCTTTTAGCGACTGGCTAAGCATATGTTCACGGCGCCGGTTATCGGCTTCCATTTGGGCGCGGGTGCGCTCCGAACGGTCGAGCTGCTTTTGCAAAATCCGGTTGTTGCGAGCAAGCGCTTTGATCTCTGCTTGCAGATCAGTGGCTGCAGTGACGGACTTGTCAGGCGCTGGTGGTTTGGACAAATTCACAGGATGGCTGTTTTGAGGGGATTCTCCAAGGGGTTTTTCGCCATTCTTTTCAGAATGCTTTTCAGAATGATCTGAGCAGTCGAGCGTATTCACTTATTCAGTTCCTAACAAAAGGGCGGTAAAGGTTTCGTTGTGGAAATGCGATGTGTTTTGGCCGGTGAAGGGGCTCATTTCGCCGTACGCGTAGAAGCCCATGCTGGGGAGGTGCTTCCCGATGATGGCTTCGGCGAGCTGGTATTCTTCGGAAACTTTTGTACCGAGATTTTTCATCCGAGAGACGCAGGAAACCATCAGGGCCGCACTAGGCGCCACGCCTGGATAGGCGGTCTTGGCTTTGCTGAAGGCATCTTCTGCTGACTTGAGTAAGCTCTCATGGGTCATATCGGTTACTTGAATGGTGGCCTGTTCTGGCACATGGCCAAAGTAGTTGACGCTGCCATCGTTACCCGTTTGACCGTTTGGGGCGCGGACGTAGAAGTCTTCTGCGTGGGGCTCGTAAACGGCGATCGCACCGATGAGGGCGCTGTCACTGCCAGATATTTTGACTTCTGCTTCTCCGAAGTAAGGCGTGTAAAACTCTTGGGCAGGCTGGCCGTCAATTTCGTAAACGGTAAAGCTTCTGGATTTGGTGACGGTTGCTTTTTTGCCGGTGGGCTGTTGTCCGGTGGCCACGCCGCAGGAAACTTTGAGATTGCCAAAAAAGGTGAGGATGACGACTGCGCCCTGCACCACCTCAGTGCCAAAAAACTGATAGGTATTTTCAAACTGGTAATCGTCGGCGGTGAGGCCGCCAACGATGGGAACTGATTGGTGGGTTGCTTGCCCAAGCCCCTTGACTAGGGCAACCCCATCGACACCCAGACCTTCGCCTAGGGCATAGCAAAGCTTCATGTCTGAAGGGGAAAGCTCGGTGCCTTTGAGGCTGCTTTGCACGGCGTTGTTGGCAGCTGCGATCGCATCTTCCCTCGCCTGATAGCCAATGCCGGTCTGAAAGCTCACCTCGTCGGAGGCAAATAGCATGAGCGTCAGCGAGTCCTGCTGGAACGCCATTGCAGAAGACATTTCACCAACGCTGCTGCCACCGACCAATAGGATGTTTGGATAGGTTTGATGAATGCGCTCAAGAATGAGCTTGTGATCAAAGTCGACGGCGGCAAGTAGAATCCCGGCCTGCGGCACGTCGTCGCCAAGGTCTTGCTGACACTGTGCCAGCGCTTCGTCAATGGCACCAAGCGACTCTGGGTCGATGCCGTGTCCTACTGCTGCCTTAAACATAAATACTGCCAAAAAATGAGCTAAGACACACAGCTGGCATGGGCGGATGTTTCCAACCATTGCGTGGTACGTCATGAGTTAGGAAAAGGGCCGCAGCCTTAAGTCCATACCTGTGTATGTGTCAATCTTATTTTTCCCAGGGTGCGCTTCAGAATCTGAGGTGGCAGATTGAGATTACTCTGCCTGAGTGTTTTGGTTTAAGTCCTGAAGGTCTTGTTTTGGCGCTGTTTGGGCTGATTTAGGGATGAGTAGACTCTTTTCTGCGGGTTGCTCAGGTGCGGTGAGGGTTTCTGGAAGGTCGGGAAGGTCAGGACTTTCTATTGCTGGCGAGGTTTCTTCGGTCGTCGCTGGAGGCTCTGCAGCTGCCGGACGTTCTGACGGTGATTCTAATGGTGGGTTCTCTGGTCGTGGCGGTTGAGTTGGGGCTTCCGTTGGCGCTTCGATTACGACAGGGAGGTCTTCTTCTTGAGCAGGTTGTGGTGTGGTTGGTTCGGGGCGCTGAAAATAAGACTGAATGCGATCGCGAATCGACTGCCAAGGTGAACGGCTTGGCTGTGTCAGGCTGTCAGACGGGGGCTCAGATAGCTGCTCGGGTTCAAGCTGTTCAGAGTCAAGTTGTTCTGATTCGAGCTGTTCAGAGTCAAGTTGTTCTGATTCGAGCTGTTCAGAGTCAAGTTGTTCGGAGTCAGTCTGTTGACTGTCTGGCTGTTCAGACTCTAGTTGTTCACTGTTTGGCTGCTCGATGTCTGGCTGCTCGATGTCTGGCTGTTCGGATTCAGTCTGCTCGACTGTCGGTTCGGCATCTGCTTGTTCAGGGGCTACCGGTCCGACCTCTGCCGGTTTGACCTCTGCCGGTTCGACCTCTGCTGGTTCATCTATTGGTTTGGGTTCAGTCTGCCCGACATTTGAGCGTTCAGAAGCTGGTTGTTTGGCGTTATCAGGTAATTGTGATTCAGACTCAGTGGTTTGCTCTGTGTCAATTGTCTTTTCTTCTGTCTCTACGGTCTCTTGGTCAGGCGCTTCCTTTTCGTCTGCTGCGTCGAGTTCGGGCGTCTCGCGTGCTTTCTGTGTAGAGCTTTCTAAGTCAGACGGTTCTTGCTCAGGGACAATTTCCTCGGGCTTGGGGATACTCTCTGCGGGAGGAGCGGGTTCTACCGGGAGGGCGGGCGGTTCATAGCTTGGGTCGGCTATGCGCCCGACTTGTTCAATCGGGAGTTCGCCGCGAACGAGCTTAGCGAGGCTATCTCGCTGCTCGGGATCGTAAGTAAGCGTGTGGATGGTGCTATTAAATGCGTTTGGGATGAGATTTCCTTTGGCGTCTACAAGCGATAGCTGCACCCAGTTCTGACCAGGTTTGAGCCCTTTTACATAAATCGGTTTCCATTGGTCGAAGGTAAAGCTTTGCCCATTGATGGTGCATCGAATTTGCCAGTCGACGAGGTCATCGGTCTTGCTTTGCCGGGCAATGTCATGCAAGGGCGCGTTGCTGAGATAAAAATCTATCAGCACAGGCTCCGCCCCATAGGTGTTGCTAGGTTCGTTGTAGGTCAGCAGGGGCTGCTGGGCATCAGGGGTGTTTTCGCCTGTTTGGGCGAAAACGTGGAAGGAGGTTTGGGCGTAGGCACCCGGATTTTTGAAGCTTTCACCCCAGGGCTTGGCGGCAAAGGCTCTCAGCGTGTGGGTTCCGGGGGTAAGGCCTGCAAATACCAGCGGCTCATCTAAGTCGTACACCGATCGGGGCGGCTGATTGTCTAGTACGACTTGTAAGTGAGGGCCGAGGCCAATAGTTTCATCCTTATATATAGATAAACCGCGCAGGCTGAGTTTGACTTTGAGGCGGGCTTCGTCGATGACCTGGTTCGCTTTGGGGGATGCGATCGCAACTTGAGGCTGATACTGTTCTGTCAGCGCTGCCAAATCCAAAAGAATGCCGGGTGGCGCCACTTCGCTAAGGCTTCCACTCAGCCGCTGCCGCTCTGCAACCACCGGTACCTCTGGCAAGGTGACCACTCGAATAGTTGATGGGCCACGGCTACATCCGATGAGTGACAGACCTAAAAGGCTCACCAACAGCATGCTCAGTAGGCTGCGCGATAACTTGGCGAGTAACTTGTCCGACCTGTTTGCAGATGAGCTGGCCAATAAGCTGGCCAACAAGCGTCCGAGTCGATTACTGCTGCGCCTTCGAATTCGCCGAAACCAAGCACTCATTACTAAACTGGATGATTGTTATCATCCGATCATATGGGACGGCTGCCCCTCCCTACGATATCTTTTTTCCGAAGCTGGCTAACGAGAAGACCCATGGGCGGATGCCCAGAGGTGAAATGGAAGAAGTAGGCAGCAAAAGTTATAAAAACAACACATAACTTTGTCTCATCTTGAATGGCTTCTATGAGTGAGCACCAGTTTTGTCTATCGGAATGGCCAAAAAGGCCTAATCTGGTCATCAAAAATAGTGATTGCGTCAGAGTGTTGCTTTTTGTTAAAGGGCTCTGCGATCCCCCACTTCGGTATGCATCTCGCTGGCTTGCAACCCTTTTGCTAGCGGGATTTTCGCTGGTTGAACTATTGTTAACTCTTCGTTATACGGCGCCGGGTGGATGACTATAATACGTGAGAACATTCCTTGTCCTATGCCTGGAAATGGAGTGAATAGAGTCGTTTATCTGCCCCCATTTGTCTTGTGTTATTGCTTTTGCCTGAGTGCTTTTTGTGCTTTTGTCAAAGGATGCACAGCCGTTAGGTGTGGTCTTAATTGAAGGCTCGATTCAGGCGTTCTAAATAGTTAGTTGATGGCCCTTGGCTGTTTGCTCAGGTCCATGGCTTCACTAGAGCGCTTCAGATGTAAATCATCTGACCCGGCTATGGTTTGCATCCTACGGGTTGCGGCTTCGCTGGGGTCTCAATAGCTGGTTTAGGTAAAGGCGTAAGTTCTTTCTCTGTCTAGAGAGGAGAGTCTCCATGACAACTACCCCGCGCGAGCGGGAGGCTGCCAAAGCCAAGGTTGTGGTTGATAAGAACCCTACCCCTACTTCGTTTGAGAAGTGGGCCAAGCCAGGTCACTTTGATCGGACTTTGGCTAGGGGACCCAAAACTACCACCTGGATTTGGAACCTTCACGCTGACGCTCACGACTTCGACAGTCATACCAGTGACTTAGAAGATATATCTCGAAAAATCTTTAGTGCTCACTTCGGTCACTTGGCCGTTGTGTTCATTTGGCTTAGCGGCATGTACTTCCATGGCGCTCGCTTTTCCAACTACGAAGCTTGGATGTCCAACCCCACGGCTATTAAGCCCAGTGCTCAGGTTGTTTGGCCGGTCTTCGGTCAAGAAATCCTGAACGCTGATGTCGGCGGTGGATTCCACGGCATCCAAATCACTTCTGGTCTTTTCCAGCTGTGGCGGGCTTCCGGTATCACCAACGAAACGCAGCTGTATGCCACCGCGATTGGCGGTTTGGTGATGGCTGCTTTGATGCTGTTTGCAGGCTGGTTCCACTATCACAAGGCGGCGCCTAAGCTGGAGTGGTTCCAGAACGTGGAGTCCATGCTGAACCACCATTTGGCAGGTCTGTTTGGTTTGGGTTCACTGTCTTGGGCCGGTCACCAAATCCACGTTGCTGCACCCATCAACAAGCTGTTGGATTCTGGTGTGGCGCCACAGGATATTCCGCTGCCCCATGAGTTCTTGTTCGACAAGGCCTTTATGGCTGAGCTCTATCCAAGTTTTGCGCAGGGCCTCAAGCCCTTCTTCACGCTAAACTGGGCAGCCTATTCAGACTTTTTGACCTTCAAGGGTGGTCTGAATCCTGTGACGGGCGGTCTGTGGATGACCGATATGGCTCACCATCACCTGGCGATCGCTGTGATGTTCTTGGTGGCTGGTCACATGTACCGCACAAACTGGGGCATCGGTCACAGCATCAAGCAGATCTTGGATGGTCACAAAGGCGATCCGCTGCTGTTTGGTGGTGAAGGGCATGTAGGGATGTATGAGTTTCTCACTCAGTCTTGGCATGCTCAGCTAGCGATTAACCTGGCGCTGGGTGGCTCTGTCACGATCATTGTGGCTCAGCACATGTATGCGATGCCGCCTTACCCCTATCTCGCAACCGACTACGGTACTCAGCTGTCGCTGTTTACCCACCACATGTGGATCGGTGGCTTTTTGGTAGTCGGTGCTGGTGCGCACGGTGCGATCGCGCTCATCCGTGACTACGATCCGGCCAAGCACGTCAACAACGTTCTTGACCGCGTGCTGCGCGTTCGCGACGCCATCATTTCCCACCTCAACTGGGTGTGTATTTTCCTTGGCTTCCATAGCTTCGGTCTCTACATTCACAACGACACCATGCAGGCGCTCGGTCGTCCCCAAGACATGTTCTCGGATACGGCGATTCAGCTTCAGCCTGTGTTTGCTCAGTGGATTCAAAGCCTACACACGGCGGCTGTGTCTATCAACGGCACCGCGCCCAACGCGCTCGCGCCGACCAGCTACGCATTTGGCGGCGACGTCGTAGCCGTGGGTGGCAAGGTGGCGATGATGCCCATCACCTTGGGTACCGCTGACTTCATGGTGCACCACATTCACGCGTTCACCATTCACGTGACCGTACTCATCCTGCTCAAGGGTGTGCTGTACGCTCGTAACTCTCGCCTTATCCCCGATAAGAGTGAGCTGGGCTTCCGCTTCCCTTGCGACGGTCCGGGCCGTGGCGGTACCTGTCAGGTCTCTGCTTGGGACCACGTGTTCCTCGGTCTGTTCTGGATGTACAACTCCATCTCGATTGTGATTTTCCACTTCAGTTGGAAGATGCAGTCAGATGTCTGGGGCACAGTGTCTGACAATGGCACGGTTTCCCACATTACGGCCGGTAACTTTGCGGCCAGTGCAACCACCATTAATGGCTGGCTGCGCGACTTCCTGTGGGCGCAAGCAACTCAGGTTATCAATACCTACGGTTCGGCACTGTCGGCCTACGGTCTGATGTTCTTGGGTGCTCACTTCGTCTGGGCCTTCAGCCTGATGTTCTTGTTTAGTGGTCGCGGCTACTGGCAAGAGCTGATTGAGTCCATCGTCTGGGCTCACAACAAGCTGAAAGTAGCTCCAGCTATTCAGCCTCGCGCACTGAGCATTACTCAGGGCCGGGCAGTGGGTGTTGCCCACTACCTCCTAGGAGGGATCGCCACCACGTGGGCGTTCTTCCTGGCTCGAATGTTATCAGTAGGTTAGGAGCGCGGAGGAAATATAAAACGTATGGCAACTAAATTCCCGAAATTTAGCCAAGACCTCGCACAGGATCCAACCACGCGTCGGATCTGGTACGGGATTGCCACAGCTCACGATTTTGAAACCCATGACGGGATGACAGAGGAGAATCTTTACCAAAAGATTTTTGCTTCTCACTTCGGTCACCTGGCGATCATTTTCCTCTGGACATCTGGCAACCTGTTCCACGTTGCTTGGCAAGGCAACTTCCCTCAGTGGGTCTCTGACCCGCTCAATGTGAAGCCCATCGCCCACGCGATTTGGGACCCTCACTTTGGCCAGCCCGCAGTAGATGCATTCTCTCAGGCTGGCTCTACTAGCCCAGTGAACATCGCCTACTCTGGTGTGTATCACTGGTGGTACACCATTGGTATGCGGACCAACGCGGATCTGTATGTCGGTGCGGTGGGCCTTTTGGTACTAGCTTCGGTCATGCTTTTTGCTGGCTGGCTACACCTTCAGCCCAAGTTCCGCCCGAGCCTATCCTGGTTCAAAAATGCTGAATCTCGCCTCAACCACCACTTGGCTGGTTTGTTTGGCGTCAGCTCTTTGGCTTGGACGGGTCACCTTGTTCACGTTGCGATTCCTGAGTCTCGCGGTGTGCACGTCGGCTGGGATAACTTCCTGTCGGTGAAGCCTCACCCTGCAGGCCTGCAGCCGTTCTTTACGGGTAACTGGGGCGTGTATGCACAGAACCCCGATACGGCAAACCACGTGTTTGGCACTTCTCAAGGTGCGGGTGATGCGATTTTGACCTTCTTGGGTGGCTTCCATCCTCAGACGGAGTCTCTCTGGCTGACGGATATGGCCCATCACCATTTGGCGATCGCCGTCATCTTTATTGTGGCTGGCCACATGTACCGGACAAACTTCGGTATTGGTCACAGCATTAAAGAGATCTTGAACACGCATACGCCACCCGATGGCACTCCTGGTGACTTGGGCGCAGGCCACAAAGGTCTGTACGACACGCTGAACAACTCGCTGCACTTCCAGCTCGCGCTGGCATTGGCTTCCCTAGGCGTTGTGACGTCTCTGGTAGCACAGCACATGTACGCGCTGCCGCCCTATGCTTTCATGGCTAAGGACTACACCACTCAGGCCGCGCTATATACCCATCACCAGTACATTGCTGGCTTCATCATGATGGGTGCGTTTGCCCACGGCGCAATCTTCTTGATTCGCGACTACGATCCGGCAGCAAACGAGAACAACGTGCTGGCCCGCGTGCTCGACCACAAGGAAGCGATCATTTCGCACCTCAGCTGGGTTTCTCTGTTCCTGGGCTTCCACACGCTCGGTCTCTACGTCCACAATGACGTAGTGGTTGCGTTTGGCACACCTGAGAAGCAGATTCTGGTTGAGCCTGTGTTTGCTCAGTGGGTACAGGCGGCTTCTGGTAAGGCGCTCTACGGCTTCGACACGCTACTTTCCAACCCGGACAGTGTGGCCAATGCGGCTGCTAGCGGCGTATGGCTGCCCGGTTGGCTAGATGCAATCAACAGCGGTAGCAACTCTCTGTTCTTGGCGATTGGCCCTGGTGACTTCTTGGTTCACCATGCGATCGCGCTTGGCCTTCACACCACCACTTTGATCTTGGTCAAAGGTGCGTTGGATGCCCGTGGTTCTAAGCTAATGCCCGACAAGAAGGACTTTGGCTACAGCTTCCCTTGCGACGGCCCTGGCCGTGGCGGTACTTGCGACATCTCTGCGTGGGATGCGTTCTACCTAGCCATGTTCTGGATGCTCAACACCATTGGTTGGGTGACCTTCTACTGGCATTGGAAGCACCTGTCCATCTGGAGTGGCAACGTGGCCCAGTTCAATGAGAGCTCAAACTACCTCATGGGCTGGCTGCGCGACTACCTCTGGCTGAACTCTTCTCAGCTGATCAACGGTTACAACCCCTACGGGATGAACAACCTAGCGGTTTGGTCTTGGATGTTCCTCTTTGGACACCTAGTCTGGGCAACTGGATTCATGTTCCTCATCTCTTGGCGTGGTTACTGGCAAGAGCTCATCGAGACCATTGTTTGGGCACATGAGCGTACG
>JBCBFY010000078.1:0-24280 GCA_038527325.1 Cyanobacteria bacterium J06614_10
GGTTAAGATAGCCCTGCGCGAGGCCGTCGCCCCCTACATACAGCTCACCCACCACACCCATCGGCACAGGTTCTAGCTGTCCATCAAGGATGTATACCTGCGTATTGGCAATGGGCGCGCCAATCGGCACGGTAGTATCGCCGTCGCCGACAGCGGTCACCTCGTAGCAGGTCGAAATCGTTGTATTTTCGGCAGGCCCGTAGGCGTGGATTAACGTCTGCGGTCTTCCTTTTTCCAATACGGCTCTGACCCACTTCGGGTCTGCCGCCTCCCCCCCAAAGAGAAGATATCTCAGCCCCGAAAATGTCTCTGGTCGTACGCTCGCAACCTGGTTGAACAGAGCGGTGGTCAATAGCAAGCTACTTACCTGATGCGCTCTGAGCTGCGCAGCGAAGGCCTCGGGCGACAGCAAAACAGCTTTGTCGATTAGCACTAGCTGAGCACCGTTGAGCAGCGCACTCCATATTTCAAAAGGGGCCGCATCGAAGGCAGCGTTAGAAATTTGAGCAACGCGATCGCTCGGCTGTATATCAATGTAATTCGTCTTACAAACCAATCGACTAACAGCCAAGTGAGGAATAGCCACCCCTTTGGGTTTGCCCGTAGAGCCAGAGGTGTAAATCACATAGGCCAAGTCTTCAGGCTTTGTGTCGACAGCAAGATTTTCCTGGCTAAACGCCTCCAAAAAGGAACAACCCTGCTCAAAAATGTCTTCAATATTGACTAGGGTTGTCTCGCTTTGAAAAGGACTGTTTTGAGAAAGCGCGGTTTGACTCAGCAGCATCGAAATTTGCGTATCTTGCAGCATGAACGAGAGCCGTTCTGCAGGATACTCAGGGTCTAGCGTGACGTAGGCAGCGCCAGCTTTGAGAATGGCGAGCATGGCCGCCAGCATCTCTGGCGATCGCTCTAGATACAGCCCCACCAAGCTACCTGGCTCAACGCCGCAAGATTGCAGATAGCGGGCGAGCTGGTTGGCGCGCTGATTGAGCTGTTGGTAGGTGATTTGCTGCTGGTCTTGGGTGAGTGCGATCGCCCCTGGCTGACGAACCACCTGCGCCTCAAACAGCTCATGCACACACTGGTGTCTTGGATAATCCGTCTGGGTCTGATTCCATTCAAACAACAGCTGCTGCCGCTCTGCTCCGGTCAGCATCGCTAGCCGGTCAATCTTCGTGCTAGGCGCTGCGACAATACTCTCCAACAGCGTTTGAAAATGCCCTTTCAGCCTGCTGATGGTCGCCGCCTCAAAGCATGCCGGGCTGTATTCAAACAGAATTTCGAATCCGTTGGCAGTCTCTTCTAAGTACAGCGTCAGATCAAACAGCGCTACCCGGCGCTCCACTTTTACTGGCGTTAGCGGCAGGGTTTGGCTTCCTGCGACTGCAGACGGCGGCGTGTTGATGTAGTCAAAAACAACATTGAACAAAGGCGACTGGCTAAAGTCTCTCTCTACCTGCAGCTGTTCGATCACTTTTTCGAACGGGCAGTGCTGGTGGGCGTAGGCCTCTAGCGAAACGGTTCGGACACGCTGCAACAGCGACTCAAACGTAGGCGCGCCAGTAAGATCGCTACGAAAGGCGAGCGTGTTCAAAAAGCAGCCCAGCAGATTCTCACAGTCCTCTAGCTGACGACCTGCAACTGGAATGCCCACGATAATGTCTGTCTGCTGCGTGTAGCGGTACAGCAATACCTTGAAGGCCGCGAGCAGCGTCATAAACAGTGTGGCGTTGTTCTGTTGGCCAAGTGCCTTTAGCTGACCCAGTAAGTAAGGAGGCAGGGTTAGCTGCTGTATTTCGCCCACATGGGACGATATGTCTTTTTGCTTTGCAGGGTCTAGCGGTAAATCGAGGATGGGAAGCTCGCCGCTGAGCTGTTGCTGCCAGTAGGCAAGATGGTCTTGAAAGTCGGTACGCTGAAACTGCTGCTGCTGCCAGTAGGCAAAGTCGGCGTATTGGATGGGTAAATCGGGAAGCTGTGGCGATCGCCCCACAAGCTGCCCTTCACAAATAGCCGTCAGTTCATTGAGCAACAGATCCAGCGTCCAGTGATCTGAGATGGCATGATGCATCACCAGTAATAGGTACCGCTCACCGTCGTGACCGTTGTTATGACTATTTGAATGAAGTGATAAAAATGTCCCACGCAGCATCAGATCTTGCGAGAGATTAAACGGCTGCTGAACGGCTTGTTCTATGTAGTCTCTTATCGCCTGTTTTTTCCCTGTCTGCCCCGCTTCCAGCATCACCACTGGCAACGGCAAAGACCACGTTTCGTGCACCTTCTGCTGAAGCTCGCCATCCACCAGCTCCAACGTTGTTCTGATCACCTCGTGGCGCTGGATGATGGTGTTGAGCGCTGATTGAACGACGGTGAGCGGTAGGCCCTGTCTTAGCTTGAAAAGTCGAGGACGGTTGTAGAGTGAGCTATCGGTTTCTAACTGTTCAAAAAACCACCATCGCTGCTGAGTAGAAGAGGCCGGGATGGGCTGATTGCGATCGCACCGAGCAACAATCTGCCCCCCATTATCCTGACCATCTCCAGACAATCGCAACGCCTCAATATGCACCCCTAGCTGAACAATCGTAGCCTGCTCAAAGAGCGCCACAACAGGAATCTCTACCGCAAAAGCCGTCCGTATTCTAGCGATAACCCGCGTCGCTAGCAGGGAGTGCCCACCCAGCTCAAAAAAGTTGTCATAAATCCCAATGCGCTCAGCGGGCAGTAGCTCGGCCCAAATCTCTGCCAAGCGCTGTTCAATGTCATTCCGAGGCGCGACAAAGTCGGTGTTTAGCACCCGCTGAGAAGGGTCTGGCGCAGGCAGCGATCGCCGGTCCACCTTGCCATTTGCCGTGAGAGGCAATTTCTCTAACACTACAAAGGCAGAAGGCACCATGTAGCTTGGCAATTTGCCCTTGAGCGATTGATACAGCTCGCGGCCGGTCAGCACAGCATAACTAGCCACATAGCCAACTAACCTTCTCTCTTGTTGCGCCGTCTCATCTTCGCGCAGAACAACAATCGCAGCACTCACCAGCGAATGCTGAACCAAAGCCGCCTCAATCTCTCCAAGTTCGATTCGGTAGCCCCGAATTTTGACCTGATTGTCGATTCTACCGATAAATTCGACCCGTCCATCGGGCAAAAAGCGAACCCGGTCGCCGGTCTTGTACAGCCGGATGGGGGAAAGGCTTTGGGTGCGATCGCCCAAAGAATGCTCAAAAGAATGTTCAACAAAGCGCTCAGCAGTAAGCTCCGGACGGTTTAGATAGCCCCTAGCCAGCCCGCTGCCACCGATATACAGCTCTCCCGGCACCCCCACCGGCACAGGCTGCCGCTGCGCATCGAGATTGTACAGCTGCACATTGGCCAGCGCCTTGCCAATCGTACCGGGTTTCTCCGCAGGCAAAATCCGGCAAAGGGTCGCATCCCCCGTGCATTCAGTCGGCCCATACAGATTGTAAAACTGGCTGTGCTCAGCGCCAGCCAACCGCGCCCACAGCTCACGGCCAATCGGTTCACCCCCTACTAAAATCTGCGCCGGAGCATCGGCACAGCTCAGCAAACCCGCCGCTATCAGCAACTGCAGCTGCGATGGCGTACAGTCAAATCGATCTATCTTGCGCTGCTGCAAGAAGCCGAGCAGTGCCTCCCCATCAAATCGAAGGGCATCGGGAACAATCTCCAGCCGATGTCCGCTCAGCAGCTGAACAATCTGTTTTATCGAAGTGTCGAAAGCCAGCGAACCATTTAAGCTCACCCGTATGGGACGTTGATTGTCTTCAGCAGTTAATTCTCTCGCCAGTGCGATCGCCAAATTCACCACCGAGCGATGCTCCACCATCACCCCCTTCGGCTGCCCCGTAGAGCCAGAAGTATAAATCACGTAGGCAAGGTTTCGCGGCTGCACATCACTCACGCAGTTCCCAGCAGCGTCCCTCACACTAGGTTCACTCGCCCGCTGGCACGATTCATCGTCAACACAAACCACCGTAGGCGCGCTACCAGAGGCCAACCGCGCCGCGATGTCTGTGCTCGTGAGCAACACACCCACCTGCGCATCGGACAATATGTAGTCAATTCGAGACTGTGGATAGCTCGGGTCGATAGGTACGTAAGCGCCGCCCGCCTTGAGGATGGCTAGCAGACCGACTAACATTTCTGGCGATCGCGCAATACAAAGGCCCACCGGTTGATCGGGGCTAACGCCGTGCTGCTGCAGGTACTGGCCTAGCTGATTGGCCTTGTCATTTAACTCGCGGTAGGTGAGCGTTTGCGACTCGTAGGCAAGGGCGATCGCATTCGGCGTCTTTGCCACCTGCGCTTCAAACAGCCGATGCACACAGAGCTGGTCGCTCGGCTCTTCTGTATGGGGAACCTGCGTGCCATGCCACTGCATGAGCAGCTGATGGTGTTCTGCTGATGTGAGCAAGGGCAGCTCAGCAACAGCAGTAGTAGGGCTAGCCACAGCACTTTCTAACAGCGTCTGAAAGTGACCGGCCATGCGAGCAATTGTCTCCTCATCAAACAGCTCACTGCGATATAGAAACGTGCACACCAATCCGTCGGAGTGCTCCACAATATCGACGCTCAAGTCGAGATCAACAAACGTCCGATCCAGCTTAAACGTCTCTATTTCAAGCCCACTGACAACAAGCCGCTCATTCGGCAAATTTCGGAGCTGAAGGAGCGTTTGAAAGAGGGGCGTCTGTCCGGTCTGTCGCTCAGGCTGAATCTCTTCTACCAGCTTTTCGAAGGGCAGGGTTTGGTGGGCGTAGGCGGCTAGGGTGGTTTGTTGTACCTGCTGTAGCAACTGCCGAAAAGTCGGCTGCGATTCGAAAGAGGTCCGCAGCGCTAGCGTGTTGATAAAGACCCCGATCAGTGGCTCTAGCTCGATGCGATCGCGCCCTGCCATAGGCGTACCCACAATCACATCCGACTGCTGAGTGTAGCGATACAGCAGCGTTTGAAACGCCGCTATCAGCGTCATAAACAGCGTCACCCCTTCACGCTGACTGAAAGCCTTCAGGCGATCGCTCAAGTCAGCGGGCAATGCATGCCCATAAGACCGGCCTTCTGTCTTCGAACCCAACGTCTGACCTTGGCCTACCGACAAACTGGTCGGCAAGCTCAAGACCGGCAGCTCACCCTGCAGCTGAGATCTCCAATAGTCGAGCTGGGGGGCAAGCTCATCGCTGGCCAGCCGCTGCTGCTGCCAGTGGGCAAAATCATCGTACTGCAGGGGCAGGTCGGGCAATGCCGCAGACTGCCCACTCACAAAGGCCTGATAAAAGTGAGCAAGCGACTGCTGAAAGACATCCACCGACCATCCATCGAAAACGATGTGGTGGATATTTACCAGCAGAATATGTGCTTGGGCGCCTAACCGAAGCAGCTGAGCGCGCAGCAGCGGCCCCTGAGACAAATCAAACGGCTGTTCCCCCGCCTGTTCAGCAAGCTGACGAACTTGCGCGGCTTGCGCAGCGGGGTCTAGCGCGGAGAGATCGACCACTGGCAGCGGAATGCTAAGCGCCGGGGAAATGCTGCCGATGGGTTCACCCGCTACGGCTCGAAAGGTCATTCGCAGCACCCGGTGCCGCTGCACGATGGCGTTGAGGCTTTGCGCTAGAGCCTCTACCTGCAGATCGCCCGTCAGCCGAAAATGGGTGGGGCGGTTGTAGGCGGGGTTGCCGGGGGTGACTTGGTCAATGAACCACAGGCGACGCTGCGCTGAGGAGAGAGGCACGTCCTGACTGGCTGCGTGACCGTTCTTGTGTGTGGCTTCTGGGTTGGCTTGAGGGGGGAGCGATCGCGTCGGAATGCGCCCGTTATTGCCTTGCTTGTTTCGCAGCCGCTGTTCCAAAATCGCCCGCTTAGCAGGAGAAAGGCTATCAATACGGCTGTTGATTTCTTTCATAGTGCTAGCAGAAGATCGTCGCAGCGATGCACCCGAAGGCGATGTGTGCCAGACGCAACAATCGAAAACGAAGTAATCAAAAATTAATATAAGTTTAAATCATACCCATGGATCGTCAGTCTAATCAAGTATTGTGCAACTGAACTCTAGCGGGCTGAAGCGGCACAAGGGGGCTTGCTTTTTGAGGTCCTTCCTAAGTAACACTGCCAACGCTGAAACTTTATGACTGCGATTAGCTACGTCGTCCCTACGCTCAACAGCGCGGAAACCCTAGAAGCGACGCTCCTGTCTCTGACCCGCCAAACCGGCGTAGCGGTAAATATCGTCGTTGTAGACAGCGGGTCGACCGACCAGACGCCGACCATCTGCAAGCGCTGGGCAGTGCCCATGCTCTACGCCCCCCCGGGCAACATGTACAGCGCCATCAACCTAGGCCTATCCCAAGCCACCACCCCCTGGCTCGCCTACCTAAACTCAGACGACCTGATCTACAGCGACAGTGCCGCCCGGCTAATTCGCCACGGCGAGCAAACCCACGCAGATTTGGTGTATGGCAACTGCGACTACATCGACTTTCAGGGTCGCTTTATGTACAGCTTTCGGCCACCGCCGCCCGCCTGGCTCAGGAGCATTTTGCGCACAGGGCGAAACGGCTTCGCGCAGCAGACGGTCATCTTCAGGCGCAGTCTCTACCACTCGCTGCACGGCTTCGACGATAGCTACCAGTACGCCGCCGATTTTGACTTTTATGCCCGGGCCTTCGCGCAAAACGCCACCTTTTCTTTTTTGAAAGGGCCGCCGCTGGCCTGCTTTCGTTTGCACCGCGAGCAGCTCAGCCAGCAAAAAGCTGTCTATTTAGACAAAGAAGCAACAAAGGCCGCCGCTCGGCTCGGTCGGCTCAGCCTAGCCGACCGAGGGGTGAAATATCTATGGAAGCTCTCAAACACGATGAACTATGCCGTTAGGATGGCGCGGCAGTCTGCGCTGGCAAGACGCCTCACAATCACCCGTTCGATGGACGGAGGCACCCATGCCAAGGATTAACTTTCCACCAGCTGACCATAGTCAAGTTTGATAATGCGATCGCACTGGTCAAAATACTTATCGTCGTGGGTAATGGCCAAAATCGCCTTACCCTTCGCCCGTAGCTCCGGCAAAAACTGCGTGTAAAACACATCTCGAAAAATGGGGTCCTGACTAGACGCCCACTCATCAAAAATGTAGACGGGCCGATCTTCTAAATAGGCCGTCAGTAGCGCCAGCCGCTGTCGCTGTCCGCCCGAGAGCGCTGTCGTCGAGAGATTGCCATCTTTAATTTTCACCTTGTGGTCTAGCTGTAGCTTTACCAAGTATTCCTTCACCTTTTCATCGAGCTTAGGAGACTCTAGCCCCAGCAGCTTATCGAACAGCTGAAAATCGGAAAACACCACTGAAAACAGCTGACGGTACCACTCCACTTTCTCTTCGGTAATGGGCACCCCATCGACCACAATCTCTCCCGTCTCTGGAACATACAGCCCTGCTATCAGCTTCGCCAAGGTTGTTTTTCCGCTCCCATTCCCCCCCACCAAAAAGACAATTTCACCCGGCTCCAGCGACAGGCTCACCGGCCCTAAGGTAAAGTTGCTGCCCTCCCTTTCCCGGTAATAGCTATGGGTAATCTGCCGACATTCCAGCTTGCGAAACGAGGTAATGGGGTCTAGCTTGGCTAGCTTACTCTCCTCGCTCTCCCGTCTGCCAATATTCAGCTTCAGACCCAGGCTCTTGATTTTACTAAACGCGACATTGGCAGCGGCCAGCGGCGGCAGGGCAGCCATAATCGAGGTCAGCATGCCTCGAATGTACAGCAGCGTGAGAATATAGCCCGACAGCACCCGGCTATCGAACTGTACAAAGCTCGGAAACACAAACAGCAGCATCCCCAGCACAAACAGCAACAGAAACTTCGCCCAAGTCTGCGTAATCAGATAAAACATATTCCAAAAGAACAGCTTCTTCTGAATGCGAGCCGCCGTGGGCTTTAGGTTTTGCCCCAGGAAGGCCAGTCGCCGGTCGCGGTGTAGCTTTAGCTCCTTGATGCCGTTGGTCATCAGGCGAAACTGACCGTAGAGCACGGTGTAGTCTTCCCGAGCGGCCTTCAGCGTCTCCCGGCTCCTCCCCCCAAAAAAGCGATAGCTAAACACCCCCAGCGCAATAATGACCAACGTGCCCAAAAACGGCTGCCAGGCCAGCCAGCACAAATACCCCAAGCAGCAAATCACCACGACCACATTGCTACACTGCGGCAATATCGGCAGCAGCGACCCACCAATGGCACTAATGTCTTTGATCAAAACGCTGAGAATATTGGCACCACCAATTTTCTCCAGCTGACGCAGCGGCGTGCCCAAAATCTCTTCGCTCAGATGAATCGTCCAGTCGTAAATGGCCTGGCGATAGAGGTGGGAGAGTAACAGCTGAGAGGAAATGGAGATGCCCAGAGAAAATACCGTCAGCAAGGCAAACCGCATACCTAGGTCAGAAAGTCCCTGACCATCTGCTAGGCCGCTGGTGAGACCGCGATGAGCCAGCGCCACCAGCGACGCATTGCCCAAGCCGCTGACAAAAGACATCACTATCGCTAATGAAACGATAACGGGAGAACTCCGAAAGAGATAGACAAGTATCTTCATTGGCGCTTCATTGGCGGGCGTTGGCGAGAGGGGCCTATTCGATCAGCTGCTGCGCCTCTTCCTCGGAGAGAGACTCCAATTCGGCCAGTAGGCTAGCCATCTCATCGACATCGACGGCTTCTGCCTGCTTCTGAGTAATCACGATGGCCATGTTGGCAATCGTCGGCTGCTGAAAAAAGACTAAGAAAGAGAGTTCGACCTGTAGCGCCACCCTGACGCGATTGACAATTTGCCCGGCCAAGATAGAGTCTCCGCCTAGCTGAAAAAAGTTGTCATAAATGCCCACTGGCGTAATGCCCAAAACCTCAGCCCAAATCCGACACAGGGTTTCTTCCGTGGAGGTTCTAGGCGCAGCATACGGCGGGCGCTCAGCTTCTGGGTCGGAGGCGGTCAGGCCCAGCTTGTCGGCGAGGCCAATGCGCTGCCGCTTGCCTGTAGGCCCCTTGGGAATCTCATCGAGAAACAAGACTACCCTAGGCACTTTGAAGTCCGCTAGTTTGCTTGCAGCAAATTCTTTGATGGCATTCTCAGTAACCTGCTCACCTGCTTTTACAACAATCGCCACAGCGACATCTTCACCCAGCAGCGTATGGGGCGCAGCAAAGGTCACCACCTGCTCCACAGCCGCATGGTCCAGCAGCACTTCATCAATTTCTCGGGGCGAAATCTTCTCACCACCCCGGTTAATAATCTCTTTTATCCGACCCTTTAAGAACAGGTAGCCCTCGGCATCCAGCAGGCCCAAGTCTCCCGTCCGAAACCAGCCATTGGTAAAGGCGCTGGCATTGGCCGTCGGGTTATTTTCATAGCCTTGGGTCACGTTCTCTCCCCGGATCACCACCTCACCCACGGTCTGCGCCGGTAGCAAACTGCCCGCCTCGTCCATAATCTGCACTTCGGGTCCGGCTGCAGTGCCCACTGAGCCGGGCTTGCGCCGCGCGGGGGGCAGCGGGTTGCAGGTCATTTGGTGGGCAGCTTCTGTCATGCCGTAGGCTTCTATCACGGGGGCATCGAAGGCTTGCTCTAGGGCAGACATCACCTGTGGAGGCAGCGGCGCAGAGCTAGAGCGAATAAATCGGATGGTGCCCTTAGCAACGGGGGTTTCTGCGGTACGGGCGAGAATCTGCTGGTGCATGGTGGGCACCGCAGAATACCAATTTGCCTGGCTGTCGCTCAGCCAGCTGAGAAACTTGGGCGCATAAAAGCCGGGGGTACACACCACGCTCCCGCCTGCCGACATAGAGGAGAGCAGCGCTCCGATCAGGCCGTGAATGTGAAAGAGGGGCATCACGTTTAGGCAACGATCGCACTCCGTCAGTGCCAGCGTACGCTTTACATTTTCAGCTGAAGTACACAGATTCCGATGGCTCAGCGGCACCATCTTGGGCCGCGAAGTCGTTCCAGACGTATGCAGAATGAGCGCCACATCTTCTGGTTGAGCCACATCTAGTTGCGCTTCAGAGGATTCTGTTGCAGCATGACCAGATTCACCCTGCGCCGTTTCCAATAGCTTAAACATGCCAGCAGGCGTACCCAGCGACGGCGATAGCTCCAATACTGGAATCGACAGCTTGTGAGCCACCGTCCTGGCCGGTTCAGCAATACCCGGCTGCAAAATCAGTGCCTTCGCCGCCAAATCCGTGAGATAAAACTCGTACTCAGCGGCCCGGTAGCCAGGGTTTAGCGGCGCGTAGGTCGCCCCGGCGGAGAGGGAGAGAAAAGCCATTGCCGCTTCGGGGCCATTGGGCAGCGCGACCGCGACTCGGTCATTGCGCTCGATGCCCAGAGCACGGAGCTGAGCGACGATGGCCATCATCTGCTCGTGGAGCTGCTGGTAGGTCAGGCCGCTTCGGTCAGGCGCTGAAAGTGCGATCGCATTGGGTGATTCCTCCGCCCTCTGTTTTAGCAGGGAAGGAATGCTTAGAGTCTTTACAGCTTGTGCCATTGCGCGGATGTCTTCAGCTCAACACGTGGGCTCAACAGAGTATACGCCAGTTTGCAGTCTCTGTGAATTGACTGAGCTGTGAACCCCTTCAGCCCAAAAACCCCAGCGCACTCTGCCAACCAAAGAAAGCCACCATGCCAAGACAAATAGTGAGCAGCAGATTTTTGGTGCTTACGCTCACGAGAATGGCCACTATCGCACCCACTAGCCGCGCATTTACGTAGCTCACGGCAAGCTCGCCATCGCTAAGCAACACTTCTGGCACCACAATGGCCGTCAGCACCACCGGCGGCACATATCTCAGTGCGTTTAGCAGCGCAGGCGATAGGGTAATGCGGCTACTCGCGCCAAACATCAGGTAGCGGACAGAAAAAGTGGCGAGCACCATGCTGCCAATGAGCAAAATTTCATTCATAGATATTCAGGTATTTCTAGAAGTGCGCTGCCAAAATCGTTCGCTTATCACACCGGCTGCGATGCCCGCGCAGGCCGCTACCATCAGACCTAGCTTGTGCGGCAGAGGCGCTGCCAACAGCGCCACACCGCCGGCAACGGTGATAGCTACGCCCATTGGCCTGGTTTTGATGTAAGGGACAATCATGCCGATGAAGGTGACCGACATGGCGAAGTCTAGGCCCCACTCAGCAGCATTGGGAATGAGCTGCCCGAGGGTAATGCCCAGCAGTGTGCACAGCTGCCAGTTGGTATACATGGTGAGGGCAGCGCCGAGGTAGTACCAGTGATTAGAAGGGGAGCGATCGCGCTGTTCATATCGACGAATGGCCACCGCAAACGACTCATCTGTCAGGAAAAAAGCCAGCGGAATTTTCCAGCGCTGAGGCAGGTTTTTCACATAGGGCAGCAGACTGACTGCGTAGAGCAAATGGCGCAAATTCACAACGAAAGTCGTCAGCCCTATCAGCAGCCAGCCGGTATTGGCGGCGATCAGCCCAGCCGCAATGAATTGGGAAGACCCCGCGAAGACAAAGGCTGACATGGCCATGGTGCCACCGGCAGAGAGCCCAGCAGTGGTCGCCAAGGTGCCAAAAATAATGCCAAACGGAATGGCCCCCACAACGAGTGGAATAATGTCGCGGGCACCAGCCCAAAACGCGCGCCGCTGAGCGTGCCGAGGTGAGCGTAAGCGGATAGAAGAAGACGGTTTGGTCATGCTGATAACTGCTGCTGTGCGATCGCTCAGAGGCGAACTGAGAGACGAACTGAGAGGCGAACTGTGCAAGTGCACAAACAGTGTATGCAGCCGTATTGGCTTTAGGATTGTACGTTTTTGCAGGTTGGTTGACAGCCGCGCACATATTGCCCGGGGGTGATACCCACCATCTTTTTGAAGTGTCGATGCAGATGGCTTTGGTCTGTAAACCCGGTCTCTACCGCCGCCGCGCTGATAGACCAGCCGTCAATTAGCAGGCGCTTAGCTTGGCGTATCCGCACCTGGTTTAGGTAGGCGTGAGGAGGCAGGCCAACCTGTTTGCGAAACACTCTCAACAGGCGCAGGGGCTTGAGCTGTACCAGATTTGCCAGATCGTTCAGTGAGATATTGTCGCTGTGGTGCGCGGTGAGATAGTCGCGAATATGCTGCACGGCCTTTTGCTCTTTTCCCACTGGCTTGGCAACTGGGCGATCGCTGCTGTAATTATCCACCAGCTTCGCCATCCCCCACAAAAATCGAGATTCTCTCTCTAGCGGTGAAGGAGACTTTTCGAGGGTGAGATGCAGACCAATCAGCTGCTGATTTAGCTGCTTATCGTGGATAACGGGCGCAGAAAAATACGGTAGCGCTGTCCGTCGCTCGGCCAGTCCGTCGGCAGCCTGCTGTAGCCAATCGATAGCCGGTAGCAGCGTGCGATAGGTCCAGCCCATTTCCAGGGCGGCTTGCCCGGTGTGCACCTCGCCCGGATGCGTCACTACAATGCTGCCCGCAGGCGCAGCATGGGTCTCCCCGCGATATTCAAATTCCATCACCCCCGCTTCAACAACCGCAATTCCAAACCCTTCATGGGCGTGGCGAGAAAACGCGTAGTCGATGTAGGTAGCCCGCAGCAGTTCAAGGTCGTGAAGGACCGGATCACGCCAAAATTTCGCGTATTCTTTTGACTTGGCCGAACGGGGCATAGGCGTCAGGAGGTGCCTTCTCAAATTATTGTATAGCCCCAATGAACGAGGAATCCATGAAAAGAGGACGATGACAAGCGCGAGGCAAACAGTTTATGAAGAGTCTTTGTAGTGTCAAAAAATAGACTGAGCCAGTGGGTCTAGGCTGTATTCTTATCAAGGGCTGAAGATATGCCCATCACACCCCGTATCGCCATAAAAGACTAAAATTCTCACCTAGGCGATACCACGCGTGATTTAGTTAGGCATTACCACAGTTTCTGCATGAAAGCATCCTACTGGTTTTCTTTTGTCGGTTCGACGCTGCTGACGGGATTGAGCATCTGGGCATCTCCCACCCAAGCCAACGTAGCCACACCCCAAACAGCCTCCGAAACAGCGACACAGGCGACAGCCCAGACGGTGACAGCTCAGATAGTCGCTCAAGCTCAGGTAGCATCCGCCCCAGCCACCTGTCCGCCAATGCCAAACGCACAGCACTACGACGTGATTGTTTTTGGCGACGAAGTGCCCGGGGTAATGACCGCGCTAAAGGTAAAGCAAACCCTGCGATCGCGCCAGCAAAGTAACCGCGTCGCCCTCGTTACCGAAGGCAACACACGCAGCGGCATCGGTGGCCACTTGGTCCGAGGCGGCCTAGCCTACCTAGACCGCAACCAAGTCCCAACAAGACTGCGATCGCAATACGGCATCTTTGGTCGCCCCAGCCCGCTCTACCAAGAATTTTTGCGCTTGGGCAGCGTCGACACCATTGCCCTAGATCGCTACACCATCGGCCCCAGGTTTGATCGGGCGCTGCAAAATGCCGATATCGATGTGATTGACAACGCGCAGCTGCGAACCGTAGAAGTCGCAGGCAATTTGGTCTGTGGCTTCACCGCCGGGCAAAAAACCTACGCGGCTCGTTACTTTGTCGACAGTAGCCAGGGCGGAGAGCTAGCCGCCGCCAGTAACACCGAAATGATGCAGGGCCTAGAAGCCATTGGCCTCCCAGAGAGCGCCCTCAGTATTGGTCTCATTTTCGACCTGTACGATGTCACCATAGACCAGTTCAAAATTATGGAGGCTGAGCTAATCAGCCGATATTTTGACCCGACAGACAGGGCCGCCCAGCGCTGGCTACATATCGCCAGTGGCGGCGACCGGACCAAGCGCCGAGAACTCCTAGAAGAACTGCTCGACTTCCACCGGCGACCCAAGCTGATGTATCAGGGCACATCAGACTCTGCCGACGTGCGGTCTTTGGCGTTTAGCATTTTAGTGCACGGCTACCTCGGCCAAACCTACGACCTCAGAAGCTCCGGCTTTTTGTTCGACCGGGCCAATATCGCCGTCTTCGACGACCGCCTCAGCTTCAACGCGCTGCTGTTTTACGCCGATTCTGAGACGGCGCAGCAGCTGAGTGACAATGGCGCAAAGCCCACCGCTGAAATGCTGGCCATCGCCAACGAAGTCAAAACCCTGTTTGAGAAAATCGGCGTCCCCAGAGTCGAAGTGATGGACGAACTCTACGTTCGCAACGCCGGGCAGATTGCCAACCCCATCGATGAACTGTCGGCAACGCTGATGGCAGCAGGCGGCGTTTCTGAAGAAGAAGCCCTAGGCACCTTCGGCTACCACCTCGATGATCGCGGCGGCATTGAAGGGCTCGACGAACGCGTCAATTCCACGGTGCTGAGGCTCTTCAACTTTGAGCAGATGCCCGTGTTTAACTACGGCTTTCGCCATACCCTGCCGCAAGAAAAAGAAAACTTGGCCGTGCTCGGTCCCGCATCCGGCTTTGGTGGCTTAGGCACCACCGCCGGGCGAATTGTCGAATTTAACGTGAGCGTTGGCGAAGGGCTGGCAGTCGCCATTGCCAAAGCCGCCGCCGAAAATCGCTCGCTCCACACCATTACAAACATGGAAGTGCGCCGCGCCCTAGGCCACACGCCGGTTGTGTACGGTCACCGCACCGAGAGCTTCCGGGCCATCTCCACCCTAGAGGGCCGGTTTCGCGCCATCGACTACGAAGAAACTTACTTAGAGCAGGCCCAGACCTTTTGGGAGCAAGGCAACCTGAGCGAATCTGCTAGAACCCTAGCCCGCGCCCTTACCATCAATCCCCGGAGCCCAGAAGCTTTTCATTTGCGGGGCTTACTCCAGGCCGAATCGGGCGATCGCATTCAGGCCCAGGCCGATCTTGAACAGGCGATCGCACTCTACAAAGCAAAAGGCGATTCCTCTTCGGCAGATTCTACGCAGGGCGCTTTAGAATCTTTGCTAAATTAGTGCTTTATCGCTGCTGAAGCCATACAAAGGTATCTTGATGTGTAAGCGCTGCCTATTGAGCGCCTATGCTCTATAGACCTCTTGCATCCTATGCCTTCTATCACTTCTCCGACGTCTGAGCCTGGCGATTTTCTATCTGGCCCTTTCGAATCACGCAATCTGTTGGAGGCAAAGCCCTGTTGGTTTGTTCCTTGGGATGAGCTGAGCGACCTCGACAGTGCTAAAAATCCTGACTACGGGAAGCTGCGCAAGGTAGATGCTGGATTGCAGGAACGCGATCAGTTTTTGCAGGAAGGCAGCCCTTTCACCATTTCTCTAGAGAGCTTTTGCGTTCAAGAATCCCACGATAGAGATAGTCACAACGATCTGCTGGTCAGAAGCTACGTCCGCTACGGAGACGAGCTAAAAACAGAGACCATCAACTTCTTTGGCACCAACATACCGGCCAAACAAGTGGTGGGCGACCTAGAATTTGAGCACATCTTTGCCAGAAGAGAGTTTGCTGAAGATGCTCGAATCTGGCTGGCAATAGAAATCACAGAAGTCGATAAAGGCATTGAGGAAGCCGTCGTCACCTCTGGGCTGGCAAAAATTCGCGCTCGGTTCGGCGCCGTTTTCTCGGCGCTGATTCCTTTTTCGACCGTTGCGGGCGTCGCCCTCAATACCCTTGAGGATATTCAAAAACTACGCACGCCCAAGCAACAAAACCGTCAGGTACTGTTCAACCAAATAGACCTGTATGCGCAGGCCTTGAGTGGCGGCGATGCTCCGCTGCGTAGCGGCGCCTATATCTTTTTCAGTGAGCCCGTGCAGGGCGTGCAGTATCGCCTAGGGTCGGGCTTCAAGCTCAAGCGGGCAGCCATGAAAGATAAAGATGTTCCAGTCGCTCACGACTATGCGGTGGTAAAAGTGACGCCTGGGTTCGTTCGTTCGGGCACCGACCCAGACGAGATTCTGAAAAATCAGCAGCTCGCCATGGTACTCAGCCAAGAAGACGCCGAAGCAACAGAAGACGAACGCTCAGCTCACTACAACTTTTTGAGCGGGCTGGTAGAAAGTGCCGACAAGCTAAAAGCGCTGGACTACTATCGCGAAGTCACCACCGCAGTCAAAATGTTTGGGCATCAGCCAACGGAGGCTCAAAAGCAGCGGCTGATCGACATTCGCATGGCGCTAGGCAATTACATTAACGACTAGGCAAACGACTAGATAAACAACGAGCGGTTACTCTAAACGGTTACTCTACTCGTTTCCATTCGTGAGATTGCTTTTGGGGTCTACGAAGCGGTGAGCCACAGTTTCTGGCTGAATGGCGGAGAGCACAATATGACCCGAGTCGTTGATCAAAACGGCGCGGGTTTTGCGGCCATAGGTGGCGTCGATGAGTTCACCGCGATCGCGGGCCTCAGAAATCAGTCGCTTTATCGGTGCAGACTCCGGGCTAACAATCGTGACAATCCTATCTGCTGAAACGACGTTGCCAAATCCAATGTTGATTAATTTCATAGTTGCTTTGCGATGCTGAACCTTCAGTGTTGAGTGGTGTTGAGGGTGACGTCAGATCCCCGTGCCGATAGCTAACGACTAAACGGCAAGCGATCCCATACCAGTCCAGAACTTAAGTTCACAGCTTTAAAACTCACAAGGAAGGAACCAAGCACCATACAGACGCCTTCGTGGGTGTCTGTATGGTGCGGGTGTCTGTATGGTGCTTTGAGGAGAGTCAGGACTAAATATGAGCTGTATTCATCAGAACTAGTATGGCGAAGGCAAATAACGCTCGCTACACCTAGTCGGTCAGGTTTAGTGCACCAAATGGGCTATCTTCACCTAGCCCGATCGGGTCACCACAGCTTGTAACAAAAAATACTATTAGATTGCGTAGATTACGCGGAATTGGGAGCAGTTTGCCTGTAGCTACGGTCGGATCGTTTTTCCTCTGCTTATGAATGAGCGCAATAAGGGGCTATTTCCCCTCGTATTAGGTGCTGGCGTGCTGTCTGTCTGTGGCTTGTTTTTCGGCCTATTTCTGTGGCTGTCGCAGCCGTCTATTCCCTCTGGCAGCCGGATTGCTGGCGAGGCTCGCTCGGGGCCCATGTCAGATTCCCTCTCCACCCTCGACGCGATTCCGTCAGGATATTATGACTACGGTGGCAGCGCGACCATGGTGCCCATCCGCCAAGCAGTAGAAACGTTGCTGAGTGCAGAAGCCTCTGACTTTTTGTTGAACTACGTCAATCCAATTGACAGCGCGCCAAACTCTACGCGCGGGATCGACATGCTGCTCTCTGGCGAAATTGCCTTTGCCGACGCCTCTCGCTCGATTCGGCCAGAAGAATATGAAATTGCTGAGCAGCTCGGCTTTGAGCTGCAGCAAACGCCAGTCGCAATCGATGGGGTCGCCGTTACCGTTCACCCTGACCTAGACATTGAGGGGCTCACCGTACAACAGCTCAAAGATATCTATCTGGGCAACATTGTGAACTGGCGAGAGGTCGGTGGCCCCGATCTGGCCATTCAAGCATTTTCGATGCTGCCCTCGACGTCGGGAACGGCCAACTTTTTTTCTCGGAGAATTCTCAAACGTGAGCCGCTGAGCGATCGCGTCACCATCGTCACCGAAACGACCCCAGTATTGCGGCAGGTAGCAGCCACCCCCGGCAGCATCTACTACGTGTCTGCGCCCTTGGCGGTGCCCCAGTGCTCGGTCAAAACGCTGCCCATTGCCACCGCAGCAGATCGCCCCTACGTCGCGCCGTACCTAACGCCACCGGTAGACCCCGCGGCCTGCCCAAGACAGCGCAATGAAATCAACCGAGATGCCTTTAGAAATGGCACCTACCCGCTTCTTCGGCGGCTCTTTGTCATCTCGAAAAAGGGCGACTCTTCCGATGCGATCGCCGGTCAGGCCTACGGAGAAATTTTGCTGAGCGCAGAAGGCCAAATGCTGGTTGAGCAGTCTGGCTTCGTCAGCATTCGCTAGGGAAAGGTTTCGTTTTTTCAAAATCTTTTTCCCAAATCTTCTTTCAGAACCTTTAAAGAATTGTTGAACAGGGTTGAAACAGTAGAGATGTTTGACTTTAGATATCGCTTCAAGCGGCAGTTTTACGTGCTACTTGCACTAGTCAGTATGGGCGTGCTGCTGAGCTTTTCGGCCTGTAGTGGAAATCTCTTTTCGGGCGGTGCGGGCGCGGGAGAACCCCTGCCCAAAGAGTTTCGGATTGGCTATCAGCTAACTGCCGGACCCGAAACGTTGGTAAAAGCGTTGGGCACGATGGAGGCCGCCTTTCCACAGGTGAATATTCGCTGGCAATCGTACGATTCGGGCCGAGATGTCAATGATGCGATCGCCTCTGGCACCGTAGACGTGGGTCTGATCGGCTCGGTCCCCGTCTCTACCGGTATCGCCAACAACTTACCCTACCAGGTCTATTTCATCCTAAATATTTTGGGCGACAACGAAGCCCTGGCCATCGCCCCCGATGCCAACATCGAAACCACAGCAGACCTCGCGGGCAAAATTATCGCGGTGCCCTTCGGCTCTACGACACACTTCAGCCTGCTGTCGGCCCTAGAGCAAGATGGCATCGACCCAGAAGCCGTGCGCATTTTAGACATGCAGCCACAGGATTTACTCGCCGCCTGGCAGTTCGGAGAAATCGACGGCGGGTTTGTATGGCAGCCCACGCTCTCTCGCATGCTAGATGAGGGCGGCAGCATTTTGGTCAGCGCCCGGCAGCTAGCAGAAAATGGCGTTATCACCGCCGACCTAGGCGTGGTGAGTAACGCCTTTGCCGAGCGGTATCCCAAATTTTTGCAGCACTACGTCGCAGCGTTAGATTCTGCGGTGCAGCTCTATCGCAATCAGCCAGAAGTCGCGGCCGAGGCGATGTCACAGGCGCTTGCCCTCTCGACAGAAGAGAGCTTAACGGTGATGAATGAGCTGGTGTGGCTAACCGCTGAAGAACAGCGCTCTGAAAAATATATGGGCACACCGGAGGCGGCTGGCGAGCTGAGCCAAGTGCTAAAAGATTCAGCTGAGTTTTTAGTGGAGCAGGGTGAGCTGCCCTCTGCGCCTGAGCTCAGTGCCTACGAACAGGCACTCTTTTCTGAGGCGATTTCTGAATCATCTGAGACTGTCTCTATGCCTTAATTTTGGGTGTCTTGTTTGGCACTTTGTTTTCTCTTTTGGTCACTCAACTTTTTTCATAGCTGGTTCTAACATGTCTCAAAGCGACAAGGTCTCTACAGATATTTCTTTGGCTACAGCACAGGCGACAAGTCATCCAACCAATGGCCCTTCAAGTAGTCCATCGGTCACACAGCCGAGAGAAGGTCCAACCGGGCACTTGAGCTGGTGGACATTGAAAAATAAGGCGACGCTGATAGCGGTTGCGTTGGGGACGCTGCCAGTGCTGGTGGTGGGAGGTATTTCGACGGCGATCGCAGGCAAGCAGCTATCACGAGATGCGATTGAGCAGCAGCAACAGTTTACCAATGCAGTCACCCTCACCGTGCAAGAAACGGACGCCCGGCTTTCGGCCAGTGAGGTCAATCGACGCATCGCAACGTTGCGTCAAGGCATAGACAGCGCGGAAAACACTTTACAGTTTAGCGTGGTAGACAATCGCAGAAACCAAATTCTCCTTTCTAACAATCCAGCCGATACCAATACGACCATAGAGGCGCTGTTTCCTGAGTATGCCAACCTAGGCGATCGCACCACCGCTGCAACATTCAAATCGCGGTCTACTCAAGACAACCGGATATATCTTCTAACCTATGCGCCGATTGACAGTACAGGCAGCGCCACGAGCGGGCTGGGTGTGCTGGTGTCTCAGCCCATGTCTGAAGTATTCGCAGCGCAGCAGTCTCTGGTGCTGGCGCTACTAAGTGGAACAGTGATTACAGCACTGGTGGTGAGCACGTTGGCGGCTTATCTGGCCAACCGAGCAACGCGGCCCATCATTGCGGCGAGCCGGGCCGTTGCCAAGCTGGGAAAGGGCAAGTTCGATACGCGCCTAAAGGTAGAAAGCAACGACGAGCTAGCCGTGTTAAATTCCAACATCAACGTGATGGCGGAGCAGCTAGAATATCAGCTGGAATTTATTGAAGAGACGGCGAAGCGTCAGGGGCTATTTCAGGCCCAAGCCGACATTGCCCAGCAGCAGAGACAGGCGAGGGCCTCTTTGCAGCAAGCGCTGAGCAGCCTGCTACAGTCGGTAGCGCCCGTCGGCGAAGGTGACCTCACGGTGCAGGCTCAGCCAAGCAGCGGCGAAATTGGTCAGTTGGGAGAGTTGTTCAATGCAGTCATTTCTCAGCTGCGAGAAATTGTCGTCACGATCCGGCAGACTAACTGGCAAGTCACCAATGTGGTCGAGTCGAATCAGGTACATCGGCAGCAGCAGACGCAGGTCGCCTCGTCACAAGCGGAGAATTTATCGGGTGCGATCGCATCAGCAGACACACTATCGACCTCTGTAGCATCAGTCATGAACAGCACAGAGCAAGCGCAATATATCGCACACCAGACAGTCAATTCAGCCCAACAAACAGAACAGCTGCTAGCTACAGCGACAGAAAATGCCACCGAGCGACAAGCCACGCTATCAGAAACAACAGACCGCATTAAGCTATTGGGTAGATCGTCTCAACAGCTTTCTCAAGTTGTTTCTTTGATCAACGAAATGGCCTTGAAGATAAACTTACTAGCGATCAATGCCAACATTGAGACTAAGCAGGCAAACGAAACAGGCGAGGGCTTCTCAGTCGCTGCTGGTGAGATTAGCCAGCTCACAGACCAAACAACCCGAGCAACCCGAGAGATTGAGCGACTCGCCAAAGGCATTCAAGACGAGGCAAAAGAGACTTCTCGGGCGCTAGAGTTGGGTATTGCAGGTGCGATCGCAGACTCAACCCACTTGACGGAAGCCAGAAACAGCGCATCACAGGCGGCCAAGGCATCTACTGAAGTAGATAGCTTGCTGCGCTCCATGGCAGAAACAGCCCGCACCCAGCAAACAACCACGCAATCGATCACCGCACTCATCCAACAAATCACGCTATCCTCTCAGCACATATCCGAGACGACAACTCAGACAGAAGCGACCCTCCGCAGCACAGCTGAAGCGACGCGAGAGCTAGCCGACGCCGTGAGTGGCTTTACGCTTGATGATTAGGCTGTGCTGCTCACTTTCATTCTCAACGCTACACTAGTGCTGTACTCAGATGCTCTTTACGCCAAGCGAGGCCGACACCTGTGGTTACTCTAGATCTGCGCCAGTTGGATGTGCCAGTAGGGCAGCGGCTCTTGCTGCGCGATATCAGCTGGCCCAGCTTTGAGGCCATCCTTCAAGAACTTGGGGAAGATCGCAGCGCGCGCATCGCTTACGATAATGGCCTATTAGAAATTATGGTTCCCCTGCCTGAGCACGAAGCAGATAAGGAAATTATTGGAGATTTTCTAAAAGCGCTGCTAGAAGAACTCGATAGGGAATTTCTGACGCTGGGCTCAACAACTTTCAAAAATGCTGAGATGCTGAAAGGGATTGAACCTGACCAGTGCTTTTACATTCAGCACGAACTGGCTGTACGCGGAAAAAAGCGCCTAGACCTGAGCGTGGACCCACCACCCGATTTGGCCTTAGAAATTGATATCACCTCTCGCACCCATCCTGAAACATACGCAGCGCTGGGCGTTCCAGAGCTATGGCGACGAGTTGGGCAGACTATTCGGATCTATCAGCTACAAAACGGGCAGTATGTAGAAGTTTTAGAGAGTCCAACATTTGCAGGCTGGGCGCTGCAAGCTGCAATCCCCCGCTATGTAGAACAGAGTCGGCAGGCAGGGAGAAACAAAGCCATGCGGGCCTTTCGGCAGTGGGTACAGAGCCGCATGCAGTCTGAAAGATGAATTTTGACAGTTGAGCTGCGATCGCACTGTAACTCTAGTGCATCGCACTGTAACTCTAGTGCATCGCACTGTAACTCTAGTGCTTTGTCAAACCCCCAAACCCCTAAACCCCCACCTCAAGCCCCAACTGAGCAACGGCAGAAAGGTCTCCCATCGACTGTGCAATATCAAGGGCTCGCTGGTAGCTTACCTTAGCCTGCTCTGGAACTTGAAGCGCAGTGTAGGTTCTAGCAAGGTTGCTAAACGCGTGGAGAGTGCTGCGCTGATTGTTAATAGCTTGGGCGATCGCAAGATGCTGCTGATGGTAGTCGAGGGCTTTGGCATGCTGGCCTAGGGCACTGCACACGTTGCCAAGGGCGCCAAGGGCTTGGCTTTCACCGTTGCGATCGCCAATGTCGTGGGCAATTTGGCGCTGAGCCTCAAAATATTCTTGGGCTTGGGCGTAGTCTGCTTGGCTAAAGCAAATGCTGCCCAGGCCAGCGAGGGCGGCGCTTTCGCGAAAGCGGTTTTGGTGCTGTTTGGCGAGGGTAAGGTGCTGCTGATGGTGGTGCTGGGCTTGGGCGAAGTCTCCTAGCTGGTAGTAGCAGCTGCCCATGTTGCCGAGGGTGGCGCCTTCCATTTCTGCGTCTTGGATGCGGCGGGTGAGGGGGAGGGCTTGCTGATGGTAGGTGAGGGCTTGGGTGGGGTCACCTTCCGATTCGGCCAGGTTGCCAAGGCTGCTGAGTGCGATCGCACTGCCGTAGTGGCAGTCAGTATCTTGGCAAATACGCAGGCCGTGGTTGAGGTAGTCGCGGGCGGTAGAAAGGTCGCCGCTATCGATAAGAATATCGGCCAGGGAGATCATCAGCAGGGCCTGGTTGGTGGCTAAGCCCAGGTTGGTATAAATTTGCAGGCTGCGCTGGTAGCAGTGGCGAGCCTGATCGATGTGGCCTTGAAGGTAGTAATTTTCGCCCAGGAACTGAAGGACTTGGGCGTTGAACTTTTCGGTGCCGAGGTGGTTGACTTTATCGACTAGGGCTTCGTAGAGCTTGGCACGATCGCTCAAATAGCCCCATACTCGAAGCTGATAGTGAAGCTGCTCCTGAGCGGGCGTGTACAAGCGGGTAGAGATAAGGGCAAAGGCGCGTTCCCATTCGCCGAGGTCGCAGAGGTGGTGAAAGGCTTGGAGGTACCCCTGAACTTGATGGATAGGTGCGTCTGATTGTGGGGGAAGGGGGCGAGTGAGCCAGTGAACAATGGCGCGGCACTGACTGCGGCGGTGGGGATTTTGGATGCGGGGCAGGACGTCGGGTGAAATGCCGAGGCGCTTGAGGACGGGTAGCGGATCAGGAAGGAGCATTGCTCAAATGGGAGAAAGCGGATGACTGAAAAGATAAATGACTGAGCAAACAACTGGTTCTGAGGGGTCCACGGCTTCTGTAGTCGTGACTGAACGCGTGCTTGCTCAGATTGCAATAAAGATAAAGCGGCCAACAGCAGCGAGGAAACTTAGGACGGGTTAAGGGATACTTGGCGGCGATCGCACACCTGATTAACTTAGCTGACTGGGACAGTGCCCATGCGTTGGCAACGATGACGCTACCAGACGATCAGACTTCTGAGCGACATGAGCGCTTGTTTGTTTGGGGATATTATACCGAGGCAAACAATGATGTGTCGGTAGGCAAGGCACTAGGCAATTTGGGTAACGGGTACCAGATAGCGGGTAGAACATTTTCCTAAAGGACAGAGAAAATATCAGCATGGCTGTTCTTTAGCATCGTCTCTCTGACCAAACGGTTGTACTCATGAATGAAGTTCCAAATCGCGCCGATATGGTTTCTTTGAATCTTCGAGAACGACAGTGTCTTTCTCACTAATCGCGATACCCGTTGCCTCATCGTGTTGTTAAATCGTTCGACGTAGCTTGTCAGACCGCTGTCTTTGCCGACTGCACGGTGTCGATTGCTCGGTATGACGCCGACATACGACTCCCAGTAGTCTGTGTAGACAGTCGCGCACTGCCGATATACTGCAGGCATCGACTGCCATAAGCGTTTTGCACTTCGCCTCGTGCGATAAGCCTACGGCATGGCTTCGCTTACCGCCGATATAGCACCCAACGACTTCTCTCGTGTCCACGTCTAGCGCTATCCATACCCACTGCTTGTCGTCCTTGCTATCGACAAACGACCACAGCTCATCCATCTGTACTTTGAGCTTACCTTTGGCTTTAGGCACAACGTCTACACGCTTAGACACCCCCCTGTAGAACTGGTTGACGTAGTCTTGCAGCCAGCTCTCAGAGACCTTTGTGACTCTCGCAATGCCTGCCAGCGGCATCTTCTCTAGCAGCAGCAACTCAATCATGCTGAAGGTGTTCTTGTCCTTGGGTTTCCACTGCGGGTCTTCAACGAACTGACGGCCACAGTCTCGGCACTTGTAGTTTT
>JBCBFY010000079.1:0-24134 GCA_038527325.1 Cyanobacteria bacterium J06614_10
ATGTAGGTGGTCGCTCACGGGCGTCTGCTGTCGCCCTATGGGAGTCGATACCTGCGGTCTACAGGCAGTGTGCCAAGGTCTACACAGACCATTGGGACGCGTATAAGACAGTGATACCGAGCAAGCGACACTTTTCAGTAGACAAAGAGAGTGGACACACGAGCTACATTGAGCGCTTGAACAACACGTTAAGGCAACGGATATCGCGTTTAGTGAGAAAGACGCTGTCGTTCTCGAAAAAACTAGGGAATCACATGGGAGCGATCTGGTTGTTCATTCACGATTACAACTGCGTCCTTCAAGAAAAGCTGAGCGATCACACTCACCCTAGGTTTTCCTCTGTCCTTTAGTAAAATGCACTACCCAAAAGACAACACCAGAGTAAAATCCCCTCTGGAGGGGTGGCCGGAGCGCAGCGGAGGTCGGGGTGGGTCTCAGTAAACAGCACTAGCGACTGTACACACCGCCAAGCCGCAAAAGACTTGCTTCCGAGACACCCGCTCTCGTTAATCCTTAAAACCGCTCTAACCCTTTAAACTCACCTACTGCCTTCTGAGCAGCTTCCCCACAAGTTCGCGGCGTCGGAAAGATCTTAGTCGGATTCGCCAGCCCCTTCCGGTTAATGGCCCCCCTCACCCACTGCATCGTCTCCAAATCCACATCGCTAAACATATCAGCCATATAGCAACGCTTATCGGCACCGATACCATGCTCACCAGAGATGCTGCCACCCACTCTGACGCAGGCTTTCAAAATATCACCACCAAGAGCTTCCACAGCCTCTAGCTCACCCGGCACCGAGTTGTTATACAAAATCAACGGATGCAAGTTTCCATCACCCGCATGAAAGACATTCGCCACCCGATAGCCATGCTTCTCACCGAGCTGCGCTATCTCCTTTAGCACTTCAGGGAGTCGGGTCCGAGGAATCACCCCGTCCTGCACATAGTAATCAGGGCTGATCTGGCCCATCGCCGCAAAGGCCGCCTTCCGCCCCTTCCACAATCGCAACCTGTCCGCCTTATCGGTTGCATGCACGAGTTGTCTCGCACCGTTCCCATAGCAAATCTCTTCAATCTGCTTCGCGCTAGCCGCCACCTCTGCTGGCGCACCATCTATCTCTATCAGCAAAACGGCAACCGCATCCCTTGGGTAACAGTTTGTCCCAACGGTATCTTCCACCGCATTCAGGCTAAAGTTGTCCATCATCTCCATACCAGCCGGAATAATGCCCGCGCTGATAATGTCTGAAACGGTCTTACCCGCAGCTTCTACACTCGTAAAGTCTGCCAAAATCACCTGAACCGACTCCGGCACCTTCAAGATGCGCAGCGTCACTTCAGTCACGATGCCGAGCGTCCCTTCCGAACCTACAAAAACACCTGTCAAATCATAGCCAGGAGACTCCACAACCGGCCCACCCACTTCCACGATATCCCCAGTCGGCAGCACCAGCTTCAGGCCTAAAACGTGGTTCACCGTAACGCCGTATTTAAGGCAGTGCACACCCCCAGAGTTTTCAGCAACATTTCCGCCGATGGAGCAAGCGAGCTGACTAGACGGGTCAGGCGCATAGTAAAAGCCCGCACCACTCACCGCCTGCGTAATCCAGTTATTGATCACCCCTGGCTGCACCACCACCCGCTGGTTGTCATAGTCAATGTCTAAAATTTCCTGCATGCAGGTCGTCACGATCAGCACACACTCTTTGATAGGCAGTGCACCACCCGATAGGCCAGTCCCGGCCCCCCGAGTCACAAAAGGAATATTCTGCTCATGGCAAAACCTGACGATCGCGGCGACTTCTTCGGTCGTCTTTGGCAGGGTGACGACGGCGGGCCGCTCTCGGTAGCTGGTGAGTCCGTCGCATTCATACACCAGCAGTTCTTCTTTGCGTCTCATGACGCGGCCAGCATCCAGCAGCTTTTCTAAAGACTGAACAACAGGTTGCCAATCGCGAGACGTTGATTGCGGCGCTACCGTTACCACCATAATGACCACAAGGCGAGGAATGTACCTTTTGATCCTATCGTAGAAAATAGCGACACTGCGAACAATTAGCCGCCGCGACCCTTTGCCAGCGTTTCCCCATTCAGCATTCGCTGGGCAGCGTCGAGTAAGGCCTCCTCCAGGTAGGGCTTGGTGAAGTATCCGCTAGCGCCTAGGTCTACCGCCATCTGCCGGTGTCGATCAGCACCTCGGGAGGTCAGCATCGCGATAGGCACATGCTTCAGATGGTTGTCCTTTTGCATGCGAGAAAGTAGCTCAAGGCCGTCCATACGCGGCATCTCAATATCACAGAACACTAGGTCACAAGGCAGGCCCGACCGGAGCTTATCCCAGGCCTCTTGGCCATCGCGAGCTTGCTCCACGCGGTAGCCAACCTTGTTAAAGCTCATCGATAGCAGTTCGCGCACCGTAATGGAGTCATCTACGATCAGTACGGTCGGGTCGCTCTTGACAGCGGTTTCTTCTGCCTGAGCTTCCGCAGTTTCTGCCCACAGCAGCGAGGCAGGCTCCCTACGAACACGGCCCATCGCAATGTCGATTAGCTCCAGCACATCGGCAATCGGCATCACCCGGCCATCGCCAAGGATGGTAGCCCCCGCAATGCCTAAGGGCTTAGGCACAGGTCCTTCTAGCTGCTTAATTACAATTTCCTCTTCACCAATCACCTGGTCTACCTGCAGAGCGACGTAGGTGTTAGCACTTCTGAGCACAATAATAGACAAGACATCGTCGTCTTGGCTGCCGCCATACACGCGGCCTCTCCCCAAAGTCCGGTTAAATTTCAGCAGGTCGGTGACCGTTTGGAACGGGAGTAAGATTTCTCGCCAGCGCACGCAGTCGTGGCCCTTGTCATTTTTCACGATGCGATCGCGCGGCACATCCAGCATGTCTTCCACACCATCCATCGGGAAAGCGATCCGCGCCTGATTGCTCACACAGCTCAGCGCCTTCGAAATACTCAGCGTCAGCGGCAGTCGAATCGTAAAGCCCGTACCCTTGCCCAGCTCCGAATCGATAGTAATCGCACCTCGAATTTCAGCCAGAGAAGTCCGCACCACGTCCATCCCAACGCCTCGGCCAGCAAAGTCATCCGCCTCATCCCGCGTACTAAAGCCCGCATGAAAAATCAGCTCATAGGCCTCAATATCAGAAAGCGCGTCCGCCTCCGCCTGCGTAATTAGCTTTTTCTCAATGGCTTTACGCTTCACAAAGTCAGGATTGATGCCGCCCCCATCATCTGCCACATAAATGACAGTCTGGTTACCCTGATAAAACGCCTGAACGGTAATCACCCCTTCAGGCGACTTGCCAGCAGATTTTCTTTCTTCCGGCGTTTCAATGCCGTGGGTAATGGCATTATTTACCAGGTGAGTCAGCGGATCGTACAGGTGCTCTACGATCATCTTGTCGATGAGCGTATCTTTTCCTTCTACGACCAGCCGAGCTTCCTTTCCACACTTCAAAGAGATATCTCGCACCGCACGGGGCAAGCGGTCAGCCGCCTGCGAAAAAGCCACCATTCGTGCCGTATTCAAGCCTTCTTGCAGCTGAGTCGTAATCTGCCGGAACTGGCGCGTCACCTGGTCAGAAGATTCCACCGTGTAGCCAATGTCAGAAGAAGACTCCCGCACTCGCACGATCAGCTCAATCATCTCCTGAGAAAGCGTATGGAAGCCGGTAAACCGGTCCATTTCTAACGCATCAAAAGTCGCACCCGTCGCATGTCCATCTGGTGCGGCATCCGATTTATCGCTATTGGTAGCAGCATAGGCACGGCGGTTTGAAACCAGAGAGCTTTCGAGCAGCGATCGCTCATACAGATCCCGCATTCTCTGACCCACATCATTCAGCTGCTGCACCTGAAACAGCAAATTATCCAAAAACTGTCTCAGCCTCTCCTGATCACGCTCCAGCGTATTGCGGCTCACCACCAGCTCACCAACCAAATTACTCAGATTATCCAGGTGCTTCACCGGCACACGCATATTCTGCTCGCGCACGCCACCACTGCGACGAGCAACACGGGGAGCAGCGCGCCGTACAGTCGTTGTTTCACTAGGTGCAATCCCCTCCCCCTCATCCAAGAGGCGCTCTAAATCACCAAAATCTTCATCATCATTCTCAGCCGCCGATGTCTCAATGTCTCCCGCCTCAGAAGACGATGGCACAGTAGGGTTTTCAACAGCTCCCTCGACTGAAGTATCTGTTGAATCTGCCAGCAGCGACTCCAAATCACCAAAATCATCATCAGCTGTTTCAGAGATAGTCTCAGAGGGGATACCTGCAAAATCAACCGCTTCAGGTACTTCCTCAGCGTTCTCTGCTTCAGCCACTTCCAAAGACGGCTGAAAATCCTCAAGGCTTTCTGCACTGTGGTCTACAACATCAGAAGTTTCTGAAAACAGATCCGCTAGTTCGCCATCAGTGGAATCATCAGTACCCGATGCTGGATCATCCAGTTCATGCTCTGCTTCAACCCCTTCCAAGTCATCGCCTAAACCAGCTTCTTCTGGCGCAAACAACTCAGCCGATGAGTCTTCATCGTCCCTTGCTCCGTCAGTTTCAGATGGTTCAACGACTAAGCCACTAAAAGTTGTAATGGCTTCATCCACAACCACTGCGTCAAAATCGATAAAGTTCTCTGCAAAGCGCGTACCTTCGTCTTCGTCACTTTCAGAAATGTCGTCGCCAAGCGCAAAGTTATCTAACCCGAGAGATAATTCCAGCGGATCGCGATCGCTCTCCGGCTCAGAAGTTTCCTCAGCGTCCAGCGATAGAAAGTCCTCAGAATTCTCTCCTTCAGGCACTGACGTCTCACTATCTACTAGCGACGCATCAGAAGAAAGATCATCAAATGACAGCTCAAGCTCAGCAACCTCAGAAGTCTCAGATTCAACCGATAACGGCTCTGAGAGATCGTCCCAAAGTTCGCTGTCAGGTTCATTTTCAGACGTCGGCATCGTCTCTTCTTGGGATAGACTCTCTAGAGAATCAGTTTCAGAAGAATCGATATCTAAAGAGGGAGGCTCCTCTGCTTCCGAGAGATCTGCAAACAGATCTGACGAACCAGAAAGAACATCCTCAGGCGCATTGGTCTCTTCTTTCTCTTCTTCTACCGTAAGAACGTCTTCCAGCGTTTCAGCGTCATCACTGGCATCTTGAGCAGTTGAAGCAGCATCAATCGAAAGTTCACCCCAAGGATCATCGGCAAGCTGACCGGCGGCCTCGGGCGACTCATCAGGCTCATCTGCCAAGAGATCTAGCACACTGCTCTCTTCTGTAGAAAAACTATCTACCTGAGCATCGGCCTCCGCGTCATCAAAAAAGCTATCAATGGATTGCTCAGCTTCCTTCAGCTTCTTACCGGTGAGCGTTGGAAATTCTATCTCATCCTCACTTGGGCTGACATAGCTATCAGAGAACAAGCTAACGGCAGGCGGAGGCGGCTCCGTCAGAGAAACGGACAGAGCTGGCTCGTCAGAAATCAGTGCAGAAGCTTGCTCAGCTGCCGATAAGTCATCCTCAGAAAAATTGACCTCAGCTAGATCAATCCCGACATCTGGTTCAGACCCATCAGACATCGAAAGCTCAGAATCAACCAACTCAGACTCAGTCAACTCAGAATCAGAAAGATCCGAGACTGACAGATCTGACACCGGCAAATCCAAATCATCTAGATCTAGTGGCTCAATATTCGGCACATCCAGACTGACATCGTCGTCTACAGCCAATTCAGCTGTCGAACTAGCACCCGCCATCCCAGATAGATCAGATTCTGGCACTGCAGCTTCGGCTGCTTCTAAAAGGGCATCCGGGTCAAGTCCAAAGAGATCTTCATCCGTCTCGTCTGCACCCCAAATGTCTTCAGTCAGCGAAGCCATCTCGTCTGATGTCGTACCCAATGAAGCCGTAGCAGATGAAGCGGCCTCGGGTGCAGACGAATTAGCCATCGGATCCAGTCCGTCAGCATCGCCTTGGGCGTCTTCTGCTTCGAAGCCATCTCCAAACGCCTCGTCAAGTGCATCTAACTCGTCAGGATTGGCAAAACCGGTGTCAGTCAGAGTCCCCCCAAACAAATCATCTTCGAAGTCATTACTGTCGGCTGGTGCCTCCTCCAAAGAATCGCTTCCTATTTCACTTCCCAGTAAGTCTGTCAGATCGTCTTCTTCATCCAAATCGATCTTTTCTGGATGGAGACGCATCTCTTCAGACACGAAAGGATGCCCGCCTAGCGTGTTGTCAAGTTCCTCCAAATCACCATCGAAGAGATCGGCGAGGCTGTTCAGCTCTTCTGCGCCTACATCAGGTCCTGTCACATTGACCGTCGCCAAGAGAGCATCCAAAGATTCATCGGCTTTCTCTGCGCTTTCAGCATCCCGATTCAAAGTAGATAGCTCAGAAGGAATCTCATTAAAGTCCAGATCCACACTCAACCTAGCAGGCGTTTCATCGGGTTCATCCGCATCTGAGAGGGGTGCATCAGCGCCCGCAGAGACATCGTTCAGCGCAGACTCAAAGCCCGCTTCAGGCGACACACCTCTTTGTGCATCGTCAGCTTCTTCATGGCTAAGGTCGCTAATATCAAACAAACTATCAAACTCTTCTGCTGCCTCTACAGTCTCAGAAGCCTCAGACTCAAACAAACCTCGTTCTAAATCACCTGAGTCTTCAGCAACCGGGGCATCAATCGAAAGAACATCTTCTAAAAGGGCAGCCTCTGAGAAGCCGAGGTCGAGGTCCGCAATCTTCACGTCCTCTGAAGTCGCTAAGATATCGTCAGGCAGAAGCTGCTGAAGCGGATCTGACACAGCAACTTCCGAGGCCCTACCTGAAAGGACCAAATCCTGAGCCTTTTTAATTTCTTTGATGAGCACAGGTGCCAAGGTCTTATACTCGTTTACCCGATTTGCCGATGCAAGGCGAGCTGTCTTGACGAGGTCGCACCACTCAGAAAGGGAGAACTGTTCGCCAATTTCAAAAAATTGAGTGCAGAGCGATTGAATACGATTTCGCGTGTCGTCATTATCTGGCTGCTTGAAAGCCGCCAGCATTTGCCTTAGTAGGTTAGGAACATCTCGCTTGAAGCTCGTTTGTATGGCATCTGTGTCCGCGCCTTGCGCATGGGCTGGCTCACCGAAGGTTCCGCCCGCTTGAGCAACCAATCCTGAAAGGTGCTGCTCTAGCTGGCCGAAGACTGGATCGACATCCGCCATAATTTCTTGAGCTTTCTCTTGAGTTAGGCCAAACGGGCCCTCTAGTTGCTCCAAAAGGTCTTTGAGGCCATCGGAGACTCGCAAAAACATCGTTTCAAGCGTGCGGTCAACCTGAACCGGAGATTCTTTGAGGACTTTAAAGTAGTCCTCCATTCGGTGGGCCGTTTTCTGAATACTTTCTAGGCCCAGCATGGCTGCCCCACCCTTTACAGAGTGAGCTGCTCTGAAAACTTCGTTAGCTTTTTCGGCATCCTCAATCGTCGTTTGCAGATTCAGCAACCCCTGCTCAATGGTGTTGAGGTGGTCTTTTGCCTCCTCAATGAAATAGCCCATGATGCGTTGTTGTTGCTCAGGCAGCATAGCTGCGGTCTCCCTTATTGCAGTCCAAAATTATAGTGAAGTCCAAGTTTGAGTTTGAGAGGTCAGTCGGAGGTGAATCAATAATACAAGGTCGTATTTTAGTGGACTGATAGACAGACAGTCAGTTAAGTAGGGCTATCCCGGTTATGTTTCGTTCGGTATGGAAGCTGTCACTTTTGTGTCCATCTATTTCTTCTTAGTCGTGCTCACCTTAAACTTATCTACCGACGTGAGCAAATCTTTTGCAACACCCACCAGATTTTGCAGCGAGGCTGACACCCGCTGCGACTCTTGCGACGTTTCTTGAGCCGTCAGCTCAACAGACTGCATAACCTGTGCAACGGCTCTAGAAGTTTCTGTCTGCTCGACCGTATCTGCTGTAATGGAGCGCACAAGAACGTCGATACGATTGGAAACTTGAATAATGTCATCGAGCGATTGCTTTGCCTGCTCCGCTAGGCGGGTCCCCTCAATGACCTGCTGTGTGCCTTCTTCCATCGCTGTCATCACACCGCCTGTCTCACTTTGAATCTGAAGAACGATTTGCTCAATTTCTTTAGACGCTTTAGCAGCTCTGTCTGCCAGCTGCCGAACTTCGTCCGCAACGATGGCAAATCCTCTTCCAGCTTCGCCTGCTCTAGCCGCTTCAATACTCGCGTTCAGCGCTAGGAGATTGGTTCGAGAAGCAATCTGTGAGATCAAGGCCACAATCTTTGAAATTTCCTGAGAGGATTCTGCTAGGCGTTTTACTTTGCGAGTGGTATCGGCAACGGTTTCTCGAATGTCCAAAATGCCTGCTACGGTACGCTCTACCGCTTCCCCGCCACGCAAGGCAGTCTCAGACGCTGAACGGGCAACTTCTTCGGCTTCGCGGGCGCTTTCGGCCACGCGCTGAATCGAATCAGTCATCACCTGCACAGAATTGAGCGTTACGGCCAGTTCTTCTGCTTGCCTGAGGGCATCTGCTGAGAGAGACCGGGCAAACGATTCGTTTTCAGTCGAGCCTTGGCTCACCTGTCTGGCTGCGACGCTAACCTGCTTAACAATCTCGCGGAGGTTCTCAATGGTGAGGTTAAACGAATCTGCAACCGCGCCTAGGACGTCGGCTGTCACTTCTGCTTTTACGGTTAGGTCGCCTCTGGCAGCGCCTTCTACATCATCTAGCAAGCGAATGACTTGGCGCTGCAGATCTTCTTTGGCCTGCTCTTGCTCCTGGGCTTTGCGCTGAGCTTCGCTAGTCGTTGTAAAGATGGCGCTTGCCATTTGGTTGAACCCTTCGGAGAGTTGACCAAATTCATCTCGGGTAAAGATAGTCGCACGCGCGTTGAGATTGCCTTGCGAGATTTGACCAAAGCGAACCTGCAGCTCGCTGACACTTTCTTTGGTCCGTCTATCGACCAGGGCGCCTAGGCCTAAGACTGTGCCAAAGCTCACTAACCCAGCTGCCGCGCTACCTGCAACAAGCGGGCTAAGAGAAGGCTTGCTCTGGTCTGCGGGGGTTGCTGTAGAGGAGACGAGCAGCCCAACAATACCGGCTGCGATCGCAGACATAAAACCCGCAGATCCAGCCAATATCAAACGCTTATTCAGCATTGAGGCATTTTCCAACGGCGCGAGTGCCCCCTGCTTACGAGGCTTAGGATTATTCACCGCCTTCTTATTGAAAACTGGCATTACAGCGGTGGTTGTCCCCGTAAAATTAGAACCGCCCAAACCGGTCTCAGCTCCCCCGGTCGTATTTCCTAGCTGACTGGGGATAACACCGACAGAGGGGCTAGTGAACCCAGCGGAACTATCAGAAAGGTCAAAATCAGGGACGCTCTCAAAATCATCAAAGTCATCAAAGCTGTCATCGTATCCGGCAGCGTCATTCCCCTGCGGAAAATCCGAATCTAGGTCTACCGCCCCATCGAATGCCGCCCCATCTTGAAACCCGTCCCCCAGATCACCACCTGCCAGATCATCACCTGCCAGATCATCACCTGCTGGAGTATCAAAATCTGGAGTATCAACATCTTCTGTAGAGGCCAGAGATACTGGTGATGCCTCAGCCGGGTCATCCATCATAAAAAATGTCTTATCTTCAGCGTCGGCGTCGGGCTGAGGAGAAAAAGAGAGGCCATCAAAGGACTCATCATCTCCGGCCTCGTCCGAGAGCGCGGCAAAATCATCAAAAGCCGAATCATCTTGTTGGTAGAGATTAGCAGCATCCAAGGCTTCTCGCTGTACCGACTTTTCTGTTTCAACAGTGGGTTGTTCTACCGAGGAAGCTGCTGCAGAAGAGGGCACACCAACTGACCCACCCGTATTGCCAAACGCCTCGTCAAACTCCGCCATATCAAAGTCGGCAGTAGAGTCGCTAAAGGTTGTAAAACCGCCTTCCTCTGCGGCCTCTTCTGCCGCTGGCAAACCAAAGGGATCATCTAACGTAGCAGCGACCAGAGGGTCTTCGGATGAACTAGCTTCAGCAGAAGACTCCACATCAAAAGGATTGTCGCTGAAAGGATTTCCATCGTCTACTTCGTCGGCAGCTGAGACGATTGGCTGATCGGCAGAAAACTCAAAGGGGTTATCTGCATCTACAGCTGAGCTTTCTACGGGCGCTTGTTCGGAAGTGAAGTTGCTAAAGATTCCCAGCTCGTCATCTTCTGGATTCTCCGTTTCCGTCTGTCCTGACCAAGCTGAGACGTCTTCAGCTTCCAGCGTCTCAAGGTTGCCAACAGCCTCAGAAATACCATCGTCAAACTCATCTGGCATGGGCGAAATCGCTTCTGCCATAGATTGCTCTGCTTGGGCTTCTGTCTGAGTCGCATACGCCAGCCCGTTCTTGGCATAGTCGACAAACTCAGGATCTGACGAGAGATGTAGAACAGATTTATACTGCTGCTGAGCGACCTCATACTGATGCAGACCGTAGCAATAGATATGCCCTTTCAAGAGCAGCACACTTGGATCGGTGGGATACTCATCAGCTAGCTGATCAATGGCTTTGGCAGCCGTCTCGTAGCTGCCTTGCATATAGGCTTTCTCTGCGGCCTGATAGGATTGTGCGTAGTCAGTGCCCGATGCCATTGTTTCTTTCCTCTTGCCGATCTAAATCCTGAATGATTGCTTTTTGAGTTGTGTGCTTGAGCGTGTTGTCAGAGTTAATGTCTATTTCGTGCCCGCCGACGGATAAAAACGTTCGATGTAAGTTGAGCGTTAGTTAGAAATGAGCAATACATATCAGGCGACCCATCGAGCGGAACGCAGAATGGCAATATGATCCAATAGTTTTAAAGACTTATCATCTTCTAAAGACCATTCACCCCTCAGAAAAGGGGCCATGCTATCGGCAGCATTAGAAGCCGCCTTTAGCCCCTCAACATCTAACCAATCTGTTCCAACAACGTGATTAACTGCCAGACCCAGCATTGTTCCTTGCTCTTCTACAGCGATGACTGGAATTTCAGCACGGTCAGTGTTCATCGGTTTGGCATACCCTAAAAACTGACCTAAGTCGGCGACCCAAATCACTCTTCCTTGCTGGTTGAGCGTGCCTAATAAAAGAGGAGATACGTTGGGCACGGGTGTAATGTGATCTGGCGCATGTTCGATAATTCGCCTGATGCCTGTCGCAGGCAGCGCAAACTCTTCTTCATCCGTTAGAAAAAAGCGCAGGTGAAGTTCACCTTCTGGCGTTTCAATTTCTTGAAGCTCAGGGGCCTGATCCTGTCCCGATATTGTTTGAAAGTCAGGATTTCCTACCATAGTGCTTTGCGAGAATCAGTACCCTTGTAGCAGCTGTTTTACAGTGCCGACCAGTTCAGTCGGCTGGAAGGGCTTTGCAATGTACGCATCCGCACCTTGTTTCATGCCCCAGTAGCGATCAAATTCTTCCCCCTTAGCTGAACACAGCACCACAGGAAGGTTTTGAGTCGCTGAGTTTGTTTTTATACGGCGACAAACCTCGTATCCATTCATCTTTGGCATTACGATATCGAGCAATACCAAGTCAGGCGGTGGGCCCTGAAGTAACTGCAACGCTTCGATGCCATCTCTGGCAACCGTGACGTCCAAACCGCTACCTTCTAGCAGATCTTTCATCATCTCTCGTTGGGAAACGCTGTCTTCAACGACCAAAACTTTGCTCATAATTTTCTAACCCTGGGGCCATGAGAGCTGCCCGACTAAGTTTTGCCCAACTTAAAGCAGCTGTCTATCAGCTGGGTCAAGCATTCCCTGAGAGATAGAGAATAGCGCACATTTAGGCAATGGCCTTAAGGACATCTCAGTAAATTCCACAGCGGTACCGCACAATTACGGGTGCCTTTTATGAACTTCCAGCACACAGTCTATCGACTCACGGCTGCTGGCTCATAACCACTGCATAGCTACTGTGTAATCAAAGTACCCTCCAATGTTTTATTTGTTAAACATTAGTTGATAAATCGTCCATAAAGTCTTGCATTTTATTGCTGAGTTTGTGATTTCTAAGACAGATTTACTGATTACGCTCACCGTGACCGTGGCAAATCGGGTGTTAGTCTGCCAGGGCTGAACGGGAACTTATAGAGGGCGGGGCTTTCGCCAGGTTGAATTTGTATCAATATCATTTATCCAGATTATTCCAGGTTCATCTTCCTTGGGTAAATCTATCGATTTGCAGGTCTGTCTATAATCTGTGATCAAAATCATCAGTCGTGGGCACACTGAGAACCCAGTCGAGCCCATACAGAGCCCATGCCTGAGTCTGCACAAACAGAGGGAATGCCAGCGTGCTTTATCTAGCCGAAACACAGAAAAAAAGTGGATTTATGGGGGGCGGCAAAGCAGAGTTTAAGCTGCTCGCGGCGCAGCGATCAGAGCACGATTGGAGCAGTGTTCCGGGTGAGGAGCTGATTGCAGCACCGGATGATGCCCCCTATGCCAGTGGCGTGTTGGTGCTGCTTGAGCTGACCAACAATCGCCAGATTAAGCGCCATCAGGAGGCAGGGCGTACCCTAGTCGGCGTTTTACAAAATTTTTCTAGCCTGAGCAAAAAATTTAAGTCGCAGGGCGAAGAGATAGAACAGTGGAAAGAATCACTGACCTATCAAAGCCAGGCACTCAACCGCCGAGAAATGGAAATTGAGACCCGGCAGGATCAGGTGGAGCAGGCGGAGGCTGAACTTGCGAATTTTGAGTCACAGAAGCAGGCATTTGAGGCGCAACAGCAGGCCGTTGAAGCGCAAAAGGCAGAGGCAGAGCAGCTGCAGGAAGAGCTAACTCGTAAGAACGCGGAGCTAGAGGGCGCTTGGGCACACCTTAATGGCGAAATTCAGCGATTTGAAGAACGGCAGGAGGCGTTTCAGGCAGCAGAGAACGCGGGTGGCATTAGCGACGAGCAGGCGGCGCAAATGCAGGCGGCTTTGGCACAGGTAGCGTCAGCAGAGGCCGGTGCGGCAGCGGCAGAAGATGAACTACAGAAGATGCGTGACCTGCTGGGAAAACAGCAGGCTGCGCTATCGGAAAATCAACAACGCTTGGAGCAAACAAGAACGGATATTGACACGGGGAAAGACGCCCTAGAAGGTCATTCTGCGACCTTGGCAGAAGCCAAGCGATCGCTCACCGAAGCCGACTCTGCACTTCACTCAACTCAGCTCCATCTGCAAGAACAGCAGGCTTTGCTGGGTGCTAAGCAAGAACAAAATCAGCTCCTGACAGAACAGCTGAAAAACCAAACAGACTTGCATCAGCGGGTATACGAGCTACTCAACGCGACCGACAAAGTTCGATTGAGTAAAAAAGTGGATGTGGCGTCTTTAGAAGCGATGCCAGAAGCAGATCTGCAGGCGTTGGTGTCTAGCCTTGAGCAAGACCTCGACAAGATGGTTCGGTTTGTGAACGACCAGGAAGAAGAGCTAAGGCTTCAGCAAGAAGACATCGACGCGCTCAAGGCTAAGCTCGGTGAAGTAAGTGAATATGACCGGCTGCAGCTTGAAACGGAAATTTCTGAGGAAAAAGATCGGCATGTAATGCTGAATCGAACCCTTGTGGGGCAGCGGCGAAACTTGCTAGAGCGCGAAGAAGTGCTCAGCCAGCATCGCGCGGTGCTGTTGCGTAGGCAGGGGCTAGCCGCAGAAGGCACTGGCGCTGCCGCCGAGTTAGAACCTGTGCTCGACGACATTGATGAGCTGAGGGCAGAGCTAGGCCAGCAGATACAAGAAATTGAAGCTGAAAGTGCGCGCATCCAGACAGAAATAGATACGCTAAAACAGACCCGGCAACAGCAGCAGGCGAACGTAGAAGCGCAGCAGCAAAACGTCGCAGAAGCAGCCGTCCATTACGAAACGCAGCTGCAGACGATGGGAGAGGCAAAAGGGCAGGCCGCTCTCTACGAATCACTGCTATCTTCTGTAGAAGAGGGCGTCAATGCCCTGCTGAAAACGCTAGAGTCGGCATCTTCTACTGTGAGTCAGCTGCGTGAAAAGGAAGCTCAGCAGCAGGGTGCGATCGCTAGCGCCCAGCAAATTTTACAAACCCTGACAGCAGCTGAACCTGCCGTTGCCTAACGCCAGCCAACTGTGACCATCACTAACGCTGGATCAAATTGACTCTGGGTCGAGCTGTTTGCCTTAGGCTTGCGGGCGATCGCAGCACGCCTTATCTTGGCAATCAGACAGGCAATCAAACATTGCATGCACAGATGACCGACGCATTCATTAAGCTCGACCAGTTCTTAAAGGTAATTGAGGTGGCAAGTTCTGGCGGACAGGCGAAGATATTAATTCGCAGCGGAGACGTATCCGTGAACGGGGAAATGGAGCTACGACGGGGCCGCAAGCTATTTAACGCAGATGTTGTCACCGTCGATGAAGTGTCTTACACGGTGCATCTAGCCGCCGAAGAATAGGCATTCCCAGTCGCTACGGCATCGCCTCATAGATTGATAGGCGCAGATTGATAGGCGCAGAATTTAGAGCGGCTTTTGCGTTAGCCTTTTACACTAGAGCAGGGAGTTGACCTGTTTCTAGAAGGCATTTTTATCGCCTTACTAGTCAGGCTACTCTCTGGACAAACATGCCTGCGCCGCAGAGGAAAACAAGAATGCAGCCCAATATTGAGATATACACTTGGAGCCGTTGCCCATTTTGCATTCGTGCAAAGGCCCTTTTAGAGAGGAAAGGCGCTGAGTACACCGAATACTGCATAGACGGGGATGAAGACGCACGCGACAAGATGGCAGAGCGCGCAGGTAAGCGATCGCTGCCACAAATTTTCATCAATGACGAGCACATCGGGGGATGCGACGATATCCATGCCCTTGACCGCCAAGGCAAGTTAGACAGCTTGCTGGCAGCTGCCTAACCTGCGGAAGATGACCACAATTGATCAGCGACCGGATTATGACGCCGCTTTTGAGATTGGCGTGACGTTTGTTGCGACCGTTTCTGCGCGGTTGTTCTGAGGGGTCTTATTGTGAGTTTGGCGAGGCTGCAATAGCCCATATCCTTTGTGGTTGCGCTCGTATACAACGTTGATTTCGTCGGTCTCTACGTTGCGGAACATATAGAAATCGTGGCCAACCAGCTCAAGGTTTTCTAGGGCCGCCTGAACGGTCATCGGGGGCATCGCAAAATACTTACTGCGAACAACCGCTTCTGGTAGCTTGGGCTGGTGATTGAGGACTTCGGTAATATCTGGGCTGCCTTCTGGGGTGATGTCTGGCGCGTTAATAGCAGCATCTACGTCGGTTGGGCGGACAGAATCATGGCTTTGATCGCGGCGCTTTTCTTTGTATTTGCGTAGCTGACGGGTGATTTTGTCGGTCACCATGTCGATGCTGGCATACATGTTGCCGCTGCTTTCTTCTGCGCGAACGACGGCGTTACTGAGGTATATTGTGACTTCTGTGGTTTGCTTGGGGGCGATCCGAGGGTTGTTTTCGATGGATAAATTGACGTCTACTTTATTGATTAGGGTTTGAAAGTGTGAGGCGGCCTTCTCAATCTTTTGATGGACGTGACTACGAATAGCATCTGTGATCTCAATATTTTTACCCTGGATTACTAGCTTCATAAAGCAGCCTCCCATGTCGCGGTAGGTTTATACCTCTCAACCCTAACACTTGCAACTTTACCGGTTCTTAATCTGTCAAGATTTTAAGCATCCGTTGATAATTCTTGACTTGAGCAGTGCCAAAAAATATCAACAAAAATTGCTGATGGATGATAGCGATCCCCAAATAGAAAACGCCCAAAGGTCAACACCAATCTCCCCCTTCCCTACACAGCTATCTAAAACGGATCTGAAGCAGACTGGGGCTACCCAACGCACGGGGGATCTGTACCTATTTGATCAGGTACCTTACGCGATCGCTTGGCGCTGGCAACAGCAGTTAGTAACCGAATACAAAGCTGCTTTGTACAGAAGTAGCACGCTGCCTGAGCGCACCCACAAGACAGAGGCAGAAAAGGCAAAAGATGCCTTGCTGCTGCTACAACACAACCCTGTGTACACCCTCGGGCAAGGCTCAGATACTCAGTTCTTAAAGTTTGACCCGGACAGGGACAACCATGACCTTTTTCGGGTGGAGCGGGGCGGAGAAGTGACCTATCACTGCCCAGGTCAGCTGGTGGGATATCCCATTTTGAACCTCCGGCACTACCGGCAGGATCTCCACTGGTATTTGCGGCAGCTAGAAGCGGTGCTGATTCGAACGCTGGAGCGCTACGGGCTAAAGGCTGAGCGGATTGAAGGGCTTACGGGGGTATGGATAGAGAACCGCAAAGTGGCGGCCATTGGCATCAAGGTCAGCCGGTGGATTACGATGCATGGCTTTGCGCTGAATGTATGCCCGGACCTGAGTGGATTTGAACAGATTGTGCCCTGCGGCATTGCAGATAAATCGGTGGGATCTATGGCGGAGTTTTTGCCGGAGGTCGTCACTGTGGCCGCTGTGCGTGAGGTGCTAATTGGCGAATTTGAGCAGGTCTTTGGCCTGTCGCTGCGGCGGGCAACGCGACCTGAGTTTGCCCTTTGAGTGAGGCCAAGACGGCTATCTTTGGAAATCGATTTCTAGGAGTGAGAGATCGTCTTCGAAGCGATCGCCCCCGAAGTCGCTGACGTAGTTAATCAGGGTTTCTAGGCTCAGTTGATTGTTCGATTCTAGTTTGGTTAGCAGCTGAATAAAGCCATTGAGCCCCAGCAGAGAATCAGACGTAGGGCAGGGCGTATTGGCCGGATGGATTTCGTAGATGCCGTCGCTAAATATATAGAGGCGGCTGTTGCTGGCGATATTGCATCGCTGCCACTGGTAGAGACTGTCTGGCATCATGCCGATGGGCATACCGGGGGTGCGTAGCTGCTCTAAGGTAAGGCCGCTATTTGCCTTGGGATGGGCGGGGGTGACCAAAATCGCCGGGGGGTGGCCCGCGCTGGCATAGGCGAGCTGATGGGTCGTGCGATTGTAAACGCCGTACCAAATGGTGAAGTATTTATCGTTTTGATCGTTCATTTGGAAGGCTTCGTTGAGGCCTTTGAGAACGGTTTCAGGGCGGTAAAAATTGACGCCGGGGAGAGATTGCGATCGCAATACATTGAGCACAGATGTTGACAGCAACGCCGCCCCTAGCCCATGGCCCGACACATCTAGTAAATACATCACCAAATAGTCAGGGTCGAGCCAGTAGTGGTCAAAGCAATCCCCCCCTAGCTCCTGAGAAGAAATAAACCGCGATGAAATAGACACGCAGTGGCGCGCATCTGGAGGGGTATCCCGTGGCAAAAGGGAAGTGACATAGGTAGCCGCTTCGGCCAGCTCTTTTTCCAGGCGATGGGTTTGCGCCTTGAGTGCCTGCGTCAGCTGATGTAAGCGCAGGCCAGATTTTACCCGGGCATTGAGTTCAGCCGTATCGACAGGCTTAAAGAGTAAATCATCGGCCCCAGCTTCAATGGCTTCTGCTCGGTTAGCGAGGTCGGTGTGGCTCGTCATGATCAAGACGGCCGTTGTCGAAAGATTAGGGTCTTCTTTGATGCGGCAGCAGAGGTCGAGTCCGCTCGGGCCGTCGGGCAGCAGCAGGTCACAGATGATGACAGAAGGCCTTAGCTGAACCGCCGTTTCAAAACCGATCGTGGCATCGCTAGCAGTTTCTACCCGATAGCCTCGCTTCTGCAATAACCGCTGCAGGCTTTGCGCCACCAGCAGGTCATCGTCAATGACGAGAATATCTATGATGCTGGCTTGTGGTCCAGCAATTGCAGAAGAATAGTTCACAGACAACACTTCACAGACAAGAGTTCACAGACAAGGATGAAAAACTGCAGCGATTACCCCTTCAGAAGACGTCGGTGATTAAAAATCGTAGGTGGCATTAAGTGGAACCTCCTCTTCTACAGGTGCTGACGTCTCTAAAATGAGGCGATTGGAAATGGAGTGGTTCCAAAGATCAATGAAATCGACGAGGTAGTAGGGCAGCTCTTCTGGAACGTCATCTTTTCTCTCTGGCAGGGTGTAGTCTTCTAGGTCGAAGAGGTGCAGTCGCTCCATGGTTTGAACCTGGGAGGGTTCTAGAATGTTGGCCCGATAGGCACCCGACTCGTCAATGGCACTAAAGCAACAGACCTGATAGTAGTTTTCGCCGGAGAGTTCGCGGTACTGCACTAGGGTGTAGACATCGGCAGGCTGAAGCGGAAAAGGCAAAGACAGAACAATTTTTTGCTGAGTGGGTAAGAGAGAAAGACGGACCGCGTTGCGGACGCCGTAATAGCCGACCTTATCGGACTGCAGAGGGTATTTGCGGTGGCGGGGTTGCACATGCGTACGCATGAAGGTTGCGATGCCTAGGGCTTCTTCGGTGTAGGCGCCGATGAGGCTGACATGTACATCGTAAGCTGGGACATTGCTGATGTTGAATACTTCAAGCGAAAGGTTGCGCTTGCCCTCACTGCCTTCGCCAGACTGCAAATCCCAGTAGAGATGGGGTAAGGCGGTTAGCCGCAGCTGCTTTTCGACGACGTCGCGATAGTATTGGCTCTCTTGCTGCACCTGCTTTAGGTTTTTGCTAGTTAGCCAGGCGTAGGTCCCCGTAAGGCCAACCAGTAGCAAGTTGCTGATAATTAATATGGGTTCCATGCGCTCACCCCTTCCCGAGTCCCCCCACCTGAACGGCTTATCTTTCTAGTATTCACTGAAAGAACATATTTCGATACTCCAAACCATACCCCAAACCATGCTTTCTATTCAGGCGAAGCAGACCCTTTCTATGCGAACCCGTGACGGGGTCCGGCTAGACGCGGATGTTTATACACCAGAGGGCCAAGGGCCGTTTCCCGTTCTACTCATGCGCCAACCCTACGGACGGGCGATCGCGTCGACAATTGTGTACGCTCACCCCCTTTGGTATGCAAAGCAAGGCTACATCGTGGTGATCCAAGACGTTCGCGGGCGGGGCACCTCAGAGGGGCAATTCGATCTATTTGCCCACGAAGTATCCGATGGAGAAGAGACCGTGCGATGGGCATCGCAGCTCCCCGGCAGCGACGGGCAGGTGGGCATGTATGGGTTTTCTTATCAGGGGATGACACAGCTACAGGCAGCGCAGGCTCAGCCCCCGGCACTAAAGACCCTCGCACCTGCCATGACGGGCTATCACCTGTACGAAGACTGGGCCACTGAGAACGGTGCATTTTGCTTTCAGCTGGGGCTGATGTGGGCTATTCAGCTGGCAGCTGAGACTGCCCGTAGAGAAGAGGACAATGCCGCATTTTCCCAGCTGTTACAAGCATCGCGCGACCTACCAGTTTTAGCGCCCAGACCCGCCGCGCCAGCCGCGCTAGCAGGGGTAGATTCTTTCTTTCACGACTGGGTAAGCCGGTCGCCTAGCGACCCTTACTGGCAGCAGCTGACCCCGCAGCTAGACCGGGTAGACCTGCCCGTGCTGCATATTGGCGGTTGGTTTGACCCGTATCTGCGGGGAGACTTGAGATGTTATCGGGAAATGGCCTCTCAGGCGCAGACGCTGCATCACTTCTGGGTAGGGCCTTGGCGACACATACCCTGGGGACAAAAGGTGGGTGCAGTGGATTTTGGCCCGGCGGCGATGAGCCCGGTTGACCACGTACAAATTCGCTGGTTCGATGCCATTTTGAAGGGAAAAGGCAAAGAGAAGCTGATGGCAGAATCGCCGATTAAGCTCTTTGAAATGGGAGCAAATCAGTGGCGTCACCTGAGCGCTTGGCCAGAGGCTTCGCTTCCAAACATCCAGGTGGCTACCTACTTTTTGCAGAGTGCGGGTACGACCAACATTCGCACCGACAGCGGACGCTTGAGCGTGGCTCAGCAAACGCAGCCGACGACGGACGCATTGGTGCATGATCCTTGGAATCCGGCACCTGCATTGGGAGGGCATAGCGCCATACCAGCTGGGTCTTTTGATAGGACGGAGATTGACCAAAGGGGAGATGTGCTGACGTATACCAGCGATCCTATGACGCAAACCCTGCGGGTTGCAGGTGTTGCTGAACTGGTATGTGCGATCGCAGCCTCTACACCCAGCTACGACCTCTGCGCAGTCCTCTCTCGCGTCACAGAAGGAAAAGCCTACAACCTAACCCAAGGCTACCGACGAGTAGACGCGACCAAAATGACCGAAAACGTCATCTCGCTACCGCTGCACCCCACCTGTTTTAGCTTGGCCCCTGGAGAGCGCCTCCGTCTGAGCCTCTGTGCGGCCTGTTTTCCGGCCTACCCGGTCAACCCAGGGACTGGTGCCGCTCTGCGAGAAAGCAGACAGGTAGACGCCCAAATTATCACCTTAACGATTGTCATCGGTGGCACGGCGGGTGCTTTGCTTAGGCTACCTCAGCCTCCTGACGCGGCTCATGATTAAACACTTCAAAAACCTGTCTGCAGCAAGTTCGCAGCACTTCGCCTGCCGCCGACTCTGGCGTGAGCGCCCCTTCAAACCGCCAGTCATTAATGGTAGACAGCCGCCACTGCTGACCTCGATGGTCAAAACCAGCCATTTCGAGGCCAATAGCTCGGCGCTGACCGGATTCAATATCTTGATGCAAGCGAATTTGAATCAGTAGGCTGCGGCATTGATACAAACGGCTAACGCCGGGAAAGTGAAAGCCAATGTCAACCGACTCTGGATCGATTAGATTGCGAGTTTCGGTGTCGTTCGACCAAGGCTTGAGGTCAGCTTTAAGATCGGGCAGTTCAGTCTTAAATACCCCGATAGTTGCTGCAATTTTGCTAGCAAACTCAATTGTTGATGCTTGTTCTGCTGCGTTCACATCCCCTCGTCGAATTCGTTGCTTTATATTGTAGCGGCCAAATATTCTGGATTCGGCAGCGGCCTTTCAGCATACGCTGACAAGTTTTTTCTATCGAATTGTAAATGGGTCAATAGCAGTTAAAAAGTCGGACAGTGTTGAGAAGCGGAAGCTGTAGAATATAAGGAAAATATAAAGACAAACCCTAGAACTGCCTCTCATTCACTCTGCCGATGGTCGCTATTCGGCTTAAAAACGGCTTGTGAACTGGATTTATCAAAGGGTATGGTGAAGTATCAAACATGTAGAAATGTAATAGGAGGCTGAATGGAGGCGTACGCTCCAGTTTTGCCTGAGGCCAACGGACCTTTTAAGCTCTTACTTTTTATCGACAAACGACCTAACTCAACGGAGCAGATTCGGAGTGTTCGGCATCAGCTAAAAGAACTTTGTGAACAGGGACCAGAGCACTTAGCGGCTATCGAGCTAGAGATTGTCGATGTCACGAACCAGCCCTATCTGGCTGAGCACTTTAAGCTAGTTGCCACACCGGCACTGATTAAAGTTTCGGCGGATAAGCACCAGATTTTAGCGGGCAGCGATATTGCTATTCAGCTAGCCCACTGGTGGCCGCGCTGGCAGCGGGAACATGAAGCCGCTCAGCAGGAAAAATCGGCAGCGGTGAAAGTTGAGGGCGCCGCGGTAGATGCCGTTGCCCAGTCAACGGAAATCTTGAGGCTCTCAGATGAAATATTTAGACTGAAGCAAGATAAGGAAACGCTGATCTCTCAGCTTTCCTTTAAAGATCGCATTATTGCAATGATGGCGCACGATCTGCGGAACCCACTGACAGCAGCCTCTATTGCTTTAGAAACTCTAGAACTTGCCTACGACCCTGCCAGCAAGCAAAAAGACAAGTTTACGCCAGAGCTGATCGCCCATCTGCTGAGAAATACCAAGGTGCAAATTCGCACCATCAACAGCATGATTACTGAGATTTTGCAGGCTGCTAGGGGACCGAGTGCCAACCTCCAGATATCGCCTCGCGAACTCAACTTACAGGCGTTGTGTGCAGAAGTGCTTGCCTCTTTTCAGGCCAAGCTAAAAGCGAAGAATCAGGGCATCGACACTGACATTCCGCAGGATTTGCCCCAGGTTTATGCAGATCCCGACCAGGTGCAAAGGGTACTGAGCAACCTGATTGACAATGCCATAAAGTACACCGCCATAGACGGCAAAATCGGCGTCGTTGCGCTACACCGGACGACTGAAAAAGTGCAGGTTAGCATCCGGGACAATGGGCCGGGAATTCCTCAAGACAATCAGAAGAGCATTTTTGAAGAGAACTTCCGACTCAAGCGCGATCGCTCTAAAGATGGCTATGGACTAGGCCTTGCGCTTTGCCAACGCATTATTCGAGCGCACTACGGTCAAATCTGGGTCGACTCAAAGCAGGGTGAGGGCAGTTGCTTTCACTTCACGCTGCCGGTTTATAGGGGCTGAGGAAAAAGAGAGCCAAGGCACGAGAAACGCTGCTAGGCCTGCCCATCTTGCAGCATTTTTGCTTTGAGCTGTGCAAGCTGGTCATCGACAGTGCTGCTGCCTTCTAACTGGGCAAACGCTTTATCAAGAGGGTCTGACCCAAGAGCGGCGGTTGCTTCTGCCTGCGCTTCTAGGTCGAGTACGCGGGACTCCATCTTTTCGAAAGCGCTGAGTCCGCTGGGTGCGCTGGTGCTGAGCATCTCATTGAGGCGTACGCTGGATTGAGCAGCTCTAGCCCGAGCGATGTACATGTCTTTTTGGGTGCGGGCCTCGGCAATTTTTCGCTCTAGCAGGCTCATGTTGGTCTTGAGCTGCTGCACCACTTCTCTCTGCTGCAAAATTTGCGGCTGCAGGGTCTGCGCGGTTTGCACGTAGGTTTGCCTGCGGGTGAGGGCTGCTTTTGCAGTGGGTTCGTCGTTTTTTTGTAGGGCTAGCTGGGCTCGGTTGTACCATTCTTGGGCAGTGCGCTGTGCTTGTTCGCACTGCCTTTCGGTGCGTTTTTGAGTTGCGATCGCCTGGGCAACGGCCTGACGCATTGAGATCAAATCTGACTGCATATCGGCAACTGCTTGCTCTAGCGCTTTCTCAGGGTCTTCTGCCCCGTTCACAATGTGATTTACATTCGACCTGATTAGGCGAGAAAAGCGATCTAGCAGTCCCATTCGAGGTGCCGTCCTACCAGTTGACTGTTGTCTATAGAAGCAGCATAGCAACTTCTCTCTTTATTCTGTGGTCGGACCGTAGATTTGAGCGGTGATGTCTTGGGCTTCGAGTTCTTCAATGAACTGCTGAGCAGCTTGCGGATTGTCGAAGGCGGCAATTTGAATGCGATTGCCATCGGCAAACCTACGGACAAAGGCTTCGCTGATCGATTGTCTGATGTCGAGCAGGCGCTGCTGCGTGGTGAAGGGAACGGTCACGTAGTAAGTAAGGCCAACAGGCATCACCACCGCCTGGGTTTCAATCGGCGCGATCGCACTTCCAGGCATTGGCGCAGCCGATGGCGCTCCTCCGTTTGAAGGCACACCACCAGACGAAAGATTATTGGCTGCTGGAGCACCACCCGTAGGAAGGGGCGGCAATGCCGTAGGCGCTGGTGCAGCAGACCCCGTCGACTCGATAGGCGGTAGCGCTGTGGGTGCAGGCGGCGCGGCATCCCCCGAGGGGACAACCACAGCAGTAGGCATTGCCAAAGAGCTGAGATTGTCGATATCTAGATCAATAAACTCATTGGCCGAGAGGTCTGGACCGGGCGGGTCGAAGTTTCTGACCGACTGCGAAGCCGTCTCTAGGCTCGGCGGACGGAAGCGGCTAACTAAGCGCTGTGTGAGACCAGGGTTGGCCATGAAGTAACTCGCACCGAGGCCGGCAACGAGCCCTACAAACCCTAGCGTTGCGCCCGCCAACAGGGAGACTGTCTTGCGTTTGGGCTTAAGCTTACCGTCTGTCAGGGTGTCGACAGGATCCGGTAGCTCTGGCACTTCCGCCAGACTTTCGATGAGTTTTTCAGAAGAGGCTAAGTAGCTGGTAGGTGCGATCGCGCCTCCAATCGCGCCTCCAATCGCGCCTCCAGTCGTGCCATCAGTCGCAGCGTCAGATGATTGACCTGCCTTACTCACGGAGAAGCTCACAGAGTCCTGCGCATCTCCAGAAGGTATCCTAACCAAATGACCTGGCAGCGAGTCTGGCATTTCAACGCTAGAGACCTGAATCCCTTGCATCTCAGGATGTAGCGGTGGAGTCTGCACTGACGCTGAGGGCCCCTGT